>DASZXD010000240.1:0-1634 GCA_035546015.1 Occallatibacter sp.
CGTAAATCTGCGGCTCAACGGAGAGCGAGCCGAGCTGCCAGATGAGGTGATCGGAGAGCGTGGTGGGCTGCGAAAGAAAATTCTCGAAGGAAGGGCGGTCGCTCTCCTCGTACTCGGGCTGGGTGCGATAGCCGGGGTCGAGATAATCCTGAAAGTAGGAGCCGAAATCAATCTCGTTGAACGAGTCCGCGGCGGAGGGCGCAGGCGCTTCATCGGAGACGCCGATTTCGATGCGCTCCAGGCGTTCGTCGCGCTCCTGGCGTCCGGCCACCTCGTCGAGAATGGGAACGGTTTCGTCGATCTCCTCGAGGATGGGGTTTTCCACCATCTCCGCGTCGATCATTTCCTTCAGCTCGACCTTGTTGAGCGCCAGCACGCTCACCATCTGCATCAGGCCCGGCGTAAGGACCTGGCGTTGCGCGACCTTCAAATTCAATTTCGGTTGCAACAGCGCCATAACAGTAACCCGATCCCGAAGGAAGTAAGCCCAAGTTTAGCTGGAAAGCAAAAGACACGCCGCGTGAAGTGCGGTTTGGAAAACTCTAAGTCCCGGTTTGGGCGAGCTTCCAGTCAGATTATTCTGCACGAAACATTTCCCAGCGCATAGAACGGTGGTGCTATTGACGCCGGGCTGTGCCATGCCAGTAAACCTGCGCGGTGCCTTCTCAGCTAAGCGAGAATCCTTCTCCCAGATAAATGCGCCGGACCTCGACATCGTTGCCGAGCTCATGCGGAGTGCCGGTGCGAAAGATTCTCCCTTCCGCAATGATATACGCCCGGTCGGTCACGCTGAGGGTCTCGCGCACGTTGTGATCGGTGATGAGAATGCCGATGCCGTCGGCCTTGAGCTCGAAGATGATTTTCTGCAGCTCGAGCACGGCGATGGGGTCAATGCCGCTGAAGGGCTCGTCGAGAAGAATGAATTTGGGCTGGATGCAGAGCGAGCGCGCAATCTCCACACGGCGGCGCTCGCCGCCGGAGAGCGCGTAGCCGCGCGTGGTGCGGATGTGGGCAAGGTTGAGCTGGCTGATGAGCCGCTCGGCGCGGGAGCGGCGCTCGCGCTGATCGAGCGGCTGCGCCTCCAGCACGGCCAGAATGTTTTCTTCCACCGTGAGCTTGCGGAAGACCGACGGCTCCTGCGGCAGATAGCTGATGCCGTAGTTGCGCGCGCGCAGATACATGGGCACGCGCGTAATGTCCTGGTCGCCCACCATCACGCGGCCGGTCTCCGGCGGCACCAGGCCGACAATCATGTAGAAGCTGGTGGTTTTGCCGGCGCCGTTGGGGCCCAGCAGGCCGACAACTTCGCCGCGCGAGATGCTGAGATTGACGCCGCGCACCACCTGGCGGCCCTTGTATGTCTTTCCGATTCCCTCGGCGATCAGTGTTTCCATCGAACTCTCTGCCTGCGTCCGCTAACGCGGAGCCAGGGTCTCCGTGGTTGTTCTGCGTCCGCCGCCTTCGATACTGACGCTATCATCGCTGCTGTTGAAAATCAAAGCCTCGCCGGTGACCGTGCCGCGGGCCGGATCCGTCAGCCGCGGCGGCGCGGAGGCGGTTCCGGTGAGCACGTATTTTCCGTCGTCGCCGGTGTAGACGAGTTTCTCTCCCGTGCCTTTGCGCGTGCCGGAGGC
>DASZXD010000241.1:0-8909 GCA_035546015.1 Occallatibacter sp.
CCGTTGGGATGAAAATGCAAAGTGCGCGCTCCCGAGCCCGGTGCGCCGTGATACGTGCCTGCGGGCTTCATGGCGGCTGTTGCCGGATCAGGCTGATAGATGTGAATGCAGTCGCCGCCCAGGTCGTTGATGTAAGCGAAGCGGTTGTCTGGCGAGAAGGATGCAAAGTGCGCGTGCGCTGTGTTCTGTCGATCGGCATTGGGGCCGTGGTAGGTATAGTGCTCCGTCCACACAGGCTCGCTGAGCTTGCCGTCTGTGATGCGGAAGCTGGCCGTGCTGCCGCCCACGTAGTCGGCCGCCACAAGCATCTGGCCGGTGTGATCGACGGCTACGTGGCACGTGCCCACTCCCGCCGAGTTACGCGCGGAGAGCGGTTCGAGTGCGCCTTTGACAAGGCGGAAGCTGGCGACTTCGCCGGTTGGCTTGCCTTCAAAGTTGTCGAGTTCTGAGGCTGAGTAGACATAATCATGACCGTGCGAAAACGCGAGCCACGCAACCTTTGGAACTTTGGCTGCAACACCTGCAGGCGTCAACTCTGCTGTGACGGGATTCCAGTCGTAGGCCAGAATTCCATCTGGCGCGCTTGATCCGATGAGCACGCGCGTACGCGGTTGAGCAGAAACGGCGCCTGCCCAACAGCGTTTGCTTATGGAGAGCGATGCGAGCGTGGCGGCGGAAGTTGTTGCAAGAAATGTGCGGCGAGAAAGGTATGCCATGGCGGAAACCATTGTCGCCTATGGCACCTTTCGAGCGCCAGTTTCGATGAACAGGAACAGCGTTGGGCAGTTCAGTTCATCGTGAATACAACGTTGACCGTGGTTTCTACATCGACAGGCGAGCCGTTGAGCAGATATGGACGATAGATCCACTGCCGCACGGCGTCGATTGCGGCCTGCTGCAGCATAGGGGAACCGCTCAGAACGCGCAGATTTTCGATTGTGCCGTTCTTCGAGATGGTGGCCTGCAGGACGACGGTGCCCTGCGTGCCCGTGGCTTTGGCGATGGGCGGATAAACAGGAACAACTTTATTGAGCAGCAACCCCGCCATGACACCCTGTGAAACATGCGTGGGCCCCTTCGGCGGCTGTTGCACGATGACGACATGTGGCTGGTTGCCCCATGGACTGTCCGCGCTCGCAGTGCCGTTCCCGGGAGGAGCGAGGTCGGCTAAGTTAATTGGGCCCGGATCGCGTGGTTCACCGTCGTATCTGATGTGCGTGGGAATCTGCGTCGGCATCTGAATGCTTTCAATAGCCTGCATGTTTGCGGTCGTTGGGCGCGCTGGTGCAGGCTGCGGCCTCGGCTCATCGACCGGTGGTACCGGAGCCGTCATCAAAACTGGTGTGGACAAGCTTGGCAGAGCTTCGGGGTAGATGAGTGGAATGAGAATCAGCGCAACCAGGATGGAGCCGTTGAGGGCTAAGGTTGCCAGCATCCATCTGCGGCTGCGCGTGCGGATGGCGCCAGTGGACTCGAAGGTAGAATCTTCAAACATCTTGTGCCTCGCTTCAGGATCGAATTGTGAGCGGCTCGATCCGGATGTCCGGGATACGTTTGAAGACACGTCTGCTCTCTGCTCTGCGCGTGACCTTTCACGCGCGCAGGACTTCAAGGTCCGCTGCTCATCCCGATCAGAACCACTGTGATCATGTAGACACCGCGACAAGATGAACTGTTCCCGCAGAATGCGAATAAAATTGGCACACGTGTGTTTGTGCGGGAATTTGCGACAGCCCGCCTGGAGCTTTCCATGAAACTGCATCACCTGATCTTCTCTGTTGCATTGGTCGCCGGGTTCACCGAGTCTGAGGCGCAGGCTCTTGTCGCGCCGGTTCCTGACGCTGCCGAGACGATGCGCTATATTCACGCGGCGTGGGAGACGCTCACGCGTTCGACGAGTGACTGTGCTTCTTTGGCTGATGTCAAGCTTGGCACTACGCCGGTGCTGTATCTGCCCGCTGAAATTCCAGCGCCGGCAGAGCTGACCGCAGTGGAGCAGAAGTGTCATGTGAAGGTGATGGCGCTGCCCCGGCGCATCGAGAAACTGGGCGACGTGATGCCGCAGTCGCTGCCTGCGCAGGGTCTGCTTTATCTACCGAATCCATATGTCGTGCCGGGTGGGCGCTTCAACGAGATGTATGGCTGGGACAGTTATTTCATTCTTCTTGGACTCGAAGCTGACCACCACGAAGCTTTGGCCAAAGGCATTGTCGATAACTTCCTGTTTGAGGTTGAGCACTATGGGGCGGTGCTGAACGCGAATCGAACATACTATCTGACTCGCTCGCAGCCTCCGTTTCTTACTTCGATGATTCGCGCCGTGTATGAGAACCGCGCGAGCTTTGCATCCACACCTGCTGGCCGTGCAGAAGCCAATGCATGGCTGGCGCATGCGTACGAAGTTGCCAAAAAGAACTACTCGACGTGGATGCGCCCCGAACATAAAGCAGGTACGACGGGGCTTGCCCGTTACTACGATTACGGCTCAGGTCCGGTGCCTGAGATGGGTGATGCAGACAGCTATTACCCTGACGTGATTCGCTATTTGGTTGAGCATCCCACTCCGGCCGGAAAACCTTTCCTTGTGAAGGGCTCTGAGCATCCCGATGCGGCCGAAGTTGCGCGGCTCAAAGTTACAAGCTGCGATGTAAATACGAGCGTTGTCTGCATGCATGCGTGGTATGGCGGCTACCGGTTGACGCATGACTTTTACGAAGGCGATCGCGCCATGCGTGAGTCGGGCTTCGATACATCCGACCGCTTCGGCCCATTTTCCGGTGCGACGCATCACTACGCACCGGTGTGCCTGAACAGCCTGCTCTATCGCTATGAGCGCGATATGGCGCACTTTGCGCACCTGCTGGAGAAGCCTGCTGACGCGCAGCACTGGGATCGGCTGGCCAATGCACGTGCTAACGCAATGCAGCGCTACATGTGGCGGGCAAAAGATGGAGTCTTTGCCGACTACGACTTCGTTCATGCTAAAACTTCAGACTATGCGTTTATCGCCTCGCTTTATCCCCTGTGGTCAGGAGTGGCTACGCGCGAAGAAGCCGATCAGATGGAGGCAAAGCTGAGCCTGTTCGAGAGGTCCGGCGGCCTGTCAACCAGCAATACAAATACCGGCCTGCAATGGGATGAGCCTTACGGCTGGGCGCCGACGAACTGGATCGTTGTTGCCGGCCTCGACGCGCTGGGTTTTCACGCCGATGCCGCACGCATCGCAGAGCACTTCGATGCAACGGTTGACGCGGGCTTTGCTGCCGACGGAACCATTCGCGAAAAATACAACGTGGTGACGGGCAGTGCGAGTGTTGCCGTCACCACGGGTTACAAAGAGAACGTGATAGGTTTCGGATGGACTAACGCAATCTATCTCAAGTTCAAAGAGATTGCGCAGGAGCCTCCTACTCAGGCAGAGTCATCGTCCCTTTCACATTGAAACTTCCACTTACCGCCGGCGCGCCCGTACCGGGCTGGCCGCCGCCGACGGAAATTGTGTATGTGCCTTCAGCCACGATGGGTTCGCCAGCTTCCGTCACCATGCTCAGATCGCGCGGCTTCAGTTCGAAGCGAACTTTCTGCGATGCTCCAGCATTGAGATGAACGCGCCGGAAAGCACGCAGAGCGCGCAGCGGAGCACCAGGAACATTAGGGAATGTGAGATAAAGCTGTGCAACCTCGTCACCCGCGCGGATGCTGGTGTTGGTGACAGTTACTTCCGCTGCCAGAGAATCGCCGCCGTTGACCGCATCCGTTGGTAGAGATAGCCCGCTGTAAGAAAACGTGGAGTAGCTAAGCCCGTAGCCGAAGGGATAGAGCGGCGCGCCGGTGAAGTAGCGATAGGTGCGGCCCTGCATGGCGTAGTCTTCAAACGGCGGTAACTGATCGACGCTCTTGTAAAAGGTTACGGGCAGCCTGCCTGCAGGATTGTTGCGGCCTGACAGCGTTTGTGCCACTGCCGTTCCGCCTTCTTCGCCGGGATACCATGCGTCGAGAATGGCATTCGCGTGTTCGCTGGCCCAGTTGACAGCGAGGGCGCTGCCGTTGGTGAGCACAACAACGAGAGGCTTGCCGGCGGCGGCCAGCGCTTCGATCAGGTCTTCTTCGGGCTGCGGAAGGTCGAGACTGGTGCGGTCGCCGCCTTTAAAGCCCGGTTCGTCCACCTGCATCTCCTCACCCTCAAGCTCGCTGGTGATGCCAACCACGGCGACAGTAACGTCGGCGTTTTTCGCTGCTTCGATAGCTGCCTGACTTGGCTTGCGATCGATCTTCATCCACACCAGGTGAGCGCGCGGCGCGGGCCGGTTTACCTGGCTGTATTCCACGCGCACTTTATAAGGTTTACCGGCCTCAAAATGCACACGGCCCACCTTCGCCTCGTAACCATGCGTGTCGTCAGCATTCGCAACAACCTTGCCATCAACCGAGATGCGGAAGAAACCGTCACCTTGCACGCCGAGATCGTAGTCACCGCTCGATTGCGGCGTAAGCGTGGCTTCCCAGCGCATGGCGAGTGGCTTCACGCCAGCGGCAGCGGCTGGCAATGGCTGCGATGCGTCGATATTCGGTTCAGCACGAGTGGCGAGCTGCGTGACATCCGGCTTTTCTGCCAGGAATGTTGCAATGTCGCCTTTGAGATAGGTAGCCCTAACGCCCGGCTTACCGTCTGTGCTGAGCAGCGCAGACGGCACAGGCTCGTAATTCTTGCTCAGGAACTGTGTGCCGGGAACGTAGTTGATGGTAGTCCCGGCGAACTCTTTCCTCATCCCCTCAAGGATGGATACTGTGTGCGTGGGAATGCCGTTGTAGTTGCCTAGCAGCACGCGGGTCTGGTCGGCGAGCGGCCCGATGAGCGCGATCTTTGTGCCGGTTGTCTTCAACGGCAGAGTGCCGTCGTTCTTCAACAGCACCATCGACTCGTCGGCCAGCTTCAGCGCAAGCGCGCGATGTGCGGCGCTGTTCAACAGGCTTTCGTCAATTTTTGTGTAAGGCACCATCGACGGCGGATCGAACATGCCGAGCTTCATGCGTGCGGTAAACAGGCGAACGAGGGCGGTATCGATCTCGCTCTCTTTCAGGTAGCCGGCCTTCACTGCGTCGAGATAGGGCCGGTAGTCATGATCGTCGGTGACCTTGGTCGTAAAGTCTACGCATTCGCTGTCCATGCCGCGCTGCAGGCTCACCGCCGATGACTGCGCCTGAGTTGGCTCATAATGGTGGCCGTCAAAGATGTTGCGCACGGCGCCGCAGTCGGAGACGACATAGCCCTGAAAGTTCCACTTGCCGCGCAACTGATCCTGGAGCAGGAACTCGTTGGCGCATGCGGGCTGGCCGTTGATGCTGTTGTAAGCGCACATCACGGAACCGGCCTTGGCCTCAGTCACCGTGGCGCGGAACGCGGGCAGGTAGGTATCGAGCTCGTCATGCCTGCTTACGGCAACATCGGCTTCGTGGCGCGTAGGCTCGGGCCCTGAGTGTACGGCAAAGTGCTTGGGCGTGGAGATTGTGCGGTAATAATGTGGGTCCTCGCCCTGCATGCCTGTGACGAAGGCCACACCCATGCGTGCGGTAAGGAATGGATCTTCACCGTAGGTTTCCTGTCCTCGTCCCCAGCGCGGATCGCGGAAGATGTTGATGTTCGGCGCCCAGAAGTCGAGGCCTTCAAAGATATTGCTGTGACCGGCGCGCACATCCTGCGCGTGCTTGATGCGGCCCTCAATGCTGATGGCCACGGCCATCTCATGAATGGCGGCGGGATCGAAGGTGGCGCCGAGGCCGACGGGCTCAGGAAACTCAGTGGTGCCGTCCACGGCGACGCCGTGCAGAGACTCACTCCACCAGTCGTAAGCCGGCACCTTAAGACGTGGAATGGCGCGCGCCTGGTTCACAAGCTGGCCCGCCTTTTCTTCGAGCGTCATGCGGTGTACTAGGTCTGCCGCGCGCTGCTCGGCAGGAAGGTTGGGGTTAAGGTAGTCGGGCTTTGCTGAGTTCTGTGCTGTTGCGTGCCATGCCATGCTGCAAGCCAGTGCAGCCATCGTGATTGTCCGCGTTCTGCGTGTCTTCATCTTGCCTTTCGCCGCTGCGTTCTGACTCGACAGTGCGCAACACGCAGCCTGCGCTCCGCGGCCAACTGTAATGGCCGTCTGCGCAGCCTGTCAAGGAAAATTGCCCTAAGAAAATCGGTTTATATCGAGAGACCGGTTCGTTTTATGTGCGTTTTGTCAGCACTCTGCTCGATCTTGCGGCGGCTGGTGGGATGGCAGGATTTTTCGATGTAACTCCGGCCCGGCTTTCGGCGTATACATGTGCAGAGAGGCAGGCAGATGCCGGAGAGTTCAACGAACATTCTGGACAGGTTCCGGCACGGCGATCCTGATGCATTTGAGTCTCTCTTCCGTGAGTATCAGGCCGCCGTATATCGATGGATTTTGCGCATCGTCCGCAATCCGGCGACGGCTGAAGAGCTGACGGTGGAAACCTTCTGGCGCATTTATCGCTCGCATGCCCGCTTCGAGCCGTTGCGCGGATTCATGCCGTGGGCACGGCGCATCGCCACGCATGCAGCGCTGGACTGGTTCCGCGCACACGGCGCGGAAGGGGCACGCAGCGTTGAGCTCGCTGTTGAATTACCCGCATCGCCGGCGGCCGATCCCGGTGTTTCTGCGGAGATGCGCATCAAGATCGCGCAGGCCTTCGCGCGACTGCCGCCCCTTTTGCGAATCGCCGCTCTTCTCGCAGTTGTTGATGAGCGGCCGCACAAAGAAGTGGCTGAAGCGCTCGGCGTTTCAGTGGCAGCAGTCAAGCTGCGCGTGTTTCGAGCGCTTCGCAAGTTGAGAAAAGACCTTGAACGGCAAGGAATCAGACCATGAACCCGCATGATCAAGAACAGAGAAACGACGAGGAGCGATGGAAGGCTCTTTTGCAACAGGCGCTGCCTCCTGTATCGGCAGACTCAGAACCCAGCCGCGATCTGTGGCCGGCTATGCTTGCCCGCTTGCATGCTGTGCCTCTCATGTCGCACTGGTTCGACTGGGCTCTGCTGGCTGCGCTGATTGCTCTTGTAGCCATCTTTCCGGCTTCGATCTCTGTCCTTCTCTATTACCTCTGAACCCGCAGTCGAGGAGGAAGTTATGAACACACATCCATATCTGCGCGCGTATCTCGCGGGCGTCTTCGTCCCCACACTCGTGCTGCCGTTGATCCTGATCGTGTTTATCACCGTGCGCCTGGTGCTGGCTGCGTCGTTTCCCATCGAGCGTTTTCTCATCTTTCCAATGTCGATTGTGCCAACATTTTTTGGGCTCTGGAATATGCTTTATCTGGCATCGCATGAGCGCACTCATCTGCAGATTGGGCTGCACGGAGCGATTCTGCCGTTTCTCGGTGCTCCCACGGGCGCTCTCGTCGCTCACTGGTTGGGAATCCTGAAGATTGGTGAGAGCGGAGTGACCTGGTTCAACGCGTGCCATGTGCCCTATGCGTTCGTTGGAGTGATCTTCCTGGCTGGTGTGGCTGCCTACTATCTGGTGTGGAAGTACATTGTGGGTGCAATCAATCAGGTGCTGGGCATCGCCGGATAATGGAAATCGCGGTGCCGCACTCTTCATCCGGGAGGAGGTGCCCATGTTCACGTTCGTTCGAGCTATCGTTTACGCCACGCTGTTTATCAGTCTGGTGTTTCTCTACGTACCCGCACGGATTCTCGCGCAGACGGGCATCGTGCAGCCAGCCATGGAATGGCCTCAGATCGCAGGCATGATCATTGGCGGCGCAGGAGTACTGATCGCACTGTGGTGCCTGGTGGCATTTGTGCGCATCGGCAAAGGCACGCCCGCGCCATTTGATCCGCCGCGCCGTCTCGTGATTCGCGGGCCTTACCGGTTCGTACGCAATCCCATGTACATTGGGGGTGCGCTTGCCTTTAGCGGGGTCGCATTATTTTACGAGTCGATTGCGCTTCTGATCTATGGTTGTATCCTGCTCACGGGTTCTCATCTCTTTGTGGTGTTTTATGAGGAGCCTGCGCTGCGCGGAATGTTCGGCCAGGAGTACGAAGCGTACTGTCGCCGGGTGCGGCGATGGCTCCCCGGCGCAGGAGCAACTCACTAAAGACGCATGTTCGGGATAGAGGACGCCTAGAGAGCGTTGTTCGCAGTCGATTCGGCGTTGAAGAAATCGCCCAGACCTGCGCGCTGCGCATGAGCCACCATGGTCGACTGAATCTCCAGCGCCAGCTCGAGCGCAGCGCGGCCCTGGCGGGCTGTAACGTGCGGAGCTTTGCGTGTGCGAATTGAATCGAGGAATGAAAGAATCTCGAGCTGGAGCGGCTCGCCGGGAGTGATCTCAGGCTTGAGGAACTGGAAGCCGGGCGTTGCGCCGTTTCCTGCGCCGGCCGCCAGCCTGGCGAGTGTGGCCGCATCAACCTTGCCGGCGGCGATGGCCGCAGCCAGTTCTGCAGGAATCTGGCCGGCTGCTGCTTCTACACGAATTATCAGCAGATCGCGGCGCGCGTAGTCGATAGAAACATACTGGCGCGGCTCAAAAAAGCGCAACTTGCGGACCTGCTCAGTCGAAACCCGCGAGGCGGTGAAGTTCGCCACACAGCCTGACTCAAACTCAACGCGCACGTTGGCGATGTCGACCTTTGGAGAAAGGATGGGCAAACCGACGGCGCGCACTTCGCGCACAGGCGAGTGAGCAAAAGTAAGCACGATGTCGAGGTCGTGGATCATCAGATCGAGAACCACATCGACATCGAGCGCGCGCGGGGTGAAGACACTGAGGCGATGCGCCTCAAAAAACATCGGCCGGGTGAGCCGGGTCTCAATGGCAAGCACTGCAGGATTGAAGCGTTCAAGGTGACCGGGCTGCAGGATACGTCCGTTCTTGTCAGCTTTCTGGATAAG
>DASZXD010000242.1:0-5101 GCA_035546015.1 Occallatibacter sp.
CTATACTGAACCCACGATGACTTCCCGCGTACGTTCCCATGCCCTGCAGCAGCGCGCCGAGCGCTACTTTCCCGGAGGCGTCAACTCGCCTGTGCGCGCCTTTCGTGCCGTGGGTGGCGAACCGCCGTTCATCGAGAGAGCCGAAGGCGCTTATCTTTTCGACGCGGACGGCAACCACTACATCGACTACTTCGGCTCCTGGGGACCGATGATCCTGGGCCACGCCTTTCCGCCCGTGGTCGAAGCCATCGAGCGTGCCGCACGCAACTCGGCCAGTTTCGGCGCGTCCACCGCGGCTGAGGGCGACCTGGCCGAGCGCATCGCCGCCTGCTATCCGGCTCTCGAGAAGATGCGCTTTGTCAGCTCGGGCACTGAGGCCACCATGTCCGCCATCCGCGTGGCCCGCGCTGCCACGCAGCGCAAGCTCATCATCAAATTCGAGGGCTGTTACCACGGTCACGCCGACGGCCTTCTGGTCAAAGCCGGTTCAGGCGTAGCCACCCTTGGCATTCCTGGCTCGGCCGGAGTGCCCCATGAGATCGCGCACCTGACGCACGCCCTTCCCTATAACGACATTGCAGCCGTAGAAGCGGCCTTTGACGCGCATCCCGACCAGATCGCCGCCGTGATTCTTGAGCCCATCGTCGGCAATGCCGGCTGTATTCCGCCTGCGCCCGGCTACCTGCATGCACTGCGCGAGCTCACCCAGCGCGAGGGCGCACTGCTCATTGTGGACGAAGTCATGACCGGCTTCCGCGTCGCGCTCGGCGGCGCTGTGGAACTCTACAATCTCGATCCCGATCTCATCACACTCGGCAAAATCGTCGGCGGAGGCCTGCCGGTGGGCGTCTTCGGCGGCAAAGCCCGTTTCATGGATCTTCTGGCGCCTTTGGGGCCTGTCTATCAGGCCGGCACGCTGAGCGGTAATCCGCTGGCCATGGCCGCAGGACTCGCCACAGTCGGCTATCTGCAGGAGCATGCAATCGAAGTGTACCCGCGTATCGAAGCCACATCGCAAGCCGTCGCCGAAGGCGTAGCAGCTGAAGCAATAAGCGCCGATATTCCGCTCACACTCAACCGCGTTGGCTCCATGTGGACCTGGTTCTTCACCGGCGATCCCGTCACTAACTACGACGAGGCCGCAAAGTCAGACACTGCCGTCTTCGGCCGCTTCCATCGGGCCATGATGGAGCAAGGCGTGTGGCTGCCGCCCTCGCAGTTTGAGGCTGCATTTATGGGCACCGCGCACGGAGAAGCAGAGGTCGCTGCAACGGTCGCCGCTGCACGAGAAGCATTCAAGAAAATTGCCGCAGAATAACTTGTGAAAAGGCTCACTGCCACTGATCCAGCGTCACAAACCGATGCGTAGCTTTGTAGCGCGCAACCAGTTGCTCAGCAGCTTTGCACGACGGCTCGCGATTTGTGCCCAGCACCCTGTGCCCGCCGTCGTGCAGAACGATGTTGACTGCACTCCCTCTCTGCGTAAGCCGATCCGCCTTTTCAATCAGCCGTTTTGCAATCCGATCCGCTGAAGGTTCGCTCCAGTCATTCGTCATTGCGTTCCACAGCACGGGCGTCAGTCCCAGTTTGCGCGCCATGCGAAACACAACGGGCCGGCGCGCGCCATAAGGCGGACGGAAATATCGCACCGGCGAGCCGGTAATCTGTTCCAGCACATCATTCGTCTGAACAAGCTCCTCGCGCACACGCCGCGCCGGCGTGCACGACAGATCAGGATGCGACCACGAGTGATTGCCGATCAGGTGCCCTTTTGCCGCAACTTGCCGCACCAGCTCCGCTTGTTTCTGCGCAAAGCTACCGAGCAGGAAAAACGTCGCGTGCACGCCGTGAGCGGCCAGCATATCGAGCAACCTTGGTGTACACGCTGGATTTGGCCCATCGTCGAAAGTCAGCGCTATTTCGCCGGACCGCAACGGCGCGGTGAGCGCGTCCCCAAAGATGCGCGAGCCCGGCCAGCGCGAGGCATAGGCAAACCCGCCGGCGGCCAGTCCAAGCCCGGCTGCGGCGCCAAGTCCGGCGTAAATCTCGGCTGCAAGAGGAGAAATCATCTGTAATTGAGTGTCCTGCGGGTGGCCTCAGAATCGCAAGCACCAGCGCGTCAACGTCTCACAGAGCGGCGCAAATATATCGCATCGGGCGTATACTGAAGCTGTTCGGGCTGCATCCTGAGTCTGCGGAGCGGCACTGGAGCCAGACATGAGCCTTACGCAACCTTCCACAGGTCAAGGACCTTCGTCCTCTTCTTCTCCGTTCACAAAAGTCACTATTCCCGCACTGGCTGAAATGAAGCGCCAGGGAAAGCCCATCTCCGCGCTCACCGCATACGACTATGCCACTGCGCGCCTGGTGGACGAGGCCGGCATCGATCTGCTGCTGGTCGGCGATTCCCTGGCCATGGTCGTCCTCGGCCACGAGAACACGCTGGCTGTCACGCTCGACGAAATGCTGCACCACACGCGCGCTGCACGCCGCGCTGTGCGCCGCGCTCTGGTGGTGGCCGATATGCCCTTCGGCAGCTATCACGGCTCCATCTCCGATGCCGTGGCCAATGCCGTGCGCTTCGTGAAAGAGGCCGGCGCTGAAGCCGTCAAAATCGAGGGGCCGCGCGTGGACCTGATCCGCGCACTCACGCTGGCTGAGGTACCGGTGGTCGCGCATCTCGGGCTCACGCCGCAGAGCGTGCACCGCATGGGCGGCTATCGTGTGCAGGCCCGCTCCACTGAAGGCATGCAGGATCTCAAGCTTGCGGCGCAGGCGGTGGCCCGCGCCGGTGCCGGCGCGCTGGTGCTTGAAGGCGTTCCGCGCGAAGCCGCTGCAGCCATCACGGCAAGCCTCGACATTCCCACCATCGGCATCGGCGCCGGGCCTGATTGCGACGGTCAGATCCTCGTTTTCCACGATCTCGTGAATCTCACCTTTGCGCCTGCGGCCAAGTTTGTCCGCCGCTATGCAGACGCGGCCTCGCTCTTCCGCTCAGCCATCGAGCGCTACCGAGAAGATGTTGAACACCGCGCCTTTCCGTCAGATGCCGAGAGCTACCATCTGCCTGCCGCCGCGCGCAAATCGGTCCAGCCCGACTTTGAGGACTTCGACGCACTCGTGAATCAGGATGCGCTGCTCGATTGGGAAGAGCGCAGCCAGGCCTGATGGAGATTCTCCGCACTGCTGCTGAACTGCGTGCGTGGTCCCGGCGTGAGCGAAGCCTGGGCAATGCTGTCGGTCTCGTGCCGACGATGGGTGCGCTTCACGCAGGCCATGCCTCGCTTATCCGCGCCGCGCGTGCATCGTGCGGCCGCGTTGCCGTGAGCATCTTCGTCAATCCCACGCAGTTTGGACCCAACGAAGACTTCGCCCGCTATCCACGCATGTTTGACGCTGATTGCGCGCTTGCTCAGGCTGAGGGCGCGGACGTGATCTTCGCACCCTTAGTCGAAGAGCTGTTTCCAGCCGGCGCGGCAACGTTCGTGGATGTGGGTGGACTGAGCGGTCGCCTGGATGGTGCATCGCGGCCCGGACATTTTCGTGGCGTGGCAACGGTGGTCAGCAAGCTGTTTCTCGCCGCAGAGCCTGACCGGGCCTTCTTTGGCCAAAAGGATGCAGCACAGGTCGCCGTCATCCGCCGCATGACGATAGATCTCTGCTTTGCAACGGAGATCGTCGTTTGCCCTATCGTCCGCGAGCCCGATGGCCTGGCAATGAGCTCGCGCAATGTCTATCTGAGCACGACAGAACGCCAGCAAGCCCTCACACTGAGCTGCGCCATCCGGTGCGTGGAGTCGCTCGCAGCAGAAGGCGAGCGCCGATCAACCGCACTCATCGCCGCCGCGCAGGAAGTCTTTGCTGCTGAGCCGGCTGTTCGCGTGGATTACATTGCTCTTGTCGATTGGGCAACGCTGGAGCCGGCGGAAACAGCGGAGCGGGGCTCGCTCCTCGCTGTTGCTGCGTATGTCGGCGCAACGCGGCTGATCGACAACACAATCCTCCGCTAAAGAAATTCAGCTCTGAGAGGCAGCGAGTCTTCCTCTGCCTTCCGCCGCCAGACGGCAAAAACCAGCGCATGTTCTACGAGGCTTGTAATACGCTACGTGTGAGGACCATGTGTTCACCAGACGCTCTCTTCTTCTTAACGGAGGTATCCTCACTGGCGCGGCTGCCGCCGGAATGTCCCGGGCAGCGGATGCGAGTTCCGCCGTTCCTCAACCCATCAACCATAAGTTCAAGATCGTCGTTGCGGGCGGTCATCCAGGCGACCCGGAATATGCCTGTGGCGGAACAATCGCCAGATTCACGCAGCAAGGCCACGAGGTCGTCTTGTTCTACCTGAACGATGGAGCATGGCCTCCCACTTCTGCCGCGACGCGTATGGCGGAAGCAAAGCACGCATGCGAAATCCTGAAAGTACGACCTGTCTATGCCAACCAGCAAAATGGAAACGCCATCGTTGACAAGGCGCACTATGAATTCTTCGCATCCATACTCGAGGCCGAAGCCCCTGATGCTGTATTCACACATTGGATGATCGACAACCACCGCGATCACCGCGCCATCGCCATGCTCTGTTACGACGCATGGCGGAGCGCGAAGAAAAAGTTTGCTCTTTATTATTTCGAGGTCTCCGATGGCGAAGACACGCTGCAATTCTCGCCCAATCGGTACTCCGACATTACCAGGTTTGAAACCACGAAACGAGCCGCCTGCTATGCTCACGCGAGTCAAACCCCCGACCGCTATTACGCATTACAGGACAAGGTGGCGCTCTTCCGAGGATTGGAGTGCGGCTCTGAACGCGCCGAGGCTTTCGTCTATCAGCAGCAGAGTCCCTTTGATATCTTCAACATGATTTCTTGAAGCAATGCCCGAACTGCCCGACATCACGGCCTACATCACCGCGCTGGAGCCGCGCATCCTGAACCAGCCGCTCGAGCATATACGCCTTGCCAGCGTCTTCCTGCTCCGCACCGTTGACCCGCCGCTCGCCAGCGTGGAAGGCAAAACCGTTCGCGAGATCCGCCGCGTAGGCAAGCGCATCGCCATCGGCCTGAGTGACGCGCTCAACCTGGACCACGAAAAAATCTGGCTC
>DASZXD010000243.1:0-2923 GCA_035546015.1 Occallatibacter sp.
CTCGCGCAGCCAACAATGCCCAACTGTGCGGCAACAACCCCAAATGCCGTTGCAATCAAAAGATGGCGCCGATCGTGATCGATTTCTTCAGACATTGCCCTGGCTCCTGGGGTCCCGAGAAGAACATCGCTTGCCAATTGATCAGGATTTCGTCACTCAACGTAAGGACTTAAAAGCGGCACGCAGTTCCTCGCTGAAAAGTTGCGGTTGCTCCCAGGCGGCAAAGTGGCCGCCCTTGGGAAGACGGTTGTAATAAATCAGCTTCGGATATGCCTTTTCCGCCCAGCTCCGCGGGGCGGCGTAGATCTCGTCGGGATATGCGCTTACCGCCACCGGAATCTTAATGCCCCGTACATCGAAGAAACCCCCTCCCGTCGAAATCTGCGCAGTGTCCCAGTAGAGACGTGCCGAGGAGACGCCGGTATTGGTTAGCCAATAGAGCGTCACGTTATCGAGAATGTCCTCGCGTGTCAGCCCTTCGCTCGTTCCGTCAAAGACGCGGGCGATCATCTTGTAGCTGCGGATGTCGTGATCGAGCATCCACGCCGCCAGTCCGACAGGCGAATCGGCAATCGCGTATAGCGTCTGCGGGCGGCTGGACATCTCCTGTGCGTAGGCAAGCCCGTTCTTATAGAAGTCATCCAGTTGATTCCACGCGATGCGTTCATCGGGAGTAAGATCGACCGGCGGCACTGCGTGAAACGCAAGTGCCTTTGAGATGTTGTCCGGAACCGTGGCCGCCATATTCGTATGAATGCCCAGTAATCCCGGGGGTTGCTGCAAGGCCATTACTTCGGAGATGGCGTTACCCCAATCCCCGCCTTGTGCAACGTAGCGTGTGTAGCCAAGGCGCTGCATCAAGGTCGCCCAGGCTTTGGCGATCGTGACGGGGGTCCAACCCGGAGCAGTGGGATTGCCCGAGAAACCATGCCCTGGCAGGGAAGGTATGACCACATCAAATGCGTCTTCCGCCTTGCCGCCGTACGCTGTCGGATCGGTAAGCGGGCCAATGATCTTTGTCTGTTCAATAATCGATCCCGGCCATCCGTGCGTGATAATGACTGGCAGAGCATTGGGATTCTTCGAACGAACATGGATGAAATGGATGTCGATTCCATCGATATTGGTGACGAACTGCGGAAGGGCATTCAGCTTTGCCTCGCACTTGCGCCAGTCGTAACTCGTTTCCCAGTACTGAGCGAGCTTTTTCATTGTCGCCAGTTGTACGCCCTGCGATGCGTCCGCAACTGTTTCTCGATCAGGCCAACGCGTGGCCGCAATGCGCTGACGGAGATTGACGAGCGCGGCTTCAGGAACGTTGATGCGGAAAGGGCGGATGGAAGTTCCCTGGCCAGTGAGGACGGCCGTCTCGGGAAGCGACTGGTTAAGGGAGGAATGGCTATCGACGGCGGCATTTCCCTGACTGCAACCGGGAAGAGTGGTCATCAACATGCCCAGGGCGCCCGACGCTACTGAAGTTGCAAGAATATTCGACTGAAACGACCCTCGCGAGGCTGCAGAAACGCGATCTCGCACTCGGTAAAACAGATTCAGAATCTCGCCGAAGCACGGAATACGCTTCAATTCCATGATCAACTCCTTGCTGTAAGAATGGCAGGCTGAGCCGATCGAGTCGGCCTCATTACTAAGATGCAAAGAAATCATCGGGAGTCTATGAGACGTTGGTATTACTCGGTCGATTTGCGCGGCTCGCGGGGTTGAATCCGGAGGAGCCCGGCTCACATCCTTATGGCTTGCTGGACATAAAGCCTCGCACCAGAAACGCGATTTCGTCGGCGGCAGTATCGAGGGCGAAGTGGCCGGCATTCAGAACATGTACATGGGCCTTAGGGATATCACGCCGATAAGCTTCAGGCTCTGAAGCGTCGAACGACAGATCGTATTTCCCCCAAAGCACCAGCAGCCGCGGCTGCGTCCTTTGCATCCACGCCTGCCATTTTGGATAAGACTCCACGTTCGTGCGGTAGTCGTAGAAGAGATCACTCTGGATATCAGCTTGTCCCGGCTTGTTGAGAAACGCGTATTCGTCCGTCCAGAGGTCAGGGTCGTATTTCTCCGGGTTCGGATCGTTGCCGACGTGGCGTGTTCGCGTGGTTTGCAGGGAAAGTAAATTGCTTCGAAGCGCGTCTTCGTTTGCCATGCGGTCTGCCCAAAAGGCGCGCCTTGTCTTCCAGTTTGCACCTAAACCCTCGTTGTGGGCGACGGCATCCTGAACAATTAGTGCTTCAATGCGATCCGGGTGAGCCAGAGCCATCCGAAAGCCGACGGGACCGCCGTAGTCCTGCATGTACAAGGTGTACTTGGAGAGATTCAGAGCCTCGGTAAAGCGATCCATTACGTTGGCGATATTGTCGAATGTGTACGGGAACTCTCTGGGCGAGGGTGTATCACTGTGGCCGAAGCCGGGGTAGTCAGGCGCCACCAGGTGATAGTGGTCAGCCAACCTCGTTAGCAGCGGCTCGAACATGCGCGATGAGGATGGCAGACCATGGAGCAACAGTATGGTGGGCGCATCCTTCGGCCCTGCTTCACGGTAAAAGATGGTGAGACCATCGACCTTTGTGGTGTGATATGAGACACCCTGGGCCATGGCAGCCTCCTTCGACGGTGTAAGTGTGCAACAGGGTAGAAAAACTGCGGCGAGCAGACTAAACGCGATAGTATTCCGCAGGCGCATGCTACTTACCCCCTACGAAAGAAGTGTCTTTCATCATTTCAGATACATTCGAAACCAACGCGTCCAACAATTCGCTCGCCTTCGAGTGATGAGCGAGGTTGGCACTCTGGCCGGCCCACATCGGGATGAGTTCCTGGCGGCCGGACTTTTCTGCAGGGGCGGAGACGTTCCGCAGGAGAAATCTTTGAAGCGGGTAGGGCAGAATTTCCGCGGAGGGTGCGTTTA
>DASZXD010000244.1:0-14819 GCA_035546015.1 Occallatibacter sp.
CTGCCGCATCTCTGCGATGGCCGATGTTGCATCTGCACTGGCCGGAAGCGCGAGTACACCAAAGGCGGCACTGGCCTTGCGATAAGTCTCAGCGACGGCGAACTCAGTGGCCAGCGCCTTACCAGCCGGCACCATTCCGTAGAGATCGGCGCGCTGGCTGCCGAGCACATCGGAGAGAATTTGCGAGGCAGCGTAATCGGGCGAATCAGTGCCGGGGAACCGGTAGGAGATGAATGCGAGCACGTAGGGCAGATTGCTGTCGATGCTGAAGGTCTGCGACTCAAACGGCTTCAACTCGATCTCAGGCCGCGCGGGGATTGGACGCTTCGGAATACTGCCGAAGAGTTCCTTGATCTTGGCCATCGTGGCCGCCGGATCGACGTCTCCCACAACGACCAGGATCATGTTTGACGGCGTGTACCACTTGTCGTGAAAATCTTTGAGCATTGCGGCGGTGGTGGCTTCAAACGATGGCCTGGTGCCCAGCGGATCATGCGCATAGGGAGTGCCGGCAAACATCGCGCCGTTCATCCGGTCGATGAATTTGTAGGTGGGATTCGAGAGATCGCGCTGTACTTCCTGCTCGATGGCGCCCTTCTCGTGGCCCCACTCCGCCTGCGAATTGTCCATGCCCTTCACGCATGCGGCCTGCGCTTCGAGCGCCACATCCACATCCGCGGCCGGAACTGTCGCGTAGTACTGCGTGATGTGCTGCTGCGTGTCGGCGTTGTTTTGCCCGCCGAGGAGCGCATAGATCGCGGCCGTCTGGTCGGCATCCATTCCGGCGCAGCCGCGAAAAGCCATGTGTTCCAGCGCATGCGCCGTTCCGGGAAAACCATCCGGCGTCTCGTTGCCGCCTACGATGAAGTTCGCTTCGACCTGAGCCACGGGGGCAAGCGTGCTGCGGATGATGACCACATGAGCGCCATTGTCGAGCGTGGCGCGGGTTACATTGTCAGTTGCCGGGCTCTGTCCGACGGTTCCTACCGTCAAAGACATCGCCACTATACACACCAGCAGCAGCCGCACAAACGCCCGCATAGGCAAACTCCGTTTGCTCGTCCATTTATCGATCAAGGCAAAGTCTCCATTTTTCCGATTTTCCATCCCGGCCGGTAGAAAGATACACCTAATGCACAATCTTACGTGCCTCGGCGGTTCGATGTGTGTCAAATGGGACGAGTTGTTCCTTCCATGGTGTGAATGGACGCAGCGAACGTTCAATTTGGAAGAAGAATATTCTCAGCCCGCAGAATCGCGAGTACAATCGCGGAATATACCCGGCCCAGGCAAAATCTCCCATTTGCAGGACGCCTCTATGTCAACCTCAGTATCTGCCGCACGGCCGCCACAAGCCGCGCGCCTTCCTAAAGTTATTGGACTCGCCGCCGTGCTGGTGGTCGCCGCCGGATTTGTGCTGAAGTATGTCTTTCACTACTACCTGAACTACAACCCCTCAGGCTTCGACTACCTCTGGCCTAGACGCGGCTGGCTTCTGCTGCACATCTCGGGCGGCATGGTAGCGCTGCTGATTGGCCCGTGGCAGTTTTCCCGGCGTTTGCGCCAGCGCTATCTTTCACTTCACCGTGTGCTGGGCCGCACCTATCTCATATCTATTGTGTGCGGCGCTGTGGCCGCGCTTTACCTCGCTGTTACTACTCCCTTTGGGTGGGCGTGGGGGACGGCTCTGGTGGCGCTGGCGATGGCCTGGCTCACAACGTCAGGCATGGCCTTCTACGCGGTAAAACAGCGGCAGATTCAGGTGCACCAGGAGTGGATGGTGCGCAGCTACGTCGTCACCTTTGCCTTCGTCACATTTCGCGTGCTGAACGACTTTGGGCCGACCTCGCATCTGCAGCCGGCAGGCGACCGCGCGGTCACCTTCGTATGGGTCGCGTGGGCAGTACCACTGTTGTTCACCGAGGTGGTCCTGCAGTTGAGGCGCATGAAGCTACAAGCTCATGCCCGCCGGTAAATCCGACTATGCCAGTGTGACGCGGATCCCGCTCGCGTGCGGCACAGAGACCTTGCACTTGCCGTTGCGCAGATGGCTTGTCTTGCCGGATTTTTCGATGTGCGCCTCGCGGCTGTCGAGTGCCGGAGCATGCAGAGTCTCGATCTCCACCTTGCCTGATGACGCTCCAAAATCCAGCGTCAGGTCCAGATCTTTTGCTGCGTCCTTGTTGAGCACCACCACTGAAGCATGCCCACCGGGCAGCTTTACCGCATAGGCTGACGCATCGACTCCGACGGTCTGCAGGTCAGCCGACAGGTCGGCTTTGAAGAACGTGCCTCCGCTCAGCGAACCGGCAAACTTCAGCCCATATGCAACCGGCTGCAGCACATACTCGTTTCCGAAGGTTGCAATCGGAGTGTAGAAGGGATGCGGATGCGTCGCGATCTGCTCCGGTGTAGCTCCCTGATCCTTGAGCAGAACATCGCCGGGCAGAAATCCACCCACGGAGTTGGCCACTGAGTTGCCTGTACCGCCGTGCAGATTGATGCCTGAGTAGTTATTGCTCGCCAGCCGGAGCGAGTAGTCGGCAGCCCACAGCGCCGCAGCAAAGACATCGGACACGCCAGGTTTGCCGCCGCGATAGCAGGTATTGCCCTCGGTCATACGCACGCGCACGTGCATCTTGCTTGCGGCAGCCGTTGCTGTGTCCGCGGTCTTCTGCACTTTGGCCATGGTCGCTGCGCTCAGCAGATTGGGAATGTTTACCGCGGGATTCGTCGCCGGGCCGCCGAAGTAGTGATGATGCGTGAGTGTCGTCACGTGCGGCGGATTCTCAACCGATGGCCACATCTCGGCGATCTCCGTCAGCCAGGCAACATTCGCGGCCACATCGGGAATGCCGAACTGCGCCTGTGGCACGCGCGCTGTAATGGCGCGGGCCAGCGTGAGCCACTCGTCGAGATAGGTCTTTGCCGACCATGTTTTAGGATCGCGCAGATGCCGGTCAAACATATCCACTTCGTTGCCGATCTGGAAGTACTTCAGGCTCGCGCCCAGCGTCTTCGCGGCAAACTCTGCCTCTGCCGCCGCCCGCTCCGGCGTATTTGTGCCCATCCCGATGCCGTAGAGACACGACCATCCTGTCGCCTTCAGGAATCCCGCCAGGTTGCGTACGGCCTCTTCAGTTACCGGGTAGTATTCGGGCTTGGGTTCGCCCACCACTTCGCGTGTCTTGGGATGCTCGGGTTCGGGTGAATCCGGAGTCGGCTTCCAGTAAGCAAACTCGCTGGTGTTGCCGCCAAGCCGCAGCACGCCATTGGACGAGAGCTTGCGAAACTGTTCGACAAGCCCCTGATTAGCCGTCGAGAAAAAGCCTGGATCGGTGAGCTGCTGCACCTCATACGAGAGACCGACAAAGTCTGCGGGCATCTGCGCACCCTCTGCCTCGGTTGGCAGTTTGAGTGTGGCCTGCACGGCTGAGGAGTTCTGCGCGCGAAGGCGGGTGGCGGCGAGCGCGAGTGCGCTGGTGGAAAGAAAGCGGCGGCGCGTAAGGGTTTTCATCGGACTTAATACTAAACCCGGATGGTGGCTAACCGGGCGGTATCCTGAATTTTGACCGTCGCTTCCTACGCAAGCGGCGACCGATCCTGAGTTTATTGCGCTGCCGGAAAGCGGAAGAGCAGCGTGCCCCTGTTCGAGAAGACAAAGATGCTGTTCAAACTATGGTCCGCAACCGCTACCCTGGCGCCGGAGATCAGGGTCATTCCATACGGCGCCCTGAGCGGCCCGGTCACGAAGGGAACTGCGACGGGCCTGGCCGCGTGCGCGTCCGCCACAAAGATAGCGCGCTGCCCAGGATCGGCGACGAAGAGCCGGTTTGTTTCCGCATCGAAGACCAGTGCCGACGGTGCACTGAGATGGGTCAGAAAAACCCTCGAGCTCTTTGTAGCGATGGAATACTCATAGACTTTGCCGCTGGCGACATCTGCAACATAGATCTTCTGTCCCGCGTCATCGTACGCAACCGGCCCTAACTTCACTGCATCCGGAATCTGCGCGATTGGAGTAATGCCCGTTGCCCGCAGGTCAACTTTGTAGATTTCGTTCGAGTCGGAGGTTGCAACATAAGCTGTATGGTTACGCGCTCCGGAATCCACACCTCCGCAGATGTTTTCGAATCCCCAGGTCTTCAGTGTCCTGCTGTCGAGCGAAAGCCGCAGCACCACGCCGCCGCGCCCCGATTGCGTTCCCGCCATCAGGATCGATTCAGGAGTCTCGGATCGCGCATAGGTCATGTCTGCCGCCACAAAGTCCGACGGCACGGCAATTCTGCCGTACTCCGACAGTCCGTTTTCCGACACGCGATACTTGTGTATCGTGCCGGCGTCGTCCAGAACATACAGCTCCGTTCCCGGCCCGTTGCTGTCCATCATGATCGGATGCTCGAGCATGGCGGTTCCGGCCCCGGCACATGCCGCCGCCGTAAACACTAGCGCGGCTACGCTCAGCCACGCAGACCGCGAGAACCGGGTTCGATGACGCAGGCTGCCCACTCTTATGCCTTCTTCCCGAACAGATCTTTTACCCATGTAGTCACAGCCGCGCCGCCGCTGACCAGCATGGCCAGAATGAACGCGGGAAACAACTGCCGTGGGTCAATGTCCATGCCGAACAGCACCAGGCGGGAGTTTCCATAAGCCGTCAGCATGATGCCCACGAACTCCGCTACCATTCCAAGCACAAGTGCGGAAAGAATTGCATGTACCGCGCGTTCGTCGTCCTTGCCGAGCTTGCCGGTGAGCAGATAACGGGCCGCCAGACCGAGCGCAATGCCTCCGCACAATGCCAGCGCAAGTCCGAACAGGCCTGGTCCGAAGCGAACCTTTGTCTGAATCGTCTGCCTCCTGTCGGTTCCTCCCGGAACGGTGTGATAGGTGAGCGTAATTGCGAGTGTGTCGTGAGGCACGTCCGACTTGATGGCCACGGCCCCTGCAAGCAGCGCGGGAATCGTACTTGCCGAAAGGTTCAGCGGCAATGTGGCGCCGCTCCCCGGATCGACCGTGAGCGGATTCTTGTCGTCCACGCTCGACGCGATGTGCGTCCAGCACTTCGGACAGTCAGAGGTCACCGCCACGTCGGTCACTGCGATTGGCAATGTGTCGGCAACGTTACTCAATGCAATCTGGATGGGCGTTGTGCCCGAGACGCTTACGTAAGCCAAATCGGTCTGTTTGTCCACGCCAAGCAGGTTTCCAGCCGTGGCATTATAGACCGGCATCAGGATCGACCCGGGTAACGTATTCGTGCCCGACTTCACATGAAATGAAACCCTCACTGGCGAATCGCGGAATAGCCCTGCCGGATTCCCCGTGATCTGGTAGCGGTAAGCCTCGGTACTCGAACCCTGGCCATGCACCAGGTATGCGGTAAAGGTGAAGGCGTTGAACCGCACCTGCTGAATGCTGGCCAGATCTATGCACAGCCGGAAAGCCTGATCCTCTGTTTCTCCGAGTAGAAACTGTGGCGAAGGGAAATCGGATCGCGAATCCTGGCCCAGCGCAAGGGTGGAGAAACTGACTACTCCTTCCTGCCGCACATTCACCGACTCCAGAATCAATTGCGGACCGGCGGATTGCGCCAGAGGCCGGGGGCCGCAAACCAGTAGCGCAACTGCACCAAGTCCGCATGCGCAGGCTACTGTTGCGGATTTCGATTTCGTGCACACCCAGTTCGGCATGGATCGTACCGCCAGAATTGTTCAGGCTCTTTCGCCTTATCGTGCGGCGAGAAGCCCGAAGGTTTCAGCCGGGCGGAAAACCGCATTGTCTCAGGGGTCCCGTGGATTGCTCATTAGTAGCATTCCCGACGCGCACAGGCAAGCAGCTTTTTGCCACCCGCAACAATCTTGCAGCCATGTGAAACGCTGAACGGCCCCAGCGCACCATCTCCGAGAAGCAGAAACAGTAACCATCGGGACCTTTCCTGGGCCACACCAAGATTGCCAGGAGGTGCCATGACACCCGAAAACACAAACCACGCGCAGCCCGTGAGCCTGCCTCGCGTTCTGCTGGGCGGACTTCTGGCCGGTGCCATGATCGACTCGATCCAATATCTGTCCGACGCCTTGCTCTACCCGCACAAGTGGGAGGCTGTCTCCAGCCTTCTCAGTTCCAGCACAGTCTCTTCAACGACCGCACCGGCCTTTGAAATCAGCCCCAGGCTGATTCTTTTTGTGTTGCAGGGCGTGGGGCTCATAGCGGGAGTTCTGGCCGTCCGCTTCGGCTGCAACCTTGCACGCTCACGCAAAGCGTACCTGCTGCTTGCAGCCACGGGTGCGTGGACCCTCACCTTTGGATTTGTATCCGCAATACTCGTGTGGCTGCTCAAAGGCGCCGCAAATCCCGTTGGAGCTTCAACGGCATCAGCAGCAGCGCTGAGTATAGCTGCCATTCTTGCTTTTGCCATCTTCGCGTGGATAGGCGTGCTCGCGGGCGCGGCCTTCGGCTGCTGGATCTATCGCGAGAGCGAAATTGCATCAGGCCAGGTGGCCAATGCCTGACCGACTGCCATCGGAAAAACGGCTTCCTGAAAAGAGGTCGTCTGACCAGCTCGAGTTCAAAGTCGAGTCCTTTACCCGAGACGAGTGGGAGCGACGCAAGAACCGCACGGGCAGGCACTGGCAAACGCTCCGCCTGCGCGTTGGATCGAAAGTGCTGCAGATTTCGTTTCCGCTGTTTGTGGCCGGCGTGGCCATTCTCGCCTACGTCTTTCTTGCGCAGTCGGCTCCGCACGTGCACGGAGTACCTGTTGTGGGCAGCCGCATTCTGCTTGTGCTCGACAGCAGCGGTTCCATGGGCTCTGAAAGCGCTGAGGTCAATCGCCAGATCGCGACGCTCAGGAACTCCCTTTCTCCAAACGTCTCCACGGTCGACGGATTCGGCACCATCTCAACCGGGGCAGACAATCTGCGCACCGCGCTTGAACAAAGACTATCGCAGCCGCGCACCTTCGATGCCGTTTATGTCCTGTCCGACTTCTATCCGATCGACAAGCCCATCGACTGCGATGATGCCGCAGGGCTGGAGCGCGTTCGCCAGCTTGTGCGCAGCTCAGGCGTGCGGGTTTATCTGAGCACCGTGCGCATGATGCCTTCACCGGCACTGCTCGCCCTTGCACGCGAGTCGGGCGGCGGACTGATCGGTGTGCAGTCGCCCCAGAATAATCGTGTTCAGCAGGCAGCTGTCTGCGGCGCGAACTGAAGAAAGGAGCCAGCCATGGGAGTTCTCACCATCCTGCTCGTTGCAGCCTTTGCCATCGACCGCATTGTCGCCTGCCTCTTCTTCCTGCTGTCGTTCAGCGGCGACCTGCGCCCGCTGCTGGTCGAAGACCCTGAGCATCCGAATGCCCGCTCCGCGCGCACGCGGCGGCTTATCTATGCCATGGTAGCTGGGTATCTGGGTGTTGTGGTCATCGCCGGAATCCTCAACGTGCACCTCTTTGAGATGGCCGCGCCGGTGGACATTGCGCCTGCTTCGGACGCTACCGCAACAGCTCTCGCGGTCGTGCATCCCAGCCGGCTTCTGGACATACTTCTGACCGGCATGATCCTCGCCGCGGGCGCCGACCGCATTTCCGACATCGTGAAGAGCTTTGGCCCGGGTTCCGATGCCGCAAGGAAGAGCGAAGACAAGCCGCTGACCATCACCGGCAAGCTGATCCTCGAGCGGCCGGGTGGACAGGCGGGCGATCCGCTGGGGGATATTCGTGCGGAGCTGAAAAAATAACCTGTGATGCTGATGGGCGCCGGAGGCGCAACGGTCGTCAGCCCCGCGCTTCAGCGTGGGGTAATGGGCAGAACAAATGAAACATGCGAGTCCCGTAGGGACGATGGATGCTGCCATCAACCGAAAACGTATCGCTCATCGTATTCGATGCCGCAACTGCGTAAGAGTGTGGTGAACTCTTCCTCGAAACAGCGCTTGCGGTGATGCTGTTCTTGATTGCGAATGTATTTCTTCACCACCGGCACCTGGGATGGGCTGACGCTGAATGCGCCTTATCCTTCCTGCCACGAAAAACCCTGTCCCATCCAGTGCGAAGAGCTGCCCTTGAGCTTTTGAACCGCGGCGGCAAGAGGTTTGGTTGCTGGCAGGACGAAGAGCAGATGAACGTGATCCGCTGTTCCGCCGGCGGCAATCAGAGAGAAACCCTCGCTTCGTGCGATGCCACCGAGGTAGGTGAACAGTTCCGACATGCGGTCCACAGTAATGAGTGGCTTACGCTCTTTTGTGCTGAAGATGCAGTGGATGAAATTGCTGGCATACGTGTAGGCCATGCTTGACCGTCCCTACGGGACTTCCATTTTATCTCTGGCATTTATACCCCACGCTGAAGCGCGGGGCTACCGAACGCTGCGCCTCCGGCGCGGGATGCGGGGGCTGCTAATTGTGTGTGCCAGAGTCCTTGGCCTCTTCGTCGTGCAGATGGGAACGGTACAGCCATATTGCAAGCCGATTGCCCGCGAGAAGGAGCAGGCAGGCCACCGGGTAGAAGAGTTGTGCGGACAGCAGGTTTTTCACGAATGCGATAGGGAAAAGTGCCGCCATGACGCCGACGAAGAGCGTTAGCATCCAGCTCGGGATTTTGATTTCGATAAACCAGCTTCCCTCTGTCCAGGGTTGGGGCTTGCCGGCCAGCCACGGGGACCGCTCGTGCTCGTTGCCCAGCCAAAATCCGTAGCTAATACCCGCGAACATGAGCGGGATTGCAGCCAGATAGAATGGCCCTTCGGGCAGCTTTCTCAGGGAGTCGATAAGTATAAGTTTGCAATCCGCCAGCCATTCCGCTATGATTCAAAAATGTGTCCGGAGGCAAACTCCGGACCGTCAATAGCACCACGGCTTTTGGGTCCTGGCCGGAAGGGCAACGTTTTAGACGGCTGCCTTATGAGGCTGAGAGACTCCCGCGATGAGCGGGCTGGCAAAAGCGGTGGGAGACGAGGGATGAATGGCTAAAGTCAGCAAGAATATTGCAAAGGCGCGCGCTGCTGTAAGCAAGCCCGCCTATCTGCTTCCCGATGCAGTTGACCTGCTCAAGCAGGTGAAATACGCAAAGTTTGATGAAACTGTAGATCTGACCATGCGTCTGGGTGTCGACACGCGCCACGCCGACCAGATGGTCCGCGGCACGGTGGTTCTGCCGCACGGTCTGGGCAAGACCAAGACTGTAGCCGTGATCGCCACTGGCGACCGCCAGAAGGAAGCGCAGGACGCCGGAGCCGATTTCGTGGGCGGCGAGGAGATGGTGGAGAAGATCCAGAAGGAAAACTGGACCGCCTTCGATGCGCTGATTGCCACACCGGACATGATGAAGGTCGTTGGCCGTCTGGGTAAGGTGCTCGGTCCCAAGGGCCTGATGCCGAACCCCAAGACCGGCACGGTGACCATGGATGTGGCCGCAGCGGTGAAAGAGATCAAGGCCGGCAAGGTGGAGTTCCGCGCTGACAAGACGAGCCTGGTGCACGTGCCCGTGGGCAAGCTGAGCTTCGATGCGCAGAAGCTCATTGACAACGCCACCACAGTGATCACCTCGATTGTGCGTGCCAAGCCTTCGGCGGCGAAGGGCAAGTATGTGAAGAGCGTCACCCTGAGCTCGACGATGGGTCCGGGCGTGCCGATCGATCAGGCGGTTGTGGAAGCTGCCGGCAAGCACTAGGCCGGGACCGGGTTTTAAGGATCAGGTTTCAGAGATCAGAGATCAGTTGCATGGTGCCACGACGAGCACCGGAGCGAAGATATGGCAATTTCGAAGGCAAAAAAGCAGGAGAAGGTCGCGCTGCTGACCAAAGAGCTGGAAGGCTCGACGACCGCAATTATTGGCACCTTTACCAAGCTGACGGTGGCCAAGGACTATGAGCTGCGCAAGCTGATCCGTGAGGCGGGCGGCCGTTATCGCGTAGTGAAGAACAAGCTGGCTCCCATTGCCGGCAAGGGCACCAAGGTTGAGGAAGCGCTGAAGGGCCTGAAGGGCGTGAACTCAGTAGCCTTCACCTCGGGCGATCCCGTGGCGCTGACCAAGGTCTTTGCCAAGTGGGCGGGCGAGAACGCGGAGTTCCAGTTCAAGCTGGGCATCGTGGACGGCAAGCTGCTGAACGTGGATGACGTCAAGGCGCTGGCTACCATGCCTGGCAAGGAAGAGATATTCGCGAAGCTGCTCTTCCTTATCAACGCGCCGGCGCAGCGTCTGGCTACTGTACTCAACGCTACGGGCCGCGATCTGGCTGTGGTTCTGGGGCAGGGTGTCGAGAAGGAAAAGTTCGCTACTGCGTAGAGCGGATTTTTGGACAAGAGTTTTGGCTGGGCAGGAATTTGAGAGGGCGCGAGTCTGGCGCATCGGAAACTTTCAGATTGGCTGAAACGGCCGCGGAAAGACAATTTCAAGCAGTTCTGATTGGAGAAGAAAAATGGCGGATATCGCGCAGTTGGAAGAGCAGATTGTTTCGTTGAGCCTGCTGGAAGCAGCGGCTCTGGTGAAGAAGCTGGAAGAGCGCCTCGGCGTCTCGGCGGCGGCGGCAGCCCCGGTTGTCGTGGCGGGTGCGGCCGGCGGCGGCGCGGCAGCTCCGGCGGCTGAGGAGAAGACCGAGTTCCAGGTCATCCTGAAGGATGCTGGCGCCAACAAGATCAATACCATCAAGGCTGTGCGCGAAGTGACCTCGCTCGGCCTGAAAGAAGCCAAGGACCTGGTCGATGGCGCTCCCAAGCCGTTGAAGGAGAACGCGACCAAGGAAGAGGCCGAGGCCATCAAGAAGAAGTTCGAAGGCGTGGCCACCATCGAGGTCAAGTAGCCTCGTACCACTTGCAAGGACGCCGGGGACGCGTTACGATAAAAGTTGCGCGTCTTCCCGGCTCTTTCCTGTTTCTGGGATTCGAGGCCGGCATGTCGGCGCATTCTTGTGAGTCAACGAGGTCGCATCCAGGCATACATCTGACGAAGGCAGGCGAGAAACCTTCGACGGCTGGTGTGCGAATGTGGTTAAGTGCCTTAGTGCCAATGGTTTGTCTGATGGTCAGGCGGGCAGACATTGAAGAGGGTGGAGTGGCTGGCGAGTCGCGGTAGAAGCGGACTTTGGGATCGGCGAGAACAGAGCAAGCGAATTCGGATGGGAGCACAGGCGATTGGCCGCGCTCGTGAGGCATTGCGTCCTTGCGGGCTTTTCGTGTCTAACCGCCGGCATCGAGTAAACAGGATTTTTTACTCCCTCTGCTCTGCACGCACAATCTCCCACGGCGGTTTTCAAAAGCCGCTCCGCTTGCTGCCAGCGAATGTGCGCAGTCTAGCCGAATCGGCTGATGCGCAGCAATGCCCAGCAGGCGTAATGTACGCGGCCCTCGCGTAACCTCCTGACTGTAGTACCCCGGCGTCTTGCGGAGCCAGTCTCCGCAGTGCTGCCGGTTTGCGGGCTGACCGCTGTTTCGGGTCCGCCAGTCTGGTTTACGAACGGATTTACCGCAATCTTCCGGCGCCGTTGAGGCTCGGGCGCCGGCCCGGTTCCCGCTGAACGTTTTCGGGGCCGCACCGACGAGGCTCAGGAGTGATCATGTCCAACGAGAAGCGCGCGATTCGCAGCAGGCTCGATTTTTCCAAGATTCCCACCGCAACCCAGATTCCCAACCTGATTGAAGTCCAGCGCCGCTCCTATGAGCGTTTTCTGCAGATGGACAAGCTGCCCAACGAACGCGACGACTCGGGGCTGCAGTCGGTATTTGTATCGGTCTTTCCGATTACCGACTTCCGCGGCATCTCGCAGCTCGACTTTGTGGACTACTCGATTGGCAACTGGGAGTGCAAGTGCGGCCACCTCAAGGGGCTCCACCACCTGCGTACCGCCTGCGTGCATTGCGGCGCCATGGTCATCACCGATCCGTTCCTGCCTGGCGACGTGCTCTGCCAGAAGTGCGGCACCTATAACCGCAACGTGCCCGACTTCTGTAACAAGTGCGGCGACCCGGTCAGCCTGCAGCTCAAGTATGACCAGCAGGAGTGCGAAGAACGCGGCATGACCTTCTCGGCTCCGCTCAAGGTCACCGTGCGCCTGACCATCTACGACAAGGATGCCGAGACCGGCAACAAGACCATCCGCGACATCAAGGAGCAGGAGGTCTTCTTCGGCGACATTCCGCTCATGACGCCGAACGGCACGTTCATTGTGAACGGCACGGAGCGCGTGATCGTTTCGCAGCTGCACCGCTCGCCCGGCGTCTTCTTCGAAACGGCGAACAACCGCACCTACTTCCTGGGCAAGATCATTCCTTACCGCGGCTCGTGGGTTGAGTTCGAATACGACCAGAAGAACACGCTCTATGTGCGCATCGACCGTAAGCGCAAGTTCCTGGGCACGATCTTCCTGCGCGCGCTCGGCCTGCGTTCCGACGAGGAGATCCTCAAGACCTTCTACACCGTGGATCGCGTGCAGATTCAGGATGGCAAGCTGTTCTGGAGCGTTCCGGAAGAGGGCAAGGCTACGCACCTGCTTGGCACCAAGCCGGCGCATGCCGTCATCCACAAGGGTGAGGAGATTGCGCACTCCGGCCGCAAGATCACTGGCCACTCCCTGAAATCGATTCGCGCCGCCGGCGTCGACAAGATCGAGGTTGAATCAGCAGAGCTCGATGGCGCACTCACCGCAGCAGATGTAGTGGACACCACGACTGGCGAAGTGATCGTTGAGGCTAACGTCGAGCTGACTGCCGATCGCCTGCACAAGGTGCTGGCCTCGGGAGCCACGAGCTTCGAGGTCTTCTTCCCTGACCGCGACGACGTGGGCAACATCATTACCAACACGCTCAAGCGCGACTCGGTGCACAAGCCTGAAGAGGCGCTGATCGAGATCTACCGCAAGCTGCGTCCCGGCGATCCGCCGACGCTCGATACGGCGACTGCGCTGTTTGAGGGCATGTTCTTCGATCCGCGTAAGTATGACTTCTCGCGCGTGGGCCGTCTGAAGTTCAATATCAAGCTCTACGAGAATCAGGACGCCACGCCGCTCGATCATCGCACGCTGACGCCTGAAGACTTTTACGCGACCATCCGCTACCTGCTCAAGCTGCGCAAGAACGTGGGTGTGGTGGACGATATCGATCACCTTGGCAACCGCCGCGTGCGCGCCGTGGGCGAGCTGATGGAGAACCAATTCCGCATCGGCCTGGTCCGCATGGAGCGCGCCATCAAGGAAAAGATGAGCGTGTATCAGGAGCTCTCGACGGCGATGCCGCATGACCTGATCAACGCCAAGCCTGTCATGGCCGCGATCCGCGAGTTCTTCGGCTCCTCGCAGCTATCGCAGTTCATGGACCAGACCAACCCGCTCTCCGAAATCACGCACAAGCGGCGTCTCTCGGCGCTTGGACCGGGCGGTCTGTCCCGCGAGCGCGCCGGTTTCGAAGTTCGCGACGTGCACCCGACACACTATGGCCGCATCTGCCCGATCGAGACGCCGGAAGGTCCGAACATCGGTCTGATCAGCTCGCTCTCGTGCTTTGCGCGCATCAACGAGTACGGCTTTATCGAGTCGCCTTACCGCAAGGTGAAGGACTCGAAGATTCTCGACTACGTAGAGATCGTCAACGCCGGCGAAAGCGGCCTGCGTGTCGGCGACCACATCGAGAAGGAAGAGGCCGGACGCCTGAACGCCAAGCTGAAGAAGGAAGGAAAGCGCGGCATCGACCACATGCCGTTCAGCTTCTACCTGTCGGCATGGGAAGAGGACAAGCACACCATCGCGCAGGCCAACATCGAGTTCAATGACGAAGGCCAGATTACGGAAGACCTGGTGAATGCGCGCCGTCAGGGCAACTTTGTGCTGGTGAACCGCGCCGAGGTCGACTACATCGACGTCTCGCCGAAGCAGCTTGTTTCCGTGGCTGCATCGCTGGTGCCGTTTCTCGAGCACGACGACGCCAACCGCGCGCTGATGGGTGCCAACATGCAGCGCCAGTCGGTTCCGCTACTGGTGGCCGAGGCTCCGCTGGTGGGCACGGGCATGGAGGGCGTGACGGCGCGTGACTCCGGCGCCGTGATTCTTGCCAAGCGCAACGGCATTGTGGACTCGGTCGACTCTGAGCGCATCATCGTGCGTGTCGAAGGCGAGCATCATCCCACGCAGTTGTCGCGCGAGGTTGGTTCGGACATCTACCAGCTCATCAAGTTCAAGCGTTCGAACCAGAACACCTGCATCAACCAGAAGCCGGTGGTGCGCGAGGGCGATCGCGTGCTGAAGGGCCAGGTGATCGCCGACGGCCCGTGCACCGAGCAGGGCGAGCTGGCGCTCGGCCGCAACGTGCTGGTGGCCTTCATGCCGTGGCGCGGCTACAACTTCGAAGACGCGATCCTCATTAGCGAGAAGCTGGTGAAGGAGGACTACTACACCTCGGTGCACATCGAGGAGTTCGAGATCGAAGCCCGCGACACCAAGCTCGGTCCTGAAGAGATCACGCGCGACATTCCCAACGTGAGCGAGCATGCGCTGCGCGATCTGGACGAGAGCGGTGTCATCCGCATCGGCGCACAGATTGGCCATGGCGACATCCTCGTGGGCAAGGTTACACCGAAGGGCGAGACCCAGCTCACGCCGGAAGAGAAGCTGCTTCGCGCCATCTTCGGCGAGAAGGCCGGCGATGTGCGTGACGCTTCGCTCACCTGCCCTCCGGGTATCGAGGGCACGGTAGTGGATGTGCGCATTTTCAGCCGCAAGGGCCAGGAGAAGGACGAGCGCGCCAAGCAGATCGAGGCCGAGTATGTGGCCAAGCTCGAAAAGAACCTTGGCGACGAGATCCGCATTCTGACCGACGAGCGCCTGAAGCGCCTT
>DASZXD010000245.1:0-22734 GCA_035546015.1 Occallatibacter sp.
TCCGAGGTAAACATCTTAAAATAAGGGTTTTAATTGACCATCGGATAGTTCGGAGTGGTTCGAGGAAGGTCGGGAACGTGCGGGAATTGGTTGCCCCCCAGGGATTCGAACCCCGATATGCTGATCCAGAGTCAGCTGTCCTACCATTGAACGAGGGGGCAGCAGCTTGCGGCTTTACTTTAAACCGCGTTGACAGACTACGGCAGGGCGCCGCGCCTTATGAGCCAACTTGTTCATCATACGGACATTTGCTCAATGGGTCAATCCAGCTCAGGCTGCCCCAGCAGAGGGTCGCGTTGGGGTGAGCCGTTTGTAAAAATCGATTCAACGCCTCCCCGGCGGCTTGCAGTGCATATTTACATACGAATGACAATGCAGCGACACCAGAAGCCTTCGGCGCCAATATCATCTTCTCAGCGGATGTGAAGAAGCCCACTCTGCGCAGTGGCGTATCAGCCCCGCAGGCCTTCCTCATATGTTCCGGTTTCTGCGCCGGGTTTTCACATGCGCTCCGGCCCGTTTTCACACACCATGTCACAGGAGATCCCCCATGAATTCCACGAGGGCAGAAATCTGCCTCCGGGTTGCAACCATGGCCGCGCTCACGCTTGCAGGCTGCGGTGGAAGCAGCATGATTCCTAATCCCGCTCCGAACCCAGTGCCTTCAAGCTCGCGGTTTCTTTACGTCGTCGACTCCATCGAGAACTCTGTCTCCGGCTACTCAATCAATGCATCCAGCGGTGCGCTCACTCCGATTGCCTTCACCCCGGTAACAACCGGCGATGCGCCCATCTATGCCGCGGCTTCTGCCAACGGCAAATTCCTTTACGCTGCAAATGCGGCGACAGATTCGAGCAGCATATCGGGGTTCGTTATCGATCAAACTTCCGGCGCTCTCAGACCCACATCTCCGGCGACCTTTAGCATCAACGGAGACACAGACCCGCTGGGGATTGTGGTCGATGCTGCATCCGCACACGTCTACACCGCCAATGCGCACAGCATCTCGGCCTTGAATATCGACTTAGCCAGCGGTGCGCTCTCTGATGTAACAGGCACGCCTGTGCGCGTGCAGGATACAAATGCGATGCTGGCAAACCTGGCCCTCTCACCGAACGGCCAGTTCCTCTACGCAACAGATTCTGGGACGAATCAGGTTCGCGCCTATACGATCAACGCCTCTGGCCTTCCTGTTCCTGCAGGCAATCCTGTGGCCTCGGGCGACGTTCCAGCCGGCATCGCCGTCGATCACGCCGGCAAGTATGTCTATGTGGTCAACTGGAGATCAGACAACATTTCGACTTACACTGTTGCGCCTTCAACCGGCGCTCTGACTTCGGCCGCTACAGTTTCGCTCGGAGCAGGTTGCGAACCGCTGGAACTCGCCATCGATACGTCGAACACACGTCTTTATGTAAGCTGCTTCGGCTTGAATACAATTGCGGAGTTCAGCATCGACTCCGCGACCGGTGCTCTTGCTCCCATGCTCCCATCCTTTTCCACGGGCTCAGCGACGGGGCCAAGAGGCATTGCCATCGATGCTTCAGGACAGTATGTCTACACGGCGCTGAATACGCAGAATCGTGTCGGCTCGGCGACGATTGGCAGCACCGGAACCTTGACCGCGGTCAACGGCGCTCCTGCAACGGGACGCGGCCCGCTGGGCCTGGTGCTCTCAGGCCAACAGTGAAGATATCGTGATCGAAGATCAGATGCCGGACGCTGCATGCATTGAGCTCCGTAGCCAACCGGCATCTGATCGCATCTTCGGTCTCAGAAGGGCACTGCGTCCTTATTCCTCACGAAGAACCTCGAGCGGCCTCAATCCGAGAATCCTGTAGCTCGCAATCCATCCAGTCGCCGTAGCCAGCGCCGCGGTTCCGAATAGCGCCAGCATGGTCGCGCCCCACTCGATGTGGAACCCGACATCGAGCCGGCGCAGCAGCACGCGCGTCAGGATATTCGCAAACACTACGCCCACCGCGCCGGCCAGCAGTCCCAGCACGCTGAACTCAACGCTGAAAGTGCCCACGATGCGCATCCGCGTTGCGCCCAGCGTCTTCAGCACGACAGCTTCGCGCATCCGCCGGAAGCGTGTGCTGGCAATGCTCGAGGCAAGAATCATCAATCCCGCAAGGATCGAAAAGCCGGCCAGCAGCCGCACTACAAACGTGATCTGATCAACCACGCTTTCGATGCGTGACAGCACATCGGCCACGTTGATTACCGTCACCGTGGGATACGCGGCAAACAGCCCGCGCTCCATCATCCCAACCTGCTTTGGATCGATGCGCACGCCGCCATACCACGTAGAAGGCTGATCGCCGACCAGCCCTGACGGCACAATAAACTGCACGCGCGAACTCAGATGCTGACCGTCTGTACGAAATAGCACGCCTACTTTGAGTATCCGCGTTACGCCGCCGGTCTCCAGTTCCACACTCGAACCGACTTTAAGATTCAGCCGTTGCGCTACGCCTTCGCCGATCGCGATCTCGGCTGCGTTTTTGTCTTTCCACCATGCTCCAGCGGTTACTTTGTCACCTTCGAGCGGCACATCGGTCCAGCTCAGCTCGGCGCTCTCAAGCATGCGCACCGGAAAATGCAGCCCCTTCAGCTGATCGAGAGGTTTTCCGTCAATGGTGACAAAACGCCCTGCGACAATTGGAATCAGGTTCAGCTCCTGCCTCAGTCCCTGCTGATGCGCAAAAAAGCTCTTCATGCCGTCTACCTGATCCTGCCGAATGTCGGCAAGAAACACATTCGGCAGCTTTGGTGACGCGGTTTCACGCAGGTCACGCAGAATATCTGTCTGAATGAGATAGACCGCCAGAATCAGCATCACGCCCGTGCCGAGCGCAGCCAGCACCGGCGCAGACTGGTTGCCCGGCCGGTAAAGATTTGCCAGCCCATGCCGCAGAGACGACGGAATCTGCAGACGCACGCCATCGAGCAGCAACCGCAGAGCAAACAAAGTCACCGCTGCGAGAATCAGCAGCACAACCAGAGCGCCGGCAAAGGCCAGTCCGAACCGGATGCCTACGGCCGCAGAATCCGACAGCACCCATGCGATGCCGATCAAGGGCAGGAGCAGCCCCACAGAGAGCAGAATCTGCGGCCAGCGCTTCAGCCATCGCCCGAAGAATCCGTGAATACCGCCAGGTCCCTGCTCCACGAGCCTGCGCAACACGAGAACAGGCCGCACGCCGCGCACGTCAAGCAGCGGCGGCAGACAGAACAGCAGCGTCGTCAGCAATCCGGTTCCGAGTCCCGCAAGCCCCGACTGCCATGGAACCACAAGCGCCGCATGCACCGGTACGAGCGTTCCAAATGCCGACGGCAGAGCCGCCATTACCAGTACGCCCGCAACGACCCCCAGCAGAGCACCGGCAAGGCCGAGCCCCATGGTTTGCAGCAAAAAGATGCGCAGCAGATCGCCTGATCCCGCACCCAGTGCCTTCAGGATCGCCAGCATATCCATGCGCTGCTCAAGGTGCGCATGCATCGCCATCGCCACGCCAATGGCACCCAGCACCATCGCCACCAGACAGATCAGGCTCAGAATCGACGTGGCGTTGTCCAGGCCGCGGCTCAGCGCCGGATTCCCTTCCCGAAAATCCATCACCTGCGCATCGGGCAGCGCGCTTTCGAGCTTGCTGCGAATATCCGCTGTCTCCTTATCGGCTGTGAGTCCGCCCGGAGCCTGCTCGGGCAGCTTCACCAGCAGCCGTTCGCTGATGCGGCTTCCGGGCGCAATCAGCCCCGTCCGCTTCAGCGTCTCCTGCGAGATCATCACACGCGGCCCAAGTCCAGCACCCGATGTAATGCGGTCTGGCTCCTGCGTGAGCACGGCGGTTATGTGCAGATTTACGTTGCCCAGCCGCAGCGTGTCGCCCACGTGCGCATTCAATCGAATCAGAAACTCGTCGGCAACGATGGCCGAGTCACCCGCAAGCGCCTGCCGCAAACTCATCGCCGGCTGCAGTTCCGCCGCGCCATAGTAGGGATACTCATTCGGGTCAACGGCCTTGAGCGAAACCAGCAGAGGAAACTGTTGCTGCGGCACAGAGGCCATGGAGACGGTCTCTGTCGCCCATGTCGTCCGCAGTCCGCTCTGCTGCTGCATCAGGTCGGAAATCTTTTTCTGTTCCTTGTCGCCCGGCGGATGAAAGATGCGCGCGCTCAGGTCGCCGGCCATCAGCGAGCGAGCCTGTCCGGAAAGCGTGCGCCGAAAGCTATCGCTCAGGCCGCGTACGCCCACCAGCGCTGCAACGCCCACCGCGACGCTCAGTACCACAAAGGCAAACTTGCCCGGCGCAGACTTCAGATCGCGCCAGCCAATGGCTGCGGCGCGCCGCCAGCTCAACGCGCGCTTAGCCATTTTTCTCCTTGTCTTGGACGAGCGTTTCGGCAGCCACAAAGGGTGATGTATCTTCTGCGATCAGTCCATCCTTGAGCACAATCTTGCGATCCGCCTGGCTCGCCACTTCAGGGTCGTGCGTTACAAGCACCAGTGTCGTTCCGGCCTTGCGATTGCGCTCCAGCAGCAGATCGAGCACATGCCTTCCATTCGTCGAGTCCAGATTGCCGGTCGGCTCGTCGGCCATGACAATCGGCGGATCGATGACAAATGCGCGGGCCAGCGCCACGCGCTGCTGCTCTCCGCCTGAGAGTTGAATGGGATAGTGATCCACGCGCTCACTCAATCCCACCGCATCGAGCAACTGACGCGCTTTTGAGAGGCCGTTGCCCTCTACGTTGAGCTCATACGGCAGCAAGACATTCTCGAGCGCCGTCAGCGTCTGAATCAACTGGTAGGACTGGAAGACAAATCCGATCTTGCGCCCGCGCACCGAGGCAAGCTGCGACTCCACGAGATTGTGAATCGGCACGCCGTCAATCAGGATCTCGCCCTCACTCGGCGTATCGAGCCCGGCAAGCAGGCCGAGCAGTGTGCTCTTGCCGCTGCCGCTCGCGCCTACAATCGCAACGAACTGCCCCGCGGGAATCGTGAGCGAGATGCCCTTCAAAATATCCACGCGCCGCGCGCCGTTCTGAATCCACTTCTTCGCGCCCCGAACTTCTATCACCCGAATCCCTCCACGCTGCAAGCGGCGTTTGCTTTTCTATTCCCTGCTCCCTGTCTTCTACACTATTCCCGTGGACGTTCGACGCGCCTTTCTCGTCTCATTCCTTTTTTTGCTCGCCATGGCCCGGCCGGTTGCAGCCGCAAATCAGCATACGCTCGTCTGCTTTGGAGACAGCATCACCGCCGGCCATGGACTCGAACAGGGACAGTCGTATCCCGACTTTCTGCAGCGCGATCTCGCCGCCGCCGGTTATCACTACAAAGTCCTCAACCGCGGCACCAGCGGTGCCACCACCGGCGACGCCGTCGCCAGCCTCCCGGGCATCCTTGCGCTTCATCCTGACGTGGTGATCGTCGAGTTCGGCGGCAACGACGGTCTGCGCGGCCTGCCGCTGGACACCACCCGGCGCAACCTCGACCAGGTGCTCACCGCACTTGAGTCCGCGCACATCAAGGTGCTGCTTGCCGGCATTACGCTGCCTCCCAATTATGGCCCCGACTACATCAAGTCTTTCCAGCAGGTGTTCAGCACGCTCGCTGCGCATCATCACGTCGCCTTTGTGCCCATGATCTACAAGAACCTCATCCATGTTCCCGGCACAATCCAACCCGACGGCATCCACCCTACTGCGAAAGGCTCCGCCATCCTTGCCGACACGCTGCTGCCGGTGTTGAAGCCGCTGCTTGCTAGGTGAACAGTGGTCAGTTAAAGACCGCGCTCGAACACAACATCCGCTCAAGCCATCACAAAAACTGTCCACTGTTTACTGACCACTGAACACTACTACTGGCTGAAACAACGTTCCCGCTACGCGCTTCGCAATCCCCACCAGATTGCGCTGACCGTGAAAAACCTTTACCAGCGGCGCCTGGGAAAACTCCGGCAGATTGGCCTGCGCGCCGTTGCGCAGCCTGCCCAGCGACTGCTCGTCCGCCGTTACAGCCGGAATCTCCGGGAGGAGGCTGCGCGGATGCACGCATCGCGCCTCCAACTCTGTCACATTGCCTTTCAGCGCCTCCAGTTCTTCCAGCGTGTGCGCCTCTTCGATCGCAAACGCGCCCGCACGCGTGCGACGCAACCGGCTCAGATGCGCGCCGCATCCCAACGCCTGCCCCATCTCATGCGCCACCGAACGCACGTAGCCGCCAGCACTCACGGTCATGGTGAACTCGGCCACTGCACCCTGCAAACACACGATCTCAAAGCTCACAATACGCACGCGCGCGGCCCGCAGTTCCACCGGCTTGCCCTCGCGCGCCAGCTTGTAGGCGGGTTTGCCGTCAATCTTTTTAGCTGAAAATGGTGGAGGCATCTGTTCCATTTCGCCGTGGAATCGCGACGCTGCGAGCCGAACCTCATCCAGCATCAGTTCCGGCTTCAGGTCTGGCCCGGCGGGCGTACCTTCGGCATCATAGGTGTCCGTAGCAAAGCCAAACCGTATGGTGCCGCTATAAGTCTTCTCGGCGGCGGAAAAGTACTGTGCCAGCCGCGTATATTTGCCGGTCAGCAGCGGCAGAACGCCGGTCGCCATAGGGTCCAGCGTGCCCAGATGCCCGATGGACCGCTCGCCGCTCATGCGGCGCAGCTTGCCCACCACGTCGTGGCTGGTCATGCCGGCCGGCTTGTCGACAATCAGAAGTCCATTCACTTATTCAATTTAGCCGTGACGACGGCCCTTGCCAACCTCAGCCATGTGGATTCAATCTATTGAGAATGGCTATTGCATTCGACCGCGTGGAAAAACCGCTGCGTCAGCTTCGCAGATCGCTCAAAAGCCTGAGCGCCAATCCCGCTCCCGAGGCGGTCCACAAGCTGCGTACCCGCGCGCGCCAGGTTGAGGCCATTGCCGCCGCGCTGCCGCCCACTAGTGAAAAACTCGCCCGCCGGCTGCTCAAATCCATCAAGTCCGTGCGCAAGGCCGCCGGCCGCGTACGCGACATGGACGTGCTCGCCGCGCACACGCGCACGCTTCCGCAGGAGCCGCACAGCGAAGCGCTCACGCTGCTTCTTGAACAGCTCGAATCGTCGCGCAAAACTCACGCTGCCGCGCTGATTGATACTCTCGAAGTTCAGCGGAAGCCGGGCCGCGAGCACCTCAAGCAGTATGCCAGCCAGCTTGAAAAGCGCAAAAGCTCCACGGCGCTCGAACGCGAGGTCGAAGAAAAGGTCAACGCAGCCGCCGCGCATCTCTCAGCCGAGCTCAGCCGATGGCCCGCGCTCACCGCACGTAATCTCCATGCCTTCCGGCTGAAGGTCAAAGAGCTGCGCGCAGTGCTCCAGTTGCTTCTCAGCTCCGATCAAGCGCTTGTCAACGATTTAGGAGTCGTGAAAGAAAAGATCGGCGAGTGGCACGACTGGCTGCAGCTTGCAAAGGCCGCTGCCGAGGCTCTCGACGCGAAGCAGCACCGGGCGCTGCTGGCAGCCATTAAACAGACCGGCCAACGCAAGCTGGCGGAAGCTCTCACCGCCTCAACTGCGCTGCGCCAGCATCATCTTGAACGCCCGGCCAAAAAACCACCCGTTTCAGAGCGCCGGCCGGCCGGTGCAACGATCAAAGCCCGCCGGACCCCGGCTGCCTGACGAGTGAGAGAAATTCTGCACGCGTCTCCTTCTGGCGGAAGCATCCCACCATTGCGCTTGTCACCGTCGAGGAGTGCTGCTTCTCGATGCCGCGCATCATCATGCACAGGTGGCGCGCCTCGATCACCACGCCGACGCCCTGCGGCACAATCGCGTCCTGTATTGCGTCGGCAATCTGGCGCGTCAACCGCTCCTGCACCTGCAGGCGGCGCGCAAATACTTCAACCAGGCGGGGAATCTTGCTCAGTCCGATGACTTTGCCCTTGGGAATATACGCAACATGGACCTTGCCGAAGAACGGCAGCATGTGGTGCTCGCACAGCGAGAACATCTCGATATCCTTCACGATCACCATCTCGTCGTAGTCCACATCGAACAGCGCGCCGCGCAGAATCTGCGCCGGATCCTGATCGTAACCCCTGGTCAAAAAGGCCATCGACTTTTCTACACGCGACGGCGTCTGCAGCAGTCCATCGCGCGACGGGTCTTCACCAAAACGGCTCAAAAGCTCGCGATAAATCTCCTGCGTGCTGAACCCGTTCAGCCCCTCATCTTCTACGGCTTTCCGTACCGCTTTGCTCACAACAATCGGCTGCGCCATGTTTCTATTTCCTCTCCCAATTACTCTGCATAGCACTCAAAAAAATTGTTCTCCGTCTCTTCCACACGCACATGCTCCAGCTCGCCCTTGGGCAGCGCATCTTTCAACAGATCGAAGACCACCCGGCAAAAGTTCTCGGTTGTCGGCACCGCCTTAGCAAACGCCGGATCGCGATTCAGATTCACATGATCGAACCGCTCCAGCACCCGCGCCTTCACCACCGCATCCAGCTCCACCAGGTCGATCACCATCCCCGTATCGGCCTCAGGCTCGCCGCCCACCAGCACTTCGACCACGTAATTGTGCCCGTGCCCATGCGGGTTATTGCACTTGCCATACGCCGCGCGATTCTCCTCCGCGCTCAGCGCATCCACATGCAGCCGATGACTGGCGCTCAGCGCATACCGCCGACCAAAGTACGCCTTCACTCTTCACCCCTGAACTCAGCGAATATCTCCGGCGTCTCGTACACCCGCACCCGGCTCAGGCTGGCTCCCTTGACCGCGCTGACTGCCGGCTCCAGCCGCTTCCATGCAGACCGCGCAATGTTCTCTGTCGTCGGAATCAGCTTTCCCGCTCCGAACTCCTCAACCTCCAGGTTCAGGTGCCGGTGATCGTAGGCTGCCAGGACCTCGCGCTCAATCACGTCCTTTAGCCACTTGAGATCGACGACAAAGCCTGTCACTGGATCGGGCTCGCCTGCCACCGTCACCTCGAGCGTATAGTTGTGCCCGTGCCCGTTGCGGTTGGCACACTTGCCGAAGACCTGCTGGTTCTTTTCTGTCGTCCAGCCATCATTCCAGTAGTAATGCGATGCAGAAAACGTCGCCCGACGCGTCAGGAAAACCATGCCCATCCCTCAAAACTCATGCCGAGCCACAGATACAGGATGCCGCAGATCCCGCTCCGGCTTCACACAATCAAGGCTCAGTTGAGTTTCATCAAAAATTTGCGGCCAAAAGTCGCTTTCCGCTCAAAAAGCAAGCCTTGCGGGAACCTTAAGTGCCGTAGCTCCGCCCCTTCCAGCTTACCCGCTTCGTTACCTTGTGCTGAAACCAGCTCCGGTAGAGCAGCAGCACAAACAGCGGCAGACCCAGCGGAGCCAACAGGCAGTCCGTAAAGGGAAAGTTCGACTTGGCGACCCGCGCATAAAACCGCACCAGCGTCCGCACCCAGAGCAAGGCCAGAATCCAGCCCGCGCCCAGCCATGCCAGCGAGCGGACAGCCAGTTGCGCGTTCCAGTACTCGACAGCCAGAATCGGCAGCCCGCAAAGCAGGAAAAAGTCGAGCGCACGCCATACCGCCAGCATCAGCGCGTTATTGAATAGCAACGCGAGGTTTTTGCTCCAACCCTCCACCATTGCAGTAGTTGAGCGATACATATGCGTTGAGACTGCATCGTCGCCATAGCGAAACCGCAGCCCGATTCTGCGCCGCTTAGCCGTGAAAGCCAGCTCGACATCCTCGAGCACCTTGTCGGCCACGGCTGGGTGCCCGCCAAGCTTCCGGTAGGCCTCCCGCTCGACCAGGAGAAACTGCCCGTTGGCTGCTGCAATCCTCTGCGCCGGGTCAGAGACCTTCGCCGGGGGATAGGCAAGCGCCAGCTCGCTGAAGACCAGCGGCATCAGAGTCCTTTGCGCCAGCCCGCTCACTATTTGCCGCGGCGAGTAGCTTAGCATCCCTGCCTTGTGCCGCTCCGCCTCGTGAATTGCACGCCGCAGGTTGCCCGGCTCGTGCACCGTATCGGCGTCAGTGAACAGAAGCCACCGCCCGCGCGCGCGCCTGGCAGCCGTCCAGATGGCATTGGACTTACCCGTCCACCCCTGCTCCAGCTTGTCGGCTTCGATTACCGTAACCCCGGCAAAACTGCGGGCAATTTCAGCGGTCCGGTCGATCGAGTGGTCGTCCACGACAACCAGCTCCCAGTCCTTGCCCAGCTCGAAGATGTCTTCCGACTGGCTCACCAGGGACTCAATGCACGCCCCGATGCAATCGTCCTCGTTCCGCGCCGGAATAATCACCGTGAGCTCAATCAGCTCTTCGGGCTCCGGCTGGTCATAGACCGTGCCTGCGCCGGCCATTGCCGCACGCTCCCGCCAGTCCAGCCGCGCCGCGCCCGGTTCAGCCGGTTCGTCTGAGAGTCCCAGCACCGGTTTGTAGCCGCTTTCGCCTTCCTTGTCCCCACTCATTACGCTGCACCGTTTCTTTCCGCTCTCACGCTCCGTATTATAAGTATGTGCAGTTATCGTGGCTCTCAATCCTTTTTCTCGCTCTTCCGCTAGCGCTTCTTTCGGCCTGCAACCGCGGTGCGCATCCGGCGCAGCTCAACATGCGCGCGCCTGACTTCACCGTCTCCGACGGCACGACCTCCGTCCATCTCGCAAGCTACCGCGGCCATCCTGTACTGCTCAACTTCTGGTGGAGTCAGTGCGGGCCCTGCATCCAGGAGCTACCGTCGCTGCTGCAGCTTCATCGCGATATGCCCAACCTGGTTATCGTCGCCGTCAGTATTGACGAAGATCCAGTGTCGTACTCCACCTTTATCACCCGCCACCACATGAACCTGATTACGGTGCGCGATCCCAACCAGACCGCGCCCGCGCTTTTTCACACCGACATGTGGCCCGAAACCTACGCGATCAACGAGAAGGGCTTCATTGAGCGCAAATTCGTGGGCGCTCAGGACTGGTCTGACCCGGAGATTCGCAGGTTCCTGAAGAATCTCTAGCGCATCCTACGCCGCATCGGCACCGTCCACATCGCACATATTGGTAAGATGAAAGCATGACCACGGTCGAAATTCTCTATCGCCTTGCAGCGCCTCCCACAGAGAAATTGGCGCTGGCGCTGGCACGCACCCGCGACGTTTATGGCATTCGACATCTCGCACTCGACCGCCAGGCGCTCACCCTCCGTGTCGAGTTCGACGCTACCCGACTCAACGCTGCCTCGGTCACCAAGCTTGTTACACAGGCCGGCGTGCAGATCGCCGAAGAGCTTCCGCTGATCGCGCCACCACCGCCAAAACCAGAGGCTGCGCCCACGCCTGCAGCCTCCTGAGTGCGCGTTGCGCCATCACCGGAAGCCTGTTACTCTAAGTGAGGTTCTTCCCAAAGGAACCGCAGGATTGCGCCCGTAGCTCAGCTGGATAGAGCGACTGACTACGAATCAGTAGGCCGGAGGTTCGAATCCTTCCGGGCGCACCATAAGATAAAGAACATAAAGCTGGTTATAAGCCAAGGTTTTTCAGCCCTTCAATTTCAAATTCCACTGTAGTAGAAATTGTTACCAAGAACCGCCACGACCTTCCACCGGCGTCTATCGAGATCAATAATCTCTTTCAAATCGCCACAGCTCTATTATCCATCGAAATTCCAGTGCGCGAATTGCACAAGTTTGTTGCCCATCTTCTTCCAGAAAGCCCCCTTGTCATCGATGAAGAATCTGCCGCCCTCCTCACGCACCGTCAAATAGATATCGGCGATTTGGTCGAGAAGCGGAGAATATCCCCGAACGTTCTTCCGATCAATATCTGATATATAGCCGTTTCGGATATAGGGCCAAATATCACCGTCTGGATTAGTGCTAAACTGACTTGCCACTGCGCTTCGTCAAAATGAGAAACTCAAGTTTTCCGGCAGCTCATATCACGCAAGTCACCCCCTCTGAAGCGTGAGCCCCATGCAATGCCGCATTAACCCCATCAAGCGGGACGTAACATGAGACCTGCGTTCGGATATTCCAACCATCCGCATTGCAGCTACATTCGTCTCTGCTGTTGAGAGCCGCCACTCATTATGGTGTGGACGGAGTATTTGCGAGACACACGCCGAGCTAAGCCCATGATGACAGTGCGATAGTTGCACGATCTTCTGAGGCAACATGCTAGAACGTGTACCTGGCGCCCAGTTGCAGTTCGCGTGCGGGAAGTGCAGAGCTGGTGATTTTGCCGCCCGTCGTTGATTTCCAATCGTTGGTCGGTGTGCCGAAATCAGTGTGGTTGAGGGCGTTGAACGCGTCAAGTCGGATATGGAACTGGTGATGTTCGTTGTAAGGCATGTTGAAGTTCTTGTCGATGGACATATCGAAGTTCTCGACGCCCGGGCCGTAAAGCATGTTGCGATTCGTGTTCCCGAGGAGCCCTCCGGCTGGTTCTTGCCAGGCTGCCGGATTCACCCATTGGCCGGTGTCTCCAACGGTCGGGTGGGAAGTGAAAAAGCGTTGGCCGGAGACGTAATTCGGCCGCGTCGCGTATGTGCCGCCAGAGATGGTATTGGTGCTCGCATTGTTATCGACGTACCTCATGTTGAAGGGTCGTCCAGTCTGAAGGGTGCCGAGGGTGGAGAATTCCCAGCCGCCGATTACCGCACTCACAATCTTCGACGATGGCGCCCAGAGCCTGCCCGGGCCAACCGGCAGGTCGTAGATGAACGAGGCGACGATGCGGTGGCGAACGTCGAAATCCGACGGACCGTACTCACAGGTAATGCAGAGGTCGCTCTGCGGAAAGAGCTGCGATGACTGGGTGCGGATTCCGCTGGTGTCGTCGAGCGATTTCGAGTAGGTGTAGGAGCTGATAAGGTTGAAGCCGTTACTCAAGCGCTTGTTCACCTGGAAGGAAAAGGCCTCATAGTTGGCGACGCCGATGTCGTGCACCAGTTGAATCACGCCATAGTTCGGGTAAGGCGTACGATCTGTAATGCTTTTCGGCCCGCCACAAAGCGATACATCCGACGCAGTGCATGTTCCAGTTTTCGCTCCTGCCGGATAGTACCCGGCAGGGCCCAGCAATCCGTACGGAACCGAATAATTGGCATTGCGGAACCCAAAGAGGTGACTGCTCTTCGTGCCCATGTAACCGGCTTCGATCTGCCAATTTGTGCCGAACTGCTTCTGAATGTCAAGCAGCCAGACTTGGCTGTTTGAGGTCCTGTGATCATAAGCCATTGAGAATGAGTATGGCGGTGTGATGAGTGCGGTGCCGCTGCTCCCCACAGCGTTATTCCAGTTGATGGTGGCCAGGCCCGCCGTCCCGCCTCCCGAGGTGTTCGTTACGCGCCCGGCGAGGTTACGGGCCATGTCGAAACGTGCGTTGGCCGTGTCATGGTCGAAATAGATGCCAAAGCCCGATCGGATGACCATGGTAGGAGTCGCCTGGAATGAAATGCCAATCCGAGGCGCAAAGTCGACGTAGTCGGTTTGCATCAGCGAATTGGGGAAATTGCCGTTGGCGCACTGCGGCCCCGGTGAAACAGGTGAGGTATTCGACGTGGTGGCGGCCTGGCCTGAAGGCGGCGCTGTTACCCAGCGGACATTAACCCCGTGATACGGATCGTTGCAGTTGCCCTCGCGCATATAGAACGGCCAATTTTGCTGAGGCTCCGCGCCGGAAATGGCGGGACTGATGGGCGAACGGTTTGTCTGCATATTCACGATGAACTCCGTGCCCAGGGTGTCGTACCAGGGTGGAGTCAACTCATACCGCAAGCCGGCCTGGATGGAGAGCTTGGGCGTGATCTTATAGTTGTCATCGAAGTAGGCGGCCTCGACATTGCGTTTGTAATCGGCCTTCGCGATCTGCACCGCGTACGTCGAAGTGTATAGATCACCGAGCATGAAGTCGGCGAACGCAGAGCCGGTTCCCGCAACCGCGGTCCCAGGCGAGTTGATCTGCGCGGTGGCGTTGGCCAGGGTGGTGAAACTGCCGCGGGAGAACTGATTGCCCAGCTCATTAAAGGTCTGCCGTTCGTACGAGAACCCCAAATCGATGGAATGCTTGCCGTGCACCCAGGTGATGTTGTCGTTGATCGAGATATTGGGATCAGTGGTCACATAGGGACCGTCGGAGCTGTCGCCTAGCCCGCTGAAAATATCGCCTGTAAAGCCCACAGCGGGGATGCCCCAGGTCGTAGAAGGTCCGGACTGAAGGTTGGGAATCCCAAGCTTGGAAATGTCATCGTCCGTGCCTTGCGAGTACAAACCAAGAGAGTTGTAAAAGTTGGTCCAGCCAAACGTGGCCACATTGACCACTGTGGGCGAGATGGTCCAGGTGTGTGAGCCCATGTACTGGTAGTATTTTGTGATGATTTTGCTGCCGACTGTGCCGCCCTTCGTCGTGAAGCCAGCGGTTGGGTTGGTTTCAAGGCCGTTGCTGAAGCGGAAGGCCCACTGCGATTTCGCCGACTGGTTGTAGTCGCCACGTACGTTAAAGCCGTCGTGAGTATCCCTCCCCTGGGTGAGGAATGTGTAATTGCTTGCGCCTTGCGTCTGAGACGCGGCGTAGTACAACTGGATGAACTTTTGTGAGATGGAGTCGATGCGGGTCGGACAGATGACGTTCATCACGCCATTGCATTGGAACTGCGTTCTGCCCGTGCCATCGGCATTCCCGGTGCTGGGGTCATAGATGGGAACGACTGTGCTGCCTTTTCCGGTGTAGCCGCTGAAATCGCCGCCCAGTTCGGCCTGCGTCGGGAGGGTCAATGCGGACTGAGAGAATTGGACCTGGGAATACCATTCATCGTTGACCATGAAGAAGAAACGATCTGTGCCATTGAAGAGTTTGGGAATCGTGAGCGGCCCGCCGAGGACGAATCCGTAGTCGTTATATTTATAGGGAAGCACCTTCGGGAATGGATTGGGATAGTGATAGTTAAATCCTTCTGCATCCGCGTAGTTGTTGCGCACAAAATCGAACAGACTGCCGTGATATTGGTTGGTGCCGCTCTTGGTGACCACATTGACTTGGGTCGCGTTGTAGCCGTATGCGGCAGGATAAACGCCGGTCTGCACCTTCATTTCCGCAATGGCGTCGATACTGGGCTGTACCACATAGCTGTTGAAATCCACATCGCTGTTGTTGATGCCGTCCAGCGTGTAGTGGTCGAACATGATGCGCGAACCACCAACCGAAATGGTCTCGTTGGCTCGCGCGCCGCCTTCTCGCGCGCCAGCCTGCCCTTGGGTCGGTGAAAGGACGTTCGTGTTCGCCGAGATCGCCACCAGGTTCAGGTAGTTTCTGTTGTTTACCGGCATCTGGGCGAGGGTCTGATCAGGAACGGTAGTGCCGAGGCTTGTGTTCTGCGTCTCAAGAAGGTCGCCGGAGGCCGTAACCTTGACCGTTTGCTCAACCCCACCGACTTCGAGCGTAAAGTTCTGGGTCATCGATTGCTCGACCTGCAACTGAAGGTTCAGGCTGGTAGCGGACTTGAATCCCTGGTGCTCGGCTTTGAGCACATAGATACCTATGGGCACCGATGCGAAGGTATAGTCGCCAGAACTGGTCGAAACAGTAGTGCGTACGCCGCTTGTAGCTGTGTTGGTCAGAGTTATAGCGGCGTCGGGAATTGACGCACCGGTAGAGTCGGCCACATGTCCGGAGATCCTGCCCGTGGCTCCCTGCGCTGACAGGCTGGCTGGCAAGAACATCGTGAGAATTAGCGCGAAAATACAGCAGTTAGATGAAACGACGTGCTGGCGGCGCCGATTGCAGCTCTTCAGAGATGTCTGTGAGCCATTGAGAGAGTTTTCTGTGACCTGGCAATTGGAAACAAGAAATGGCTCATTCCGCCGATTTCTGGTTGCGTCACTGCGGTGATTGTTCATGATGATCTCATACCTCCGTGCTGGGAAGATAGCTACATTCGATTGATTGTGAATGGCCCAACGCCTAACCGGAGAAGCATTTACTGCGCGTTATGTCCTAGCTTCTTCTTTGAGACTGTCCCGTGTATCCGCAAGATCTATAGAAGAAAAGCCATCTCTTTCGAATCGTCGCTATCGACAATCTCGATGCTTTTCTCTGGCAGTTGAAAGAGCTTTCCCGAACCACTAATCTGTCGGCTTTTCGTCTTTCAGAAGTTGCTCGATCACTGATTTCGGCTCGGGCAGATTGTTCTCGTTCTCCTTCAGCCACTGATGAAAATCCGCTTCGATTGCGGGTGACCACCTGCCATCGATCTGACCAGCTGTGTACTTCTTCTCTCTCAAACGCTGGTGTCCGAACATGTCTTCAAGATGAGTGCGCTCAGAGTATTCGACAACCTTCTCGGCCAGTTGGGGCGGAATGAAGATGACACCGCCGTTCCGTCCGAGGACCACGTCTCCAGGCATCACCAGGACCTGTCCAATGCGTGTTGGCCCATTGATGCCCACCATAGTTGAATTCAGCAGTCTTCCTGTCGCAAGCATCCCGAAGTGATGCGATGGGTCGTAGGACCGAACAAAAGAAGTGAAGTTAGGAAGAACTTCAAGGCCATTAATATCGCGAACGGCTCCGTTATAGACAATTCCATTGCCCGACCTTGCGTAGATAGCGTTGCCTACGTTATCTCCAATCGACGGCCCGTCCAGCTTGAGCCCGAAGTGGTCCGACACATATACATCGCGTGGCTGCAACATATCCACGGGCCACGAATTCGTGCCCCCTACTCGATGATCGTCTTTCCCCTGATCCTCGATCTCCTTTTCTATGTCGGGTCTTCCCGGCATCCAAACCGAAGTTAGCGCCCTGCCCACCAGCACCTGGTTAGGATGGATCACATACCAGCCGTCTTCATACTGGTGCTCAAAGCCTGCGGCTTGCAGAGTCGCCCATGCTTCTTCGAGAGTCACTGTTTTCATCCGGTCGAGAATGTCGTCAGGTACTTCGGGGCGCCCGTCGGGAAACCTGTCTCCATGCCAGTAGGATGTGTACTTGATCACCTGCTCCGGCGTGAAGAATTCACCATGAAACTCCTTTTCAGGTGGAGCCGCTCCTCGCTGCGAGGCAGGTGTCTCTTGTGCAGTTACGAAGGGAACGAGAGCGGAGACAAACAGAACCGCTCCGGCCAGCACTCCTTCAATCATCTTCCGCATATTCTCTGCCCCTATGAACCGATGACTAGCTTGAAATATTCATCTCCCCGGCTCAAACCATGTTGTCCCGGGGATCTGAGCTTTCTTAGCCACTTCTTCATCCATCTCCACGCCGATGCCAGGGCGGTCTGGCAAGGTAATGAAACCGTTCTTGATAATCTGACCTTCCTTCACCCAGTTATTCCAATAGTCAGGGAAGTTAATCCAATGCCATTCGCATGCCAGGAAGTTAGGAAAACTTGCGCATGCGTGAGCAGTCGCCATTTGCCCAATCGGCGATACAACACAATGCGGTGCAACTGGCACATAGAAGGTCTGCGCAAGGTTGGCAACCTTCTTGGCCTCGGCGAGCCCGCCGACTTTCTCGAAGTCCGGCTGGATGATATCGACAGCCTCTTTCTGAAGCAGTTCCCGATAACCCCAGCGCATGTAGAGGTTTTCCCCACAGGCAATCGGAGTCGAAGTCGAGTGTCGAATGTCCGCCATCGCATCGATGTCCTCCGCCGGGCACGGTTCTTCAAGCCAGGTCAGCTTGAACGGCTCCAGTGCTTTCGCCACTTTCTTACCGGTTGCAGCATCATAACGGCCGTGCATGTCGCAAGCCAGGGCCATATCGGCCGGCATTCTTTCGCGCACGCTCGAAACCCACTTCACCATGCGATCGATCTCGCCATTGGTTGCCGTCCAGTTGTAAGTGTCCCAGCGCGCTGGATCCCCTGCATCATCCAGGTCGATCTTCATGAAAGAAAAACCCTGGTCCTTGATCCATGGAATCTTCCGGTCTGACTCCGGTCCGATCGGTACATCCATGTCGGAGTCGCAATAAATGCGAACCTTGTCGCGAAACTTTCCACCGAGTAACTGATAAATAGGAAGTCCCAGCGCCTTTCCGGCAATATCCCACAAAGCGATTTCAAGTCCTGACAGCGCGGTGACATACTGTCCTGCTTGTGCTCCGGCGAAGATGCCCATGGTGCGAATCCGCTCCCAGATCGGTTCCACGTTGAGCGGATCCTGTCCGATAATCATGCGGCGCCAGCCGTGTATCAGCGACGACGCTCCAACTGCGGCGTCGGTACATTCACCCTGCCCGAAGATGCCTTGGTCCGTGTATACCCTTATATGCGTCTGCGGACCGTGCACCATTACCTGCGCGGTGCGCACGTCAGTGATTTTGAGCTTGATCCTCTGGTATGGAGTACTCTGGGCCTGGATAGCTTCAGATAAGGTGGGAAGTGAAAAAACCGACACTGATCCTAAAGCTGGCAGAGCTGCGCCCTTCAGCATTGACCTTCTCGAGAACTGAGCCATAGCCTGTGTGAACCTTCCTTTGGTTTCAACCAGGACGATGCAGTTCGGCACGCGGACAATTCTTACCCTGAACGCCCGTAAAACAATTGGGGAAGAATTTTGGACCGGCGTCCTGAGGGTCGCAAGCGTACAAAATCGATTTAGGAATTGTCAATAAATATTTCTCCGGGTTGCGAAAAATTTTCACTAACCCGCGAAAAGTTCTCTTCTCTCTAACTCTGAAGTTTCAACAGGGTGTCTGCCGGCCGCTAATGATACGCATCATGGCCTCTTCGGATTTGGCCGAAGACCAACATTTCAACAGGCTCAGGAATAACGGGCCGATCAAGGCTCATTCCATCGCAAGTTTGTCACAGATGATTTGTGCGAGGTAATTGGAGGGAGGGTTGCAGAGTCTTGCAGAGCCGGGGTGGGAGCCCCGGCTCATTGAGCAGCGCATCAGTGGCGATCATGGTCATGATCATGACCGTGGTCGTGCCGCCATTGCCAATATGACTTCTGGTCGTCGGCGCTGCGGTGGTTGTAGTCCATGTGGTGCCGGTGCGTTTCGGTCTCCCACTGCGAGTAATAGGTCACCTCGCCGCCCCAGGGATGGTAGTCGCGGTAGTACGGATCGTACACACGGGCGTGCACTGCACAGCCGGTCATGAACACCGGCGAAGCGCATACAACGGCCAGCAAAAGTGGAGCGAGATTCCGTGACAGAAAGCGCATATCCGTTCTCCTTTCGATACGGATATGTTTCGATGCAACGGAGCCGGAAGGGTTGGAGAAACAGCGCGATAAATTGCCGAAAAACTTTACCCGGAGCAATACCACGTCTCTAATCGATTGAAAGCAAACGGCGCTGAAAAAGGATGCCTGCGCGCTGGAACCGTTTTTTGCACCGGTCAGACTGCCACTGCGAGAGTCGCCTTCTGCTGCTGCAACTGCGCCTGCAGCACAGCTGCAAGCTGTTCATGAAACTCCGTTGTCTTGCCCATCCTGAGCCGCGCTGCGGCTGTCTCGGCGGCCAATTCCACATCGCCGCCCAGCAACGCCCCTGTGGCCAGAATGTCGTAGAGCTCGCTGAACGCGGGCGCGCTGGCCACTGCCTGCCGCATGCGTGCGATGCCCTCTTTCGCATGCCCCAATCGCACCTCTGCCGCGCCGCGCTTGGCCTCACTCAGCGGAGAGTCCTCACCCAATGCCGCCACCTGCGTGTACGCAGCGCAAGCCTCGGTATACTTTTCGCCGTGGAAATACGCATCGCCAGCGGCCTGATAGAACAACGCGTTGCGCATGCCGAGGCTGGCCGCGCGGCTCAGCCGGTCCAGTGCTTCAGGCAATCGAACCAGACGCACCAGGCAGATGCCCGCAAACAGCCAGCCCACGCCCGACGCTGGGCTCAGCCTGCATGCGCGCTCGAAGTAGTCAAGCGCCACCGATGGCCGCCGCGCATTTTCGAGTTCGGCCATGCCCATCTCGATCAGCGCCTGCGGATCGTCAGCATTTTCGCGCAGCTTGCGCTCGCCCAGCAGTTGATAGAGATCGTTCTTGCGCTGCCGCTCCATCTCTTCGTCTTCGGCGTGTCCGAAGTGGTGCACAATGAAGTCGGCAAATTTGGTAGCCAGTTGCAGAGCCGCCACGCGCCGCGTTACCGTCTCATGCACGCAGCCCTCGTAGTAGATGCCCGGATGGCTGCGGAACAGACGCGTTGTCGGCAACGGAACGTACGCCGGATACACATGCGCCTCTTCAATCAGCACCGGATTGGGCCGCGCCATCTGAAAGCCCAGCCGCGTGCTTGCATCGCGCATGTAGTTCCAGCGCCAGTTATGAAATGCCGCAATGCCCGGCCGCTCGATCGATGCACGGATGCGCGCGCCAGCCGATGAGTCAAGCATCTCGTCCGCGTCAATCACCAGAATCCAGTCGCACTTGCGCTGTGCAAGGACCAGGTTGCGCGCACGCGAGAAGTCGTCCTCCCACGGAATCGCGATGACCTCAGCGCCGTGAGCACGCGCAATCGATGCACTCTCGTCGGTTGAGCCCGTATCGCCCACGATGATCCGGTCGGCAAAGGCAGCAACACTCTTGAGACAGCGCGCAAGCGTAGCGCCGCCGTCCTTCACAATCATGGAGACTTCAATAGTCGGCTTCATCTGGGGTCACGAAGATGTTCGAGCCTATATCGGCAATAACGCCCAGATGTTTCAATGAAATGCGCGTCAGTCCCGCGCCATCGGCGGCGGCTTATATCCAAAGGCCTTATCCACAATGGCCGCAATACCCAGCGCCACTTCGTCTTCAAAGGGCCGCGCGCCGATTTGCACACCAATCGGCAAGCCCTCAGCCGATGCGCCCACGGGCACAACCGCTCCCGGTGCGCCGAGGGAGTTGAACCACTGCGTGTAGCGCACGGCATCGAGATACTCCACTGTCTTGCCGTCGACGGTCCACGAATGCTCTCCATGCCGCCACGCGGGAACAGCCGCCACCGGATGCAGCAGAACCGGAAACTCGTTCAGCTCTTCGAGCGTCTTCGATCGCACCAGGTCCAGTTCAGCCCACGCGCCGAGAAGTTCTGCCGCAGTGAGTTTTCCTGATGCCTCCGCAATCGACAAAAATCCGGTGAAGATATCGCTGAGCTGATAGCGCTTGCCCAGAATCGACGGCTCATAAAACATGGCGCCGCACTGCACAAAAAACTTCCACCACAGCGCGCGTAGCGCCTCCAGCGTGGAGGGACGGAACGGCTCCACGCGAAACCCGGCATCGCGCAGCGCCTGCGCAGCAGCCTGCACCGCAGCGCGCGTCTCCGGCGTGACCGGCGTAATGCCGTCGTCTTCAAAAAATCCGATCGTGTTGGCGCGCAGTTCATCAAGCGTGAGCTCGCGCACCGCCAGAGGCGTGCTTACCGGATCGCAGACATCCTGCCCGCTCAGCGCACGAAACAGAAGCGACACATCACCGATCGTTCGCGCCATGGGGCCAATCGCGCCCAGAATCGAGAATGGGCCAACGCACGGCGGCAGATGGCCACGCCCCGGCACACGGCCCGGCGTGGGCTTGAGCGAGCAGATGCCCGTGAAGTGCGCGGGCACGCGCACCGAACCGCCGCTGTCACTACCCAGCCCCGCTGCCGAAAGACCAGCGGCAATCGCCGCCGACTCGCCGCCGCTCGAACCTCCCGGCGTGCGCGTCACATCCCATGGATTCCGCGTCTGTCCATAGAGATCGTTGTCCGTTTCATAGGCCATCAGCAGCTCCGGGCAGTTGGTTGTGCCCAGAATCACCGCGCCGGCAGCGCGCAACCGCGCAACCGCCACCGCATCCTCGCGCGGCATTTCGTCCTTATGCAGAAGACTGCCGATCTCGCACCTGTAGCCCGCCGTCGCAATCGACGACTTTACCGTCACCGGCAGGCCATGCAGCGGGCCGCGCGATTTCCGGGCTCCATCGAGCTTGCGGGCCTGCCTGCGCGCTCGCTCTGCGTCAAAGTCGGCAAACACATTCAGTTCAGGATTAAGCCGCTCGATCTGCCGGATGTGCGCTTCCGTAAGTTCAAGGGCAGAAACCTTGCCGCCACGAACCAACTCCAACTGCGTTGCAGCCGGAGCAAGAACTAGATCCAGATCCTTCTCTGCTGTGGTCATTGCCGCCTGTCCTGAGTATTAACGTCGAGTATCAAGGTCGTGGTAATCGATCTTCGCTCGGTGTTGAAGGCAACAACTGATAGTTAAAGCGATAGGAATGGACTTGCTCGCCTGACTCGAAACGGTCGTTCCAGTTGAGCTGATACTCGAGCGAGCCAGCGTCGTCAGGATAGTGTTCCTTGCCCGGATATGGATACTTGCTCATCCCATGGAAAGGCATCTGCGCCACGGTAAATGGCGACGCATCCCACCAGTCCATATCCTTCACATAGCCGTTAGCATAAAAGAAGTAGTCGCGCTTCCAACCATTCGGCAGCACAGGCAGTTTCGTGGTATCGAACTCCGCTGCAATCTCCTCACCGCTGCCGAAGATTGCAAAACGGTTGTCGATTCCCTTCACCAGCTCCGTCACATCGCCCATGCGCGTGTAGCTGCCGCGCTCGTGCTGGAAGGGTCCGGTAAGGCTCACCGTGTTGTAGTCATAGTCGAGATCGCCGTCGCTCGCGAGGTCAATCTGCTTCGGATATCCACGGAAGTGCAGCGTGGCAAAACTGAGCGGCGCCTCGGTGGTGCGCGCCTCGGCATTTGTGCTCTGGTCAATGAGCACCTGGTCCCAGTAAAGCTGCAGATTACTCATCAACCTTATGCGGTGCGTACC
>DASZXD010000246.1:0-23901 GCA_035546015.1 Occallatibacter sp.
CCGCCGGATATACATTTGAAGAAGCTATCGCTGCCTACGAAAATCTGTTCGATTCGACTTGTGCGAGGCAGCATCCGTGTCACGTCGCTCTGATCATTCCCACACTCGACCGCATTGCCGGTGCCGAGCGTCAGGTTATGCTCATCGCAAAGGGACTTCGCATGCGTGGCTGGCAGGTGAGCGTAGTCGCTCTCTCGGGCCACGGCGGAGCAACTGCTGCTGAGTTGGCCGCTGCCGGTATCGCTTTTCGGAGCATCGGTATGTGGAAGGGGCTCGCCGATCCGGCGGGATGGCTACGATTCATCCACTGGCTCAGACGCACTAAACCAGATGTTGTTCATGCACATCTTGCTCACGCTACATGGCTCGCACGCTGGTCTCGCCTGTTTGCTCCGATCCCGGTAGTCCTCGACACGCTGCACAGCTCCTCTACGGGGACCATCTGGCGGCGGCTAGGCTATCGACTGAGCCACCGCCTCTCAGACAACGTAACCACCGTCAGCTCTGCAGTAGCCAGTTCGCATTTAGCTGTGAAGGTAGTCAACCCCAAAAACCTTACCGTACTGCACAACGGCGTTGATCTGGACGACTGGAATCCTGATATGCAAACCCGTGCAGCCGTGCGACGCGAAATGAGCATCGAAGACGAGTTTCTGTGGATCGCCGCCGGCCGCCTCGAAACGGTCAAGGATTATCCCACTCTCCTGAAGGCCATGGCATTACTTCCTGAGTCTGCCCACTTGATCATCGCTGGCGCTGGTCCGCTGCTGAGCGACTTGTCTCAACTCGCTACCCAGCTCAATCTCGGCGGCAGAGTCTGCTTCCTTGGCTTTGAACCGGATGTGAAGCCGTGGTTCCAGGCTGCAGACGGCTTCGTTCTCGCCTCACTCTGGGAAGGCCTTCCCATGGCGTTGCTGGAGGCCTCCGCGTGCGAGCTTCCCTGTGTCGCCACCAACGTTGCCGGAATCCGAGAGGTCTTCGAAGATGGTGAAACCGGCTTGCTCGTGCCTGCAACAGACGTCTCCGCGCTCGCGCGGGCGATGAACACCATCATGAACGCCTCGCCGGAAGAGCGACGCGCGATGGGCATCAGGGCACGGCAAAGAATAGCTGCCCGATTCAGCCTCGCTTCTGTTATTGACCAGTGGGATGAACTCTACGATCATCTGCTCAGAAAGAAATCCAGCCCGATTGCTGCCCCTGACCACTCTGCGTCTGGTGCCTCTTGCGCACCCGCAACTGGCCATACACGTTCTTCCTGAAGCGCGAAAGCCGCATGCGCAAAAGCCTCCATGCAGCCGCGGCCTGTTCACTCGCTGCCAGTTCGCGAGGCTGTAACTCCTCCAGTACACGATCGACTGATGTGAATCGCGCATCATGACTGCGCAGAAAACAGCGTAGTTCCGTAATCTGCTCATTGCCGGCTGTGTTGGGATGAACGCAAACCGTCCAGAGTCCCGCCTTTTTATGTGCCGGAGCCCACAACTGTTGAGGAATCCAAATCAGCCCCTGGCGTCTGAATGGAGCGCGCGCAAACCCATCGGATAACATCTTGATTCCTTCCATGCGCAACGCACGCAGCGTGTATGCGTCAAACCCATGTCGCGGCGCAACCCACATCTTCGGATCAAGTCCATGATCACGAAGAATCCTTAGCCCTGCGCGAATCCACTTGTGCTGCGTCTGCATATTTACACCGGCGAACTCCGTCTCGCGATGAAGTGGAACCAGGCTCCTGCCTCGGCTCGTACACAGATGCCGATACCCATGCAGAGCTACCGTCGCTCCGGCTTTCTCCATTGCACGCATCTGCTCCCAGAAACTCGCGTCGGGTGCCGAGCGCTCAAGATCCGGGTCGTGATTGTCGGGAACAATCGCGAGAACTGGCCGCAGCTCGAACTCTTCAATCAGCGCACGGCACGCACTCCACCTCTCGCGGCAAACCGTCGGACAAAGATCGTCAAATCGAAGCAGATACTGTGCCGGCCTGGGAAGCACCTCAATCGCTCCATCTCAATGCGCGCATCGATGTCGCAGCGATGCCAGCCGACGGATCATCTGGGAAACAGGCGCGCAGCAACTCTTCATCTTCTTCCGCAAACCGTCCCGCCAGCGCAATCATCGCCAGCAGCAGCCATGTGGTACGGCTCTCTTCCACAGTAGCTACGAGTGAAGTCGCAATCCACACCAGCAGCGCGGTCGCCATTGCGATTCGCAGTTTTCCGCGCATCGCCAGCACTGCACGCGCCGCCAGCGCCACGATTCCTACTGCCAGAAACAGCGCGCACAGCCCTCCGCTCACCGCCAGCGAGAGCACCGTGTTATGCGCCGTATCAATCGGAGCCAGTCCTGCCGCAGTAACAAATGTTCCAGCCCCGCTGCCAGAAAGCGGCGCTTGTAGAAACGCGTGCCAACCCGCCGACCAGATATTCAACCGTTGATTCAGGTCGCCGCCCTCCAGTTGCGCAGGAATAGTCGCCAGCCGTTCGAAGATCTCCGACGGAATGGCAAACCAGAGCACGACGGCAACTGCAGGTAAAGCAACCAGCGTTGCCATTGCCGCTTTACCACATCCACGCATAAGCAGCACGGCGCATCCGCTCAATGCGACCAGCGCGGCCAGGAAACCGCCACGCGAGGCCGTCAGCAGAACAGCAAAGAATCCCAGCGGCAGATAGCCCAGAGCCATCCACCGCATTGGCCAGCGCCGCTCGCTTGTCAGAAGCAACGCAGCCAGCGGAAATCCAAGATCGAGAAACCGCGCCACGTCGTTCGGGTCCTGCCCATAGGCTGCAAAGCGCATCTGCCCGGCGGCAATCGCCTCCGGCGAGCTGAAGGTGACCACAGTCAATCCCGCCAGAATCCACGAGCCCGCGACATACGCGCGCAGCAGGTCTCGCAGATCGGCTGGGCTCTCGGCAAGCCCCCACACCAGCCAGACAACCATCATCTCCTGAAAGTACGCACGCATCTTCACCACAGTTGCATCAGCGTCGATAGACCAGAAGCATGTGCAACAGAGCCACACATAAAGCGCTGACACCAGCCATTGCATCGCGCCCGGCCTCCGCAGCCTGCCAGCCTGCAACACTGCCGGAATCGCAGCAAGCAGAAGCAGCAGGCCTACGATTCGCGCCACATTGCCCAGCGGTGGCCCCAGGTCGAGCGAGTATTCCCATGGAATCGCAAACGCAAACAGGAGCAGCAGAATCCACGCTACGCGGCGCATCTCTCAGTACCTCTGCGAATATACGAGCGCGGAGTAAATTCCGACACCGATGGTCGATTGCACCGCCGACTCCATTGTGCGGTTCATCAGATTCTTGGCAAACGAATCAGGCACGAAAATGATGTCGCCATTGCGCACCGGCTGATCGGGATCCTGCCCGCGCAGCAAACGCTTCACGTTAAGCGCGGTCAGCGTGCGCCCATCCTTCTGCTCACGGATCAGCACAGCCTTGCCCAGCGCCGCATTCTGCGACGGACCCCACGCCAGTGACAACGCCTGCACCACTGTCAGCCTTTGCGCCGGATCGATCAGAAAACCGCCTGGCCGGACCACATCGCCCACAACATACACCACCCCTGCACGGTTCACTTGCACAGTGTCACCCGGACTCAGTTCCGGATTATGTTCCAGAGCCGACCCAGCGCCATCAGGATCGAGAATCACCTCGTGCGCCGCGTTCGGATCGTCACGGTGATAGATATTCACCACCCGGCCCGCACCCGACGAGAGCCCCGAGGCCGCAGAGATGAGATCGAGCAGCCGGTGATGGAACCCGTATGGATAGATACCTGGCCGTGCTACTTCGCCCAGTACACTTACATCCTGCCCTGCGTAGTAGGTCACAACCACTGTCACCAGCGGATGCAACAGCATGCCCTTGGCTACAAGCGCCGCTTCAATCGCACGCGCCGCGTTCTGCTCACTCATGCCGCCAACAAACACGTCGCCAATCATAGGCAGCGTCACAATACTTGTATCTGAGACCCGCACAGTCGAATGGAATTCAGGCGTGTGATATTCGCTCACATCCAGCCAGTCACCTGCGGCAATTGGAGCCGGCATCGGCTGCTCGCCCTCTGTTTGCGATCTTCCAACCACCGGCGGCGTGCCCGGATGATCCCACATAGCAGGCGACTCTTGCGGATTCGGAGCACTCTTCCGTTCCCGTGACTGGGGCAGATTTTCAACGCCCATCGGCAGCCCTGAGCTGTTAGGCGTGGGCGCCTGCGCTTGGGCGCAATGTGCAGCCGCAAGCATCGCCAGCAACAATACCGCCGCAAACACCTCGATCGGACGCAGCGCTTCAAGCATGAGAGCAACTCCAACAGCCAGCCATAATCCTGCGAAGAATGTAATGGCCATATATAGCGGCAGATCGGGCGCGACGGGCTTCACAGGTTGCCGCGCCGGGTCTACCACTTCGAGATTGGAAGCATGTATGCCCGCAGCCAGCCCCGCCTCTTCAACTTGCTCAAAGACGCGCATATACAGTTCGTGGCTTGAGTTTGCTTCTTCGCGCATCAGTGCATAGTCGGCTGCGGCCTGGTCCATCTTCAAACCCTCGCCTGTAACCGCTTCAAGGCTATTGCGCACAAGCTGCTCGCGGTCCACTGCCGTCTGCCAGTTGCTACGGAACCTGTCCACGAGCCGCGCATCCTCGGCTTGCTTCTGCCGGTCGAGATCCCGCAACTGCTTCTCGATTTCCACCACGCGTGGAAAATTCGGCCCATGCTCAGCGCTCAACTGCGCCTGCTCCTGCTCAAGATCGCTGCGCTTTGCACGAATCTGCTGCAATAATGCCGTCGAAAATCCACTTCCCTCGCCCTGCAACCGAGTGTCTGCAGCAATCACCAATTCCGGGTCGCCTTGCGATGCAGCTCGATACTCGGCCTCGCGCAGAATGCGATCCGTCGTGGCCGTCACTACTTGCCGGCCCAGTTCATCCATCTCCAGCGCCGCTGAATTATGCTCCGTTTCGCCAGTCTGCCCATTGGCCAGCATCTCCGGCGTGCTCACAATACCGTGCTTTTCTTCGAACTCTGCCAGCCGTTTTCCGTCCTCATCCTCACGCGTTTTTAATGTCTTGAGCTGCGCGTCGAGCCAGTCAGTTGCCTGCGCGGTCGCCTCCACCTGCGACTCGCTGTCCCGCTGGCCATAATTGCGAATCTGCGTATTCACTACAGCCGCAGAAAGCGCCGCATCACGGCATCGGAACCGGATTTGTACCAGAAGCGTTCGCGGGATCGTCTGCACATGGAGCCGCCGCGCAAATCTCTCCAGCAGCCAGGCTTGCGCATCCGGGCTCGGGGCATCCATGCGGAAATTGGGAAACCGGCTAGCGAAGTCACCTGCAAAACCATGCTCGTTATAGAGCTTCAAATCGGTAATTGTCTTCCAGGCCAGTTGATCGCCGCGCAAAACGCCTGCCATCGTCTCCAGGGCAATGGGTGATGCAAGCAGTGAGGCGGAAACTGACTGCTCAGCCGGCCCAAGATTGAGAGGTGAGGCCGGCGCAGTGCGCAACTCCACTCGAGCGCTCGCTTCGTATTGATTGGGCACAATCAGGCAGTAAAGCAGGCACAAAAGCAGCAGACCGCTCTCAACGCCAAACACTACGCGGCGCTGGCGCCAGATCGACCTCCACAGTTCCCGCAACGACGTCGTATCGTGACGGCGGCTGGCGTCAATACGCCGATCAGCACTCTCATCGTCGGGCAAATCGCGCTTCATAGAAGGACCGTCCGTCAAAGCGGGTACCTCGATCCAAAAAGAGCCCCGCAAGCTATGTCCGGTTTGAACAGGACGCAGCGACACGAGACAATTTTTCCGGCAGTTTTACATAGGGAGGGCTAATTCATAGAGTTATACATCAGAACGGTAAAAACGCGCTCTTAAAAAGTGACATGAACGCATATCAGCTTCCGGCAGCCGTTTTGTACCACTCCACCGTGCGCCGCAGGCCTTCTCTGAAGTCCACCACCGGCTCGTAGCCCATCAGCTCCCGCGCCAGCCGGATATCGGCCAGCGAATCGTGAATATCGCCCATGCGACCCTCGGCGTATGCCGGCTCACCCTTATAGCCGGTCAGTTCGCGCAGAATCGCGAATGTCTGGTTCAGCGTGATGCGGGAACCAGTGGCCAGATTCATCACCTGTCCTAAAACCTTCTCGGCGGGGGCCTCAGAGGCCAGCAGATTTCCGCGTACGACATTGTCTATATAAGTAAAGTCGCGGCTCTGCTCCCCGTCGCCATAAATCGTCGGCTGCTCCCCGGCCAGCATCTTGCGGCAAAAGATCGCAAGAACACCCGAATAGTGAGAGGTCGGATCCTGATACGGCCCGAATACATTGAAGTAGCGCAGAACAACTGTCTCCAGTCCATACACACGCGCAAAGGCACGCATGTAATGTTCGCCTGCAAGCTTGGCTACGGCGTATGGGCTGATCGGATTAGGAACCATCTCCTCGTGCTTGGGCAGCGTAGGCGTGTCACCGTAAGCCGACGACGAACCCGCATAGACAAGCCGCCGCACACCCGCCGCGCGTGCAGCCACCAGCAGATTAAGCGTCGCATTCACGCAACACTCGTTCGTCGATACGGGGTCGGCCACTGATCGCGGAACAGAAGCCAGCGCCGCCTCGTGAAAGATAATTTCGACGCCAGTGCAGACCGCCTCGCAAACAACAGGATCGCGCAAATCCCCTTCGACAAACTCCATCGCATCCAGGCTGGTTAGATTCGCGCGTTTGCCGGTAATAAAGTTGTCGACACCGCGCACCGATTCCCCGCGCTTGAGCAGCGCGGCCGCAATCGACCGGCCAATAAAACCGGCCGCACCGGTCACGAGATACTTGGGCAAGAGTTCACTCCACGGTCACAACATTTTGAAGGATTCAAGTTCGTACCGCTAGAATACTATTGCACCGCCGCGTGCAGAAACCGTGTTGCAGTTTCTCGTTGTCCTGTCTACGTTTCTTTCGCTGACTCGTTCCAGACAGGGCAACTCAACATACGCTGCTACGCATCTTAAAGCCAAGATTTCGCTGGAGCCTACATGAACAAATCAATCTTCTCCCCCATCATGTTGCGCGGGATTATTCCCGCAGCACTGGCATTTCTTCTCGCATGTCCGTCAGGCATCTTCGCTCAGTCGGCAGCAGAACAACACCTCGTCTCTCCGCAGGCTCTCCAACAGCAGGCTCAGAGTGTTTCCCAAGCCAGGGAACAGAATATTCGCACTGTAACCGAGTTCCTGAATACCCCAACTGCTGATCGCGCCATGCGGGATGCTCATTTCGATCCCATCCAGGTGCGCTCTGCAATCCCGACACTCTCCGATCAGGAGCTTTCCGATCTGGCGTCGCGCGCGTCCAATGCGCAGCAGCAGTTCTCCGCAGGCTCGCTCAGCCAGTCGATGCTGACGCTCATCATCGTTTTGATTGCGGTCATCATCATCGTGGCCATCGTGCACTGATGCCGCGCACATTTACGAGGGCTGCCGCGCTTTTTCTGCTGTTCGCGGCAACCCTCTGCGCGCAATCGCCCACAACTTTGTGGATTGACGTGCCATTTGTACATCAGCCCAGAGAGGGCTGCGGCGCGGCGTCCATTGCTATGATCATGCAATACTGGGCAGCGAAGCCCGGCGGTCACCCCCAGCCCGGCAGCCATGTGGACACCATCCAGCAGCAGTTGTATTCGCCTAAGGATCATGGCATCTCCGATTCATCCATGGTCGAGTATCTGCAGCAGCATGGATTCGCAGTCATTGCCTTCGCTGGGCAATGGAGCGACCTTGAGCAGCAGATCAGGAAAGGCCGTCCTCTAATTGCCGCCCTTCGCCCACAAGGGCAATCCCAATTGCATTATGTTGTGATTGATGGCATCGACACGGGCCGCGGTCTGATCATGATGAACGATCCTGCGGAACGCAAGCTGCTGACACAGGAGCGTGCAGCATTCGAGCGAGATTGGAGCGCAACGCACAACTGGGTGCTTCTGGCTGTGCCTGCCGCGGCAAGCTCACATTGAAGCTCGCACTCCTCTCAATCATCCTGCTGACGCGCACGGCCTTTGCGCAATGTTCCGTTGACCCGCAGCAGGCCGCATCCACTGAGCAGCTTTTCTCTCAGCAAAACTGGGCTGAGGTAGCGCGTCTTGCTGCGCACCTTCCCTGCCGAACAGCCGATATCAATTTCGACTATGGCCTCGCGCTGGCGCACCTTCAACAGTATCCCGCTGCTCGTGCCGCACTCCTCGCCGCGCACCGGCAAAGCCCGCGCGAAGAGCGCTTCCTGGTTGAACTCGCCGGAGTCGCATTCGAGCAGAAGCAATATCCAGAAGCCGCAACATGGCTGCGGCGCGCTCTGAAGCTGAATCCAAAAGACGAGTACGCCAACAACTTTGCCGCAACTGTCTACTTCCTCATGGACAACACAAATGCGGCACTCAAATACTGGAACCGTGTTCAGAAGCCTTATATCGCTACTCTCGCTTTTGATCCTCAACTTCGCATCCGGCGTCTTCTGCTCGACCGTGCATTCGTATTTTCGCCTGCAGCCATTCTTCACCGGGACGACTTTGCGGCAACCCAGGCGCGTCTCAACGGTCTCGGCATCTTTCCCACGTACCACATCAACCTGAGCGCACGCCCTGATGGCAGCTTCAACGCGGAGTTTCACGCGCTTGAGCGTAACGGCTTTGGCAGCTCGCGCCTTCAGGCTCTCGTCTCCACTTTTGGCGGCGTATTTTATGAAACGGTCTACCCAAGCTATTTCAATCTTGGCCGTTCGGCAATCAACATCGAATCACTGTTCCGCTGGGATTCGCAGAAACTCCGCGCTCGAGTTGCAATCTCCGGCCCACTCCGCAACCTGCCGCAACATCGCTGGAGCCTGGCAACCGACGAACGTGACGAGAACTGGACCATACGCCGCTCTTTTACTGGGACCTCCCCTTCGCTGGGCTCGCTGGAGATGGAGCGTGAAGCCGCCAGCGGCTCCATCACTTCTTTTCACAGCGCTGACTTGACGTGGTCACTCGGCGCAGAACTCTCTCACCGCTCGTATCGCAACGTCAACTATGGTTCGGCTTTGACGCCCAATCTCGCAACATCGAGCTTTCAGCTCAAGCAGACTGCTTCTATGCAAGACACGCTGCTCGATCTTCCCGAACATCGATTCTCGCTCACTGCCACCGCCAGCTCCGAGTTTGGCCGCCTGTGGTCCAACCCGCCACGCCTCTTTGAAAAGCTGCAGGGCTCGGCGCTCGCCCACTGGTTTCCGCAGGCGCAAGGAGACCGCTACGAGGCCATGCAGCAGATTCGAGCCGGTCATACTTTTGGCGCGGCTCCATTCGATGAGCTGTTTATGCTCGGCGTAGAGCGCGACAACGATCTATGGCTTCGCGGTCACATCGGCACGCGCGACCGGCAAAAAGGAAGCGCACCGCTCGGATACAGCTACTTCCTCTCGAATTCGGACTTCTATCACCGCATATACACAAACGGTCTCTTCACGCTCCAGGCCGGCCCTCTGCTCGACATTGGCAGAGTGAGTGCCCCCACCAGCGGGCTCTCAACGCGCCAATGGCTCTTTGACACCGGCGTAGAAGCAAAGCTCAGTGTGCTGGGAACAAGTGTTGTCATCACCTATGGTCGCGACCTGCGCACTGGCACCAACGCATTTTACGGAACCATCGCGCGCTGAATCGCCGCGCCATTGCTGCAGGCATTCTGCCTCACACCGCGCTCGGCGTGCTTATGGTAAGGTTCAAGCGTGAAGATGAGCCAGAAAGAATCGATGGACCGGCGCGTCGCCGCTCCTCAGAAGAAACGGCACTTCCTGAAAGGACTAGCCGTAAAAGACGGCCTCGTGCACCATCCCTTCGACCTGGAGTACGGTGTGCGAACGAGCGGACTGGTCGCAGGACGGCACCTGCTTGCCGGCCATCGGCATGACCGCTACACGACCGCGTACTACGCTGTAGCACCGTCTGTGTTCCAGGGCATCCTGATTCGCTGGCGGCGTCTGAGGCAAGTCGCGCACATAGACGATTTCACTTTCATCGACGTGGGCGCGGGTATGGGCCGGGCAATGCTTCTGGCTGCAGAATATCCGTTCCGCACTGTCATCGGTGTGGAACTCAATCCCACCCTGGCGCGTATCGGCCGGGGAAACATGGCCTTGTGGCGCGCGGCCGGACGGGCACGGGCGCCGTTGAGGATGATATGCCGCGATGTGGTTGAGTTCGACCTGCCGCCTGGACCATGTGTTGCATTCCTCTTCAATCCATTCGGAGGTCCCGTTCTGCGACGCGCGCTCAGTCGCTGGAACCGCACTCTGGCGCATCGTTCCGGGCAGCTCGATATCCTCTATGTAAACAATGAACAGGAGAGCATTCTGGAAAAGCACGCGGGTTTCAAACGGCTGTTCCATGGCAAAATCCGGCGGTCACACACCGATACGCTGGCAGAGCGCAAAATTCTGAACAACCAGCCCGATGGCGAATACGCGGCCATGGCATGGGAAGACTGTTCTATCTATCGATGGGTCGGGAAAGCTGGACATTAAGACGCAACGCATCGATCTACGGCGGAGAAGTAAATAACGAGCAGCGACGCGCTGCAGGAGTAAGCATGTGACAAGGCCGCATCTGATACTCGGAATCGGCGAGTTGCTGTGGGATATTTTGCCGGAAGGCTCAGCGCATGGTGGCGTACCGCTTGCAGGCGCCTCCACAGTGGGTTTGCTGGGCGGCGCACCTGCAAATTTCTCTGTCATGGCCGGCCGGCTCGGCAATCATGCCGTCATCCTTAGTCGCATCGGACGTGATGATCTGGGCCGTCTGGCCATTGACTGCCTCGATCCATTACCAGTGGACGCGGGCAGTATCGAAGTCGATCCCACACACGAAACAGGCCGCGTAACCGTGAGTTTCGAGAATGGCGAGCCGCGCTACACCATCCATCAGCCCGCCGCGTGGGACTTTCTCGAGCTTACCGACGAATGGGTCAAACTGGCTGAGCGCGCCGACGCCATCTGCTTTGGCTCTCTCGCACAGCGCAGTGTCGAGTCGCGCAAAACCATCCAAACGCTCGCTGCAAATGCTCCGGCACATTGCATTCGGGTGTTCGATGTCAACCTTCGCGCTCCCTTTTACTCTTCAGAAGTGATTCAGGAATCGCTGGGGTTGGCGACCGTGCTCAAGATGAACGAGCAGGAAGCGCCAACGATCCTTGATCTTCTTGGGTTTTCTGTTACTGAGGGACCCTCTGCTCCTGCTTTCCTGCGTTCCTGTGCAGAGCGGCTACTACAGGAGTTTTCGGCCCTCGAACTTGTTGCCGTTACGCGAGGCGGCAACGGCAGCCTGCTTGTGAACCGCAAAGAGTGGCACGACCATCCCGGTCTATCGGTCAAAGTTGCCGATCCCATTGGTGCTGGCGATGCGTTTACTGCGGCCTTGACCCACTACATGCTCCGCGGGGCCGGCCTGGCTGTTCTCAACGCCGCGGGCAATCGCTGGGGAAGTTGGGTGGCATCGCAGCCCGGAGCCATGCCTTCACTGCCTGATTCCGTACGCGAGGCCATCTCCGCAGCCATCGAAGCCGAACCTTAGTCCGGCTGTGATTGCGCAATTCCGCCGTGGCTCCTCTGCGTCTGCCCATTTGCCTGTAATCAGCCGCTTTGGGAAAGCGTTTTCTGATTGTCAGCCGATACACCCTCGGGTTAGTATGGCGGAGTTATGAAGAAATCTACAGTTCTTGCCGCTATCCTTGGCGCTCTCACTCTGCCCGCATCGCTCGCTGCACAAGCGCCCTCGCTGACCGTTCATGTAGACCGGCCCACCGCAAAAGTAAGCCCCATGCTTTATGGCCTCATGACTGAGGAGATCAACTACTCCTATGACGGCGGCATCTACGCAGAGTTGGTGCGTGACCGCGCAATCGGCCTTGGATTTGGATCCATGTCGCACTGGACCATGGTGGCCCGCGGCAACTCTCAGGTAAACGTTTCAGCCGATGAGAACACCGGACCCAGCGCAGCCCTCACGCGCAGCATCAAGGTAAGCGTGACTGCGGCTACGGCTGCGTCGCCCGCAGGCCTTCAAAACGATGGCTACTGGGGCATCGCTGTACGGCCGAACACCGTTTATACCGGCTCGTTTTACGCGAAGACTGACAGCGATGGTCTGCCGGTAACCGTCAGCCTGCAGAATGACGACACCGGCGTAGTTGCTGCCACCGCCACGGTAACCGGACTCACCGGCGACTGGAAGGAGTACACCTACACGCTCAAGACCGGAGCAGTGCCGGCCTCAAAAAATAATCACCTCATCCTCACGGTTCCTCATCCGGCCACCGTATGGTTCAGCCTGATCTCTCTCTTCCCGCCCACCTATCACAATCGCGACCACGGCAACCGCGTCGACATCATGGAGAAGCTGGCCGCCATGCACCCCAAATTCCTGCGGCTGCCCGGCGGCAACTATCTCGAAGGCGACCATATTCCCGACCGCTTTGAGTGGAAGAAGACCATCGGCCCATGGGTCGACAGGCCTACGCATCCCAGCCCATGGCGTTATCGTTCATCAGATGGCATGGGGCTGCTCGAATTTCTTGAGTGGTGCGAGGATCTGAAGATCGAACCAGTGCTCGCAGTGTATGCGGGCTACTCCCTGATGCACGAGCATGTAGACCCCGGTCCGGCGCTTGAGCCGTATGTGCAGGATGCGCTCGACGAAATTGAGTACGTCACCGGCGGCACCGATACCAAGTGGGGCGCCGAGCGTGCAAAAGATGGGCATCCAGCACCATTCCCGCTGCACTACGTTGAGATAGGCAATGAGGACTGGTTTGACCGCTCCGGATCATACGATGGACGCTTTGCACAGTTCTTTAACGCTATCAAGCAGCATTACCCCAATCTGCAGTTGATTGCCACAACTCCGGTCAAGAGCGTTACCCCCGACGTGATTGACGAACACTTCTACATGTCCGCGCAGGAGTCATTCTCCGAAGCGCATCACTACGACACCTACACACGCAATGGTCCGAAAGTGTTTGTGGGCGAATGGGCCACGCGCGAAGGCGACCCCACTCCTAATCTTGAAGCAGCATTGGCTGACGCTGCCTGGCTGACCGGTCTTGAACGCAATAGCGACCTGATCATCATGGCCAGCTATGCGCCTCTTTTTGTCAACGTCAATCCTGGCGGCATGCAATGGGCAACTGACCTGATTGGCTATGATGCACTTTCAAGCTACGGCTCACCCAGCTACTGGGGTCAGGTAATGTTCGGCTCTCATCTTGGCACTGAAGTGGTGCAGGCATCGCTCGACAACGCTGGTCCCCGCATCTATACATCCGTCACACGCGACCAGGCTCGCCACAAGCTGTACATCAAAGTAGTCAATGCAACCTCAACCGCCCAGCCGCTCTCGATTGATCTCGAAGGCGCAGGCAAGGTCGCATCCCAGGCAACGCTCACAACCCTGAGCGGGAAAACCCCAAACGCGACCAACAGCATTACCGATCCGCGCGCAGTTGTGCCAACGGAGCATCCTGTAACCCTTGCCGGGCCGAAGTTTACTGAGACGTTCGTCCCGTATTCAATCAACGTGCTTGATGTGAGCTATTAAGCCTGGCGCAGACCAGCCTCCGGTTCATTGCCACAATGGCGGCGTGAAGAACTTCAGTCCGTAAACAGTTTCTCCCCAGAAGCATTGGGGTGTATAACGTTGCGGAGGGGTCTCTTCATGCCGCCGTGCATTTTTCGATTGAAGCACTCTTGGCTTCATATCTCTTTTCTGCTTTTGTTGTTTCCTTTCTGCGGCACATCGTTGTTCGCCCAGAATTCTGCCGTGCGGTTGCGTCAGGGTTTTCTCAATCCTCCTGACAATGCCAAGTCCATGATGCGCTGGTGGTGGTTCGGGCCTTCCGTCGTCAAGCCGGAACTCGCCAAAGAGCTTGACACCATGCACAACGCCGGCATTGGCGGAGTCGAAATTCAGCCCGTCTATCCTCTCGTGCTGGACGACCCCGCAAAAGGAATCGTCAATTTCAAATACCTGTCCCCTGAATTTTTGGGCGACGTGAGCTTTGCCAATGAAAAGGCGCATGAGCTGGGCCTGCGCGTAAGCATGACTCTCGGCAGTGGCTGGCCTTATGGAGGTCCCTTAACGACCTTGGCCCTGTCTGCTGGCAGGCTCAGAGTAATCTCCATCCCCGTTCACGGCTCGGCCGTGACTGCTCCGAAACTCGCCACCGGCGACACTCTGATTGCCGCCTTCCTGGTCTCGGGCACGGAAAAATCTTTCGACCCGGCTACGGCCAGACGCTTCGATCCCGCAGCCGCGCTACCCGCAGGTGCTGACAACGAAACCGTGCTCTATTTCATCTCCAGCCATACAGGCCAGATGGTCAAACGCGCCGCCTATGGCGCTGAGGGTCTCGTACTCGACCATTTCTCCCGCGCTGCTATCGATGAACATCTCACCGACGTAGCCACGCCTCTGTTGAAAGCGTTCGGCAACCAGCCGCCCGACTCAGTCTTCTCTGATTCGCTTGAAGTCTACGGCTCCGACTGGACTCTCGATCTGCCTGAAGCATTCAAGAAGCTGCGCGGCTACGATCTCATCCCGCATCTGCCTGAGTTGCTCGCCGGCGGAACGCCTGAGGCTGAAGCCGTACGCCACGACTGGGGCGAGACTCTCTCTGATCTCGTCCGTACAAACTATCTGGGACCGCTTACGGAGTTTGCCAGGGCGCATCGAACGCAGTTTCGCTCCCAGACCTATGGCACTCCAGCGGTCACACTCGCAGACGAAGCAGTGCCAAATCTCCCCGAAGGAGAAGGCCCGCAATGGCGCGCCTTCTCCTTCACGCGATGGGCCAGCTCTGCAAGCCATCTCTACGGCCGCAACGTCACCTCAGCCGAAACATGGACATGGCTTCACTCGCCTGCATTCCGCGCAACACCGCTCGACATGAAGGCCGAGGCCGACCGCATGTTCCTTCTCGGCATCAATCAATTCATTGGCCACGGCTATCCTTATTCGCCGCCCGCGGCCGGCGAGCCCGGGTGGGCCTTCTACGCCGCGGCAGTCTTCAACTCGCACAATCCCTGGTTCCCCGTCATGCCAGACGTGATGCGTTATATGCAGCGCGTAAGCTGGTTACTTCGCCAGGGCGCGCCTGCAAACGATATCGCTATTCTTCTGCCGGAAGACGACGCACAGGCGGCATTCACGCCGGGTCATGTATCCGTAACCGACGAGATGCGGAAACTCATCACTCCGGAACTAATGAGTACAATCCTCGATGCAGGCTACAACATTGACTACATCGACGCCGCAACCATCGAAAAGTTGCAGACAATTCCCTACCCCATACTCATCATCCCGCCCACCACGCGCATACCGTTGTCTGCTTATGAAAAGATCGCCGGCTACTCCTCCGTAGGCAAGGTGATTGCGATCGGCCAGTTGCCATCGCTGGCGCCGGAACTGACGGAGCAGAGCGAATCACCGCAAGTCGCTGCGCTTTCCGGAAGGCTCTTTCGCGCGGAAGGTCACAAAGGCATTTTTGTCGAATCGGTGAGCGATTTACCCGAGGCGCTCCATAAGGCCCTTCCGCCTGACCTGAATGCAACAGGACAAGCCACCGGACTTGGGTTCATTCATCGCAGACTCACAGACAGTGACCTCTACTTTGTAGCGAACACCGGCAATCAACCCATCGATGCGCAGGTCAAGTTCCGCACCAGCCGCCCATTCGTTCAATCCTGGGATCCGGATTCTGGTCATGTACTGCTGGCCGAGCCTAGCTCCGGCAGCCAGCAACTGGCTCTCTCGCTTGCACCCTATGAATCGCGTGTCTTCGTCTTTTCAAACGGCAAAGTGAGCACACAAGAGATTGCAGCGCAGCATGCGCCTGATCGCGAACAGCGACTTGCAGACCTGAGCACAGGCTGGCAGATCAAATTTGCGGACGCGTCGTCAGCCCAGCCGCTCGATGGGCTCACCTCATGGACAGATATTCCCGGCAAACAGAACTACTCAGGCGAGGCCGATTACACTCACACCATTAAGTTGGACAACGCCCCGCAAAAAGGCGAACAGATCGTCCTCGACTTTGGTAGAGGAACGCCGACAGTCGATAACCGCCCCATCTACGCCAACGGCCTTCATGCGCTCATCGATCCACCCATTCGCGAGGCGGCAATTGTGTATGTGAACGGCCAGCGTGCATGTTCTCTCTGGCATCCACCCTATCGCATCGACATAACCAGCCTGGTACACGCGGGTGACAACCGCATTGAAGTGCGTGTCTACAATACCGCCATCAATCTGCTCGCCGGCCAGCCGCCGCACGACTATTCTGCGCTCTACGCAAAATATGGCAAGCGTTTCGAGCCGCAGGATATGGAGAACCTTAAGCCAATTCCCTCCGGCCTCTTCGGCCCTATTCGCCTGCTTCGCAAAACATCCGAATAGGCCTGCCCGATAAAAAGAGGCGAGACAGAAATTTCTGTTCCGCCTCACGTATTTTCATTATTTCTGTTCTATGGATACAGCTTCGCAGGAGCGATATCCGGCTCAGTCTCACCCGCGGCAACCATGAGCTTCTTCAGTTCTTCGCGCAGTTCGTTTGACTTTTCACGGAACTCTTTCCGTCCCGCAAGATTCACCAGTTCATGCGGATCGTTGCACTGATCGTAAAGTTGGTATTCGTGATAATTGGTGCTGACTGGCTCGTTCGTCATACCTGTCGGATCGGCGACACAGTACGTCCAGTCCTTCGTCCGAATGGCTCTGCCCGTCATCGACTCGCTGATCTGAATTAATTGCTTGTTGGGCCATGCGGCACGTGCTTTCGCATCGTGTACCAGTGGAAAGAAGCTTCTGCCCTGCATTGAATCCGGGATAACCACTCCTGCGGCATCCAGCAGCGTTGGCGCAATATCGACGATGCCCACAATCTCCTGAATCTGCCGCGCAGTCTCAAAACCCGGCCCTTCGATGAGCAGCGGCACGCGCAGCGAGCTGTTATGTGTGCTGCGCTTGTACTCCTGGTTGCGCGTCATGAAGTGGCAGCCGTGATCGCTCATGAAAAGAAAGATCGTGTTCTCCGCCAGCCCTTCTTCGTCAAGCACCTTGCGCAGCCGGCCTACCGAAGCATCGATGGCTTCGCACGCTCCGTAGTAGTCGGGTAGCTGCTTGTGCCAGTCACCAGGGAATACACGCAGGTCCGCGGGCACGAACGCATCGATAAACCGGTCAGCCGATCCCTTGGGCCCGACCATACGGCCCAGATCGTTCTGCTGGTGCGGCTCAAGCTGAGAAATCATCAGCAAAAATGGCTTCTCCTGTTTCTGCCGCAGAAACTTCTCTGCCCGATCCGTTAGAAATTCCACGCGGTACTCATCCTTGAACGTGATCGGATTGTTATCGCGATCCCAGATTGTTCCCTCGTAGGGATGAGTCGAAAACTCCAGCGCATTCGAGGCTTCCCAAAGATCGAGAAATCCACCGCGATGCTCTTCCTTTACCGCGCCGCGCCCGCCGCCCTCAGCAGCAGAGCCCGGAGCCATGTGCCACTTGCCGATGTAATTGGCTGTGTAACCAGCCTTGCGCAACTCGGTCGCGAGGGTAGGCAGATCTTCACGCAGACCGAGCCCGTTGTGCCAAACACCAGTCTGCGTCGCATATTTACCCGTAATCAACACAGACCGCGACGGCGCACAGACCGGCTGATTCGTCACTGCGTGATTAAAATTCGTGCCGCCCTCAGCCAGCGCGTCCAGATTCGGCGTATTCGTAGAACTGTTCAGCCCATTCGCACCTACGAAATCCCAGCGGAACTGGTCTGAGTGATAGATCACAATGTTCGGCTTCCGCTTTGCCCCTGTATTCTCTGGTCCGCCAGCCGTACCTGCCTGCGCTGCTCCTGAAACTGCGGCGGCAACTCCCGCAGCCGTTCCAAGAAGAAACTTCCTTCGATTCACCGTCAATTTTTCGACTCCTCTGGTTGCTCTTTATTACCCGCCGATTACACTACTGCGGAAAAGCCCCAGCCGCATCAGGCACGCGCAAACTCGTAGCTCCACTTGCCGCTGGATACAGGCTGCTTTGAGTTGAGCAGAATTCGGTACACCTGTGGTCCCCAGCTCATGCGTAATCCCTGGTCGGCGAGTTCGACCGTTTCAACCTTCGGCTCAATCACAGCATTATCGTACTTGAGTAATGATGCCGTGCCATCGCCTGACGCCAGCTTCAACGTGATGCTGCCGGCCTGATCCACGGTCGCAGTCCGCGGAGTCATCACGGCCAGACTCACCGGCACAGCACGATCCAGCTCAAAGTTCTCTTCTACTGTAATGCGATCGCGCACGCGATCCAGCGTCACGATGCGTACCCACGACTTTACCCCTGCTTCTGACGGATACGCTTCGGCAATGTTGAACGAATACGTCACGGCCTTGTCATCGCTCGAATACTTGCGATCCGTCGCTTTGAACTTCACGCCGTCGTGCTGCATCACCCCACCAATCGTCGGAAGGTTGTGATATGCCGACTGCATCGTCCAGATCGTGTAGCGCTCGGGGCTGAATGTTTTGGCTGTGTACGCTTCAACTCCCACATCAATCGCCACCGGCTGACCATCCTGATAGATGATGTAGCTACCCGTGTCATTGTGGCTGTGGCTGCGCCCATTGTTCGCTGCCAGCACAGCGAAATACATTCCGTCTGCCGAGTTCGCCTTCAACCGTGCCGTCACCAATCCCAGGTCCGGATACCAGGAGTCGCGGATCAGAACGTCTTCGCCGTGAGCTGCGCGTAATTCCGCCGCACCAAGTACCTCAGGCAATACCCGCGACATACTGGGCAGATTCAACCCGCGCCGACCTTCAGAGTTGCCGTTGGTCGCAGTGAGGCCGCGCCGAGCTGCATAGTATGCGCCAAAAGCCGCAAGTTGCTCGTCGTGCACTGCCTTGCCATAGCGATAGAGCAGGTCCCCATCGGGTCCGGCATGTACATGTGCATCGCCATAGTCAATGTAGTTGTCGTCGCAGATGTGCGCGTTCAGAATGTAGCGCGCCATCGCATCGATGAACGGAGTCGCAAGGATATTCGTCTGATGCCCGGTCGCCGCATCGATCATGCTCACCGCTTCGAAGTAGCACATCGGCGATGCGCTGAAGTACCCCGGCCCCTCTTCCTCGCCCGCATCCGGCCAGTACTGATTCAGATACTGATCCAGGCTCCTGAGAATACGCGTAGTCTCATGCACACGTACTTTCGGGTCTTCTTCCAGTATCAGATTGGCAACCAGAAGATTCGAGTTGATCCAGGGTGTCCAGTTATTCAACCGCGCTGTGCGTGTATTGGTTTCAAAGCCCATCCACCAAAAATCGTTGCGTTCGCGGGCCGGCTTCAGGATGTGCCGCTCGGCCTCAATCACGATGCGCTTGTTGATCAGCGGCGATACCTGATCGAGTTGGTCAGCCAGCAGATATTTCGTCCAGGCCAGCAGTTGCACCGTCTCGGCGCCAAACAACTCGACAACCGGGTCGGTTACGTCGGGCAGGCCCGGACCGCCCTTTTGCATATAGAGATGCGCTGGCGCGCCCCAGAACGTCTCCTCGCAGATAAGCCATACACCGTTGGCAATATCGTCCATAAAGCGGCCTTTGCCTTCCAGGCACTCCGCCAGAACCACGTTCTTCAGGTGGCCTCGACGGCCGAAACTCTGCGCTTCATAACGCGACCGATTCCCATTTCGCTTGAATTCAAGAAAGCTCGACGCCAGCAACGCATTCCACCCAGCCTGCTGATCGGCCTCGGCCTGCGCGATAATTTTGGCTCGGATATCGGCCGGAACCGCCTCCCATGGCGCGCGTTCGGCCCACCGGGGATAAGGATGCCATTGATCCACTGTCAGCAGCCTGCTCGAAAGAAACTCTTCAGTGAATGTTGAGCTCAGCAGGTTCTGCGGCGAAGTAGCCGGGAGCGTATCCTGTCCCGCAAACGGAAATGTTTCCATTGAGCGAACCAGCTTCTGCTGACCAGCCATGGCAATGCTTCCTGCAAGAAAATCACGGCGATTCATCGATGAAATCCCTCTCTCACTCAGGTTCGCGTTCGCTCACCGAGCCTCCGTAGCGAAAATCGGCTAAGCGATTAACCGGCTCCCGGCACATCAGGCTTATTTCAAAACAGATTGCGGGCTGGTTGCGCGACCGCGTGCCAGTATACGCTTCGCACTCGCTTGCGGTCTCTCAATCCAGTCCCGCATTATGCTGTAAGCCAAACCTGAATCTGATCTTCCAGTCCAAGCATCCATTCAAGTAAAGTTGTGGACAAGGTGATCATCGATTTCGCAAGGCGCGCACACGACCACAACTGGGAACTCGATCCCATTACGCGTTCCCTGCTCGACACCGATTTCTACAAGCTGCTCATGCTCCAGTTCATCTGGAGAAACTTCCCCAGCACCTACGCAACCTTTACGCTCATCAATCGCACTTCGTCAGCGCGGCTTGGCGATACAATCGACATTTGCCAGTTGCGCCAGCAGCTCGAGCACACGCGCAAGCTGCGCTTCCGCAAATCCGAGTTGATCTGGCTGGCCGGTAATACGTTCTATGGCCGCCGCGGCATATTTGAACCCGCGTTCCTCGACTGGCTCGAACACGACTTCGCGCTGTCCGATTACGACCTGTCTATCGAAGATGGACAACTGAATCTCCGCTTTCATGGTCTGTGGTCGGCAACATCCATGTGGGAGATCTACGCGCTCTCTGAGATTGGTGAACTCAAGACGCGCGCCGCACTCAAGCAACTCAGTGAGCTCGAACTTGACATTCTTTATGCGCGAGCCAAGGCGAGGCTCTGGGACAAGATGGCTCGTTTGCGCGGCGTGCCAGACCTGAGCATAAGCGACTTCGGCACGCGCCGGCGTCACAGCTTTCTCTGGCATGAATATGTGGTGAATGCAATGCGCGACACCATTGGCCCGTGCTTCGCCGGCACCTCAAATGCGTACCTTGCGTACAAGCACGACCTCGAAGCCATCGGCACCAATGGTCACGAACTGCCGATGGCCATGGCCGCCATGGCGAAAAATGATGAAGAGCTGAAGACTGCTCAGTATCGCCTGCTTGAGTTATGGCAGCAGAGCTACCAGGGTGAACTGCTGATTCTTCTTCCTGACACGTTCGGTACAACCCAGTTCCTGCGTGACGCGCCTGCATGGGTCGCTAACTGGACCGGCCAGCGCATCGACAGCAAAGACGCATATGTAGCCGGTGACGAGTACATTGCCTGGCTTACGCGCCATGGCCGTGACCCGCGCCAGAGGCGTCTCATTGCCTCCGATGCGCTCGATGTGGAGCAAATCCTCGGCCTGCATGCCTATTTCGCCGGCAGACTTCTCAACGGCGCTTCGCCCGACGATTTCCGTTCAGCCAGCGACTTCATGGATGCGAGCCGATGGGTGTCTGAACGTCGTATCCGCTTCAGTGCTGGCTGGGGCACATTGCTCACCAACGACTTCCGCAACTGCAATCCGCAAGGCAGCGACGGGTTTAACCCCGTAAGCCTCGTCTGCAAGCTGACTGACGCGGACGGACGACCCGCCGTGAAGCTCTCGGACAATTACTCGAAAGCACTCGGCAACGCTGAAGAGACTGAGCGCTACAGGCGAGTCTTTGGTGTTGCCGGCGTGGCAGATGTTCCAGTGCTCACCTAGCATCCTCTTCCGCGCCGCCTCCCGCAACTGGAGTGCGATTTAGACTTCTAGGTATGATGGCGCTTTCAGGCATGTATGCTGCGCAGCTCCGGCGCGAATTACTGTTGCGCAATCGGCGTCATGCATGCGGGCGTCTGCACGTTGAGAGTTACGGCGATCCGCCGGTGATTGTCTATGCTCCTGAAGAAGACCGCCACGGCAATTTCTTCCACTCCTCCTACGCCGCAATCACTGCCAACCCGCAATGGATGCGCCGCTTCGATAAAGTCCACGCGCAGGCCGCGCGCACGCTGCCCAAAGCAGAGCGCAGATGGCGTGAACTCGACTCCTGCATGAGTTCCGACGCCCTTTTAATGAATGTCTTCTGTGCCTCGGCAGTGACGGAGTCCTCAGCGTTGCGCAACGCGCTCGGCGTCGGATCTGAAGCGGAAATCGTCTTCGGCTGGAAGGCCCGCGTGCCGCTCAGCAATGGCCGCTTCGATCGCACGGAAGTCGACATGCGTTTCGGCTCGCTTCTTGTCGAAGCCAAGCTCACAGAAAGCAACTTCCAGACGCGCATCGCACCAATCGTAGAAGCTTATCGCGACTTCGATCTTGTCTTTGACCGCGGCCTGTTGCCGCGCATCGAAATCGTTGAGGCGCGACCACGCCGAGCAAGCGAATTTCCCGAAAACTACTCGCAGGAGCGTGAAAGCGTAATCGCCGATCCTGATTTATTCTCTGTCGTCGATCCGGTTGTCCGCCCTCCCGGCCAGCCCGGCTACGCAAGCTATCAACTTATCCGCAATGTGCTGGCAGCGTATGCCGCGCAGTGCAGCTTTTGTGTAGTGCACGACGAGCGCCGGCCCGACCTTCACGAAGAGTGGTTCCGCATCATGGCAGCGGTAAAAGACGCAGACATGCGCACGCGCCTTAAGGTTCTTACATGGCAGGAACTCGCTGCATATCTACCCGCCGATCTTCAGAAATTCCTGGATCAGAAATATGGAATTGTTGCTCCAGACAGGGTATCGTCGTCCATCTTCGAAGAACCTGCCTGACGCTTGCAGCAATGTGAAATTACAGGCCCAGGATTCGCCGATTGCGCTCCGCATCCGCCGCGGCGCCGGCGAAGTCGTCAAAGGCCCGGTCCGTTACGCGAATAATATGGTCGCGCACAAATACCGCGCCCTCTGCGGCGCCTGCCTCGGGATGCTTGATGCAGCACTCCCACTCCACCACGGCCCAGCCCGGGTAGTCATACTGCGCCATCTTGCTGAAGATTCCGCCGAAATCGATCTGCCCATCTCCCAGTGAACGGAATCGCCCCGGCCGGTCGATCCAGCCGAGATAGCCACCGTAAACGCCTGCTCGTCCACTCGCATGAAACTCCGCATCTTTCACGTGGAACGCGCGGATACGCTCGTGATACAGATCGAGAAAACCGAGGTAGTCCATCTGCTGCAGAACCATGTGGCTCGGGTCGAAGAGAATGTTCGCTCGCGGGTGGTTGCCGACTGCATCGAGAAATCTCTCGAAGGTTGCGCCATCGTGCAGATCCTCGCCCGGATGCAGCTCATAACAGACGTCGACGCCCGCCTCATCAAATACATCCAGAATCGGCCGCCACAACCGCGCCAGTTCTTTGAATGCCTCTTCAACCAGTCCTGCGGGCCGCTGTGGCCACGGATAGAAAAACGGCCATGCCAGCGCTCCGGAAAAAGATGCATGCGCCGTCAACCCAAGATTCTGGCTCGCCTTTGCCGCGTATTTCAGCTGCTGCACAGCCCACTCCTGCCGCGCCCTGGCGTTGCCGGCCACCTCGGCTGGCGCGAATGCGTCAAGCAGCGTATCGAACGCCGGATGGGCCGCCACCAACTGTCCCTGCAAATGCGTGGAGAGCTCTGTGATCGCCAACCCATGTTTCGCCGCGATTCCCTGGACTTCGCTGCAATACTCCTTGCTCTCCGCGGCACGCTTGAGATCGAAGAGCCTTCCGTCCCAACTCGGAATCTGGATGCCCGCATAGCCTAGCCCAGCCGCCCATCCTGCCATGCCGTCGAGCGTGTTAAAAGGCGCCTGATCGCCCGCAAACTGCGCAAGAAAAATCCCCGGCCCTTTGATCGTCTTCATCTCTCCCGCTCCTCAAAAACTTTGTTTT
>DASZXD010000247.1:0-22519 GCA_035546015.1 Occallatibacter sp.
GTCGCTTACTACGCACTCGCGCACTTCTCCAAATTTGTTCGCCCAGGCTCAATCCACATTGGGTCAACAGAACTCGAGCAGCTTTCCACGGCGGCCTTCCTCACGCCTTCGGGCAAAATCGTGCTCGTCGTCTCCAACACCGGCAACTTTCCAAAGACCTTTGCCATCGCCTATCACGGCAAATACCTCAAAACCACCATGCCATCTGAATCGGCAGGAACCTATGTCTGGTAGCAACAAATCGATCCGTGCATCCGCACGTGCGGTGTGTGAGAAGAACCCTTTCATCTCACGCACTGCGCGCATCATATCCTGCGCGGCATTCTTTGCGGCCGCAGCCATCTCCAGTCACGCCGCAGCTAAACCCAATCTGGGCCCGAACACTCTCATCTTCGATCCGTCGATGCCCGCCGCGCAGATTCAGCAGCAGATTGACAGGGTCTACGCCGTTGAGCAGCACAGCGAGTTCGGCAGCGAACGCTACGCGCTCCTCTTTCTTCCCGGCAAATATAAAGTCGATGTGCCCGTAGGCTTCTACACGCAGGTGCTCGGTCTTGGCGCATCGCCAGACGCCGTCGAGATCGACGGAAACGTGCACTCCGATGCAAGCCTGCCCGATAACAACGCCACATGCACCTTCTGGCGTGCGGTTGAAGGGTTCTCGGTTAAGCCCGCGGGAGGCACCATGCAATGGGCCGTCTCGCAGGCTGTGCCTTTCCGCCGTATGCACATCCTGGGCAACATCGTGCTGCATCAGGATCGCGGCTGGGCCAGCGGGGGCTGGATCTCCGACTCGCTCATCGATGGCAACGTAGACTCCGGCTCGCAGCAGCAGTGGATCTCGCGCAACAGCGAGTGGCACAGTTGGACCGGCTCCAACTGGAATATGGTCTTCGTCGGCGTGCCTAACCCGCCCGCGGGTGACTGGCCCTCGCCGCCCTTCACCAAAGTTGACCGCACACCCGTTGTACGTGAAAAACCCTTCCTCACTGTGGACACGCACGGCAAGTGGGATGTTGTCGTGCCCGCGCTGCAGACAGACAGTACCGGCGTCACCTGGCATTCAGGCACAACGCCAGGGCACACCGTGCCATTGAGTCGCTTCTACATCGCTCATTCTGGCACTGACACCGCCGCCACGCTCAACGCGCAACTCTCCAAAGGCAAAAATCTTCTCTTCACACCGGGGATCTACGAGCTCGACAGCGCGCTCCACATCGTGCGCCCCAACACCATAGTCATGGGCCTCGGTTTCGCCACACTCAAGCCTACACATGGCACGGCAGCCATCGCGACGGAAGACAAAGACGGCATCGAGCTTGCCGGCCTGCTCATCGACGCTGGAGAAACAGCCTCACCCACGCTCATCGAAGTCGGCCCATCGGGCAGCAAAACCCGGCACATCGGCAATCCCATCTGTCTTCATGATGTCTTCTTCCGTGTGGGCGGCGCAGGCATTGGGCGCGCCCACGTGAACCTGCTCGTCAACAGCTCTGACGTCATCATTGATCACACCTGGATCTGGCGTGCCGATCACGGCGCCGGAGTTGGCTGGGACAGCAACACCAGCGACAACGGCCTCGTCGTCAACGGCAGCCATGTCACTGCTTACGGTCTCTTCGTCGAGCACCACCAGCAGTTCCAGGTGCTATGGAATGGTGACTTCGGCCGGACATATTTCTATCAGTCCGAGATTCCCTATGATCCGCCCGATCAGGCAAGCTATACCAGTGCCAAAGGCGTGAATGGCTGGGCTTCCTATAAAGTGGCCGACAACGTCAGTCATCACGAAGCATGGGGGCTCGGAGTTTACAGCGTCTTCCGCCACCCCAATGTCACACTCACCCGCGCCATCGAGGTGCCGCGCAAGCCCGGCGTACGCTTCCACCACATGATTACCGTCGCGCTTGGCAACAGAGGCGAAATCTCAAATGTCATTGACGACGCTGGCGGCGCAACCTCCATGCACCCGCGCGTCACGCCCAAGCTCGCAGAATTTCCATGAGAGCACCAGATCTCTCTGATCGAGTTTTCAGAGAAACCCGCATTGTGACGCGGCACATCACGCCACCGCGCTTTATCAACTGATCGCAGGCATCAGTTCCATGTAACCGTAAGTACTGAGTTGCGCGCGAGCGTCAACGGCAGCACGCGTCCTTCGAACCGGCACTCCACCCTGCGTTCATCGCCGACATTGGTCAACACGAGCACGTTTCCGCTGTCCGGATTTGCAAAGGCCACGTGCTCCACGCCTGCATCGTCGCTGCTCGTGGCAATCACCTGCGCCCCGCGCCGCACCATCTTTGCATAGTGTGCGAAGGCCCAGTACTGCCCGCTGCGGCTCAGCTTCTGCGTCTTCGAGTCCAGCGTCACCATTCCGCCGCAGTTGAAAGGCCCGATATTCGGCCGGCCCTTCTCGTCCAGCACCAGGTTCCAGGCCACGATGCACCGCGCCCAGTTCTTCAAGATCTGTGCATAGGTACCGGCCCACTTCGCCCAGTCCGTCGCGTAGTCGGGAGCCGTATAGTCCGGCCCGCCTTCTGTCCAGTACGCATTTTTTGTGGGAAAGCTGTTGTGCACGCGCGTCATTGCGTCCGGCTCACCCACGTATCCGTGCCACGCCACGCCGTCCACATACTTGAACACCTCGGGATCGCTCAGCATATCCAGCGCGCGTCCCCACAGGTCGTAGTTGTGGTCGAGCAACCAGACCTTCGTGTCGAGGTTCGCCGACCGCAGCGCTGGCCCCAGGAACCCCTTGATGAATCCCATCTCGTACTCCTGGCCCCACAACGCCGCTGGCATCCTTCCGTCCTGGTCGGTATCCACTTCGTTCTGCGTGGTCACCGCGCGAATCGGCACACCCTCCGCCTTATATCCTTCCAGAAACTTCACAAAATACTGCGCATACGCGGCAAAATACTGCTTACGCATCGAGCCGCCGAGCAGCGATCCGCCAGCCTTCATCCATCCCGGTGGGCTCCACGGAGTAGAGAACAGAAACAACTCAGGCTGCACGCTCAGTGCCTCGCGCAGCACCGGCAAAATGTACGAGCGGTCGTGGGCAATGCTGAAGTGCTTCAGCTCCGGATCGGGGGCCGTCGCGTCGTCATAGCTATACGCGGTACGCGAATAGTCGCTCGCGCCCATGCAGGTGCGCCCCATTGAAAGCCCCAGCCCGTCCTGCCCGAAGAATTCGTTGAGCAGCTTCCGCCGTTGCTCCGCGTCCATCCGGCTCAGCAGGTAGCAGGAAGCGTCAGTAAACGCTCCGCCAAATCCCAGAACACTCTGGAACCGCTGCGAGGCATCCACCGTCACCCGCGTCGTGGAACCGGATTCCGAGGCCGTTTCCGACAAAGCTCGCCATTCTCCAACCGGAATCTCCCTGAATTTTTCCAGGTCAGAGGTCATCCACGCACGCACCCTGGCCGGGACTGTCGTCTCGGCCCAGAGCGGTAACCCTTTTGCACAAACCATTGTTGCGGCAGCGGTTGCGGTCTGTCGAAGAAAAGCGCGCCGTGAAATAGGCCTCATAAATCGGTTTTTCCACTCTTTCTACGGGTTATCAATGCAGACTAAAATGAGCAAGCGTTTGTTTATCCGCCATTTACCCTCAGTCAACCGCTGGATCGAAGCGCCAGCCGGGAATGGAAACCGAGTGCCTGCACGGCTCAGTCGAGAATCGTAGCATTGATACAATCGGTTGTCTACAAACTAAGAAATGACTTGACAGTCGTTCTAAGGGAGTGCTTTAATTCCTCCCGCGCTCGGACCCAAGGGAAAATTTGTGTAGACACAACCGTTTGTCTTAAGGTTTTCGTGCAAAATCTCCGGGGATAACCTGCGCGTACGGCACGGCGCCGGATTGTTTTCAGGCCGCGAGAGCCGACTACCGCGGCAAATGGAACGTAGTTCAGGAGGCAGTTCAATGAGAAAAAGGATGCGATGGTTTCGTCCCCTCCCTCTGCTGGTCAGCGTTGCACTGATCGGCGCGAGCGGGATATGCCTTGCACAAAACACAAACTCCGGCGATCTGCGCGGTACGGCAACCGATCCGACCGGCGCGATCATTCCCGGAGTGACAGTCACTGTCACAGACAACGACAAAGGAGTAACCCGCACTTACGTCACTGACGCCGCGGGACTCTACGACACCGGTGCAATTCCCGAAGATCACTACACGGTCAAGTTCACCAAGGATGGTTTCTCCACCTACGTGCGCGGTCCCATCACGGTGACGCTCGGCATCCAGACAGTTAACGCAGAAATGAAAGTCGGTGAGGTCTCCCAGCAGGTCGTTGTCACCACGGACGTGCCTATGCTTCAGACCGAATCTGGCGCGCGCGAGGGAACCCTGCAATCTGACGAGATGGCTGAGTTGCCACAGGTCGGCAGTCAGAATGGTGGCGGCGCCGACTGGGAGAACTTCATCGTCTTTATGCCTGGCGCAGCGGGTGCACCTGAAAATTCTTCCAATGCGTCCAACCCCGGCACGATCTCTTCCATCAATGGCAACCTGCCTTTTGCCAGCGTGCTGCAGGACGGCGCAACCACCACCCTGCCGATGAGCCAGAACACTGATGTCACCATCTTTGAGACCACGTCGGAAGTGAAGGTCAGCGCAACCTCATTCTCCGCGCAATACGGCGTCGGCGACATCATCTACAACCAGATCACCAAGAGCGGAACCAACTCGTTCCACGGCGCGGCCTACGAGTTCCTGCAGAACAATGCACTGAACGCCGCACCTTATCAGTTCGGCTCCGGCAAGAAGGTGCCCGTTCTTCACTTCAACAACTTCGGCGGCGCCATCGGCGGTCCGGTCCTGCCCCGCCGCATCTTCCACAAGATGTTCTTCTACTTCGACTACGACCGTACCATTAACCATGGCGGCGCAAGCACCGGGTTCTCTACCGAGCCAACCACGGCCATGATGAACGGCGATTTCTCCGGCGCGGGCTTTCCTACCCTCTACGACCCAACCACGCAGGTCGTGCAACCGAATGGCTCGTGCCATTACACTGACGGCGCCTACTCGAGCACGGGGGGTATTTCGCCGGCTGGTCAGCCCTGCGTCATTCGGCAAAGCTTTATCTCCGAGTACGGAAGCAACAAGATTCCGACCGGCATGCTCAATCCGGTCGCCCAGGCCGTCCAGAAGCTCTTCCCAACTCCCAACATTGCCGGCACCGACAGCGGTAAAGGCTACAACCAGAACAACTACTCCTATCAGGTCCCCAGCACCAATCCCTTCATCAAGTGGTTTGGCCGCATGGACTACGACGTCAGCTCAAACAACCGGCTTACCGCCTCTGAAACCGCCAGCGACAACCCCGGCAAGACGGTCAATGAAGGTCTCTGCCCCTTCAACTGCTACAGCGGCGACGTCAGCCGTGACAACGCGGAGATCTCTGATGTGTGGACCATCAGTTCGCACCTGATGAATGAAGCGCGTATGGGCTTCACCGATCAGTTGAACTTCTTCGTGCCGCAGTCGGTTGGCCAGGGCTGGCCAACCAAGCTCGGCCTGCAGTTCGCGGTAGCCGACGTCGCCCCGCAGTTCACCATCAGCGGCTTTGACGGCAATATTCAGCCCGGCACCAACGCCGTCTACAAGGAGTTTGTGCTCGACCCGTCCGACGTTGTCACCATGATTCGCGGACGTCATGTCATTCACTTTGGTGGCGAGTTCCTCATCAACCGCGCTGACTCCACGGCGTGGGGTAATCTCACCGCAGCCAAGCTGACCTACGCGGGTACCTACACCTCACAGGGCGGCGCCAACACCACCACTTACGACGGCCTCTCTTACGCAGACTTCCTGCTTGGTCAGACCCAGCAATGGAGCGCCAACAATACGCCTGAATATGGCGGACGCCTCAAGACTCCGCAGTTTTTCGTTCAGGATGACTGGAAGTTCAAACCCAATCTCACCATCAACGCCGGCTTGCGCTATGAGATCATGACCGGCTGGTCAGAGACCCATGGCAACATGACCACCTTCGATCCGGCCGTCTCTAACTTCAACGTCTCATCGAGCGCCATCAACGGCATCGCGCCCGGCGCGCCGGTTACAGGCGGCATGTGGTACGCCTTCAGCGGAGCCAACGGACGCACGACACTGCAGGCTCCCAAGTACGACATCGTCATGCCGCGTGTCGGCTTCAGCTGGCAGGTAAAGCCCAATACTGTCCTCCGTGGCGGCATCGGCGTCTACACCTCCACCTGGAGCGAGGACACTTACGGCAGCGGCCTCGGCAACGCCCTCGGCGCCAACGACAGCCTCAATGACACCAGCACCACCAACGGCATCTGCCCGGTCGTGAATCTGAGCGCCACCATGACCACACCCAACACCCAGGATCCTGGCTGCGGCGGCCCCGGATTTAACCCGTCCACCATCCAGCAGGCTTACGTCACCGCTCCCACAACGCCGTGGGCCAAGAACGGCTCGAACGTGAGCTTCAACCAGTACCACACGCCGGTTCCCACTAACTACCAGTACTCGCTCACCGTCGAGCGGGAGTTTGCGACAAACTTCGTCGCTTCGGTCGCCTACGTCGGCAACCACGGCACCCATCTCAACACCAGCGGCATCGACACTAACCAGGTGCCCGAAACCAAACTGGGACAGGGACGCGCCGCCTCTCCCTATCCCATTTTCGGAACCATAACGGGGAGCACAAACAACGCGCTCTCAAACTACAATGCGCTGCAGGCTGTGCTCACTAAGCGTATGAGCTATGGGCTCCAGTTCACCACCAACTACACCTGGTCTCACTTCCTCAGCGACATGGACTCCTCAGGCTGGGGCAGCCGCGGTGGCTGGCAGAACTATCAGAACGCGTACTACATCCACAAGAACTACAGCAACTCTAACTTCGACATTCGTCACATGTTCAAGGGCATGGTCGTTTATCAGTTGCCCTTCGGCAAGAACAAGCCGTTCCTCAATAACAACCTCGTTCTTGACGAAGCTTTCGGTGGCTGGCAGCTCTCCGGCACGTGGGTGGCGCAAACCGGCAATCCGGTCAGCGTGACCACCGGCAGCAACAACACCTCTGGCAACCTCAGCGGGTCCAACACGCAGTTCGGGATCCTCGTAGGCGATTACAAAAAGCCCTGGCAGAGTTACAACCTCAAGACCAAGAGCTTCAGTGGTCCGACTTACCCCTACCACAGCCTCAACGCGTGGTTTAACGACAACGTAGAAGCCAGCGGTGACTCACTCGGCTCGCAACCCTGGGAAAATCCCTCCGACTTCACCAACCACTACGGAACCTTCCGCAGAAACAAGATCTACGGTCCGGATCTTACGAACATCAACTTCTCTCTCGGCAAGAGCTTCGATCTCGTGCCTGATCGCGGAGTCAAGTTCCAGTTCCGTGCCGAGGCCACCAACATCCTCAACCACCCGAGCTTTGGGCAGCCTGGCAACAACGCCATCGGCAACAATGCTCCCGAGCAGATCACGACTGTCACCATCGGCGGCAGAGTGTGGGAGATGGTGGGCCGCATCTCGTTCTAACCCCAACCGCAACCCAACCAAGCGAGGACGGCGAGCCATCGCCGTCCTCGCTGTTTTTGCACGCGCTGTTCCCGGTATCATGAGGTGGCCATGTCTCGAAAACTCCTCGCCTCGGCTCTCGCACTCCTGGCCGGCGCTTCCATCTGCGCCATCGCGCAGCAGCCACCGAGTAATCGCACCGAGATAGAGACCCATGAGCGCCTGGCCCAGCAATACCTGAGCGAACGCAAGCCTGACCTCGCCATTCCTGAGCTTGAAAGAGTCGTCACACTTGATCCCAGCAACATCGACGCCCGCGCCAACCTTGGTGTCCTGCTCTTTTTTCATGGCGACTATAAATCCGCCATCCCTCACCTGCGCGCAGCTCTCAACCTCCAGCCCGGTCTTTCCAAGGTCCAGGCCCTGCTCGGCTTTTCTGAAGAGCATACTGGCGATCCGCAGTCCGCGCGCAAAGATCTCGAAGCCTGTTTCCCGCATATTGAAGACAAAAAGCTCGAACTCGAAGTCGGCCTCGATCTCGTCGGGGTCGACAACGCTGCCAGCGACCTCGACGCCGCGGCCGTAATCATCGCGCAGTTGCGTAAGGAATTTCCTGACAACCCCGAAGTCCTCTACGCCGCCTATCGCACCTATGCCGATCTCTCCGGCGAAGCCATGCTCGATCTTTCGCTCGCCGCTCCCGGTTCCGCGCAGATGCATCAGTTGCTGGCGCATGAAGAGACCCGCGACGGCAACACCAATGCAGCCATCGTCGAGTATCGCAAGGCCATCGCCATCAACCCGCATCTCCCCGGCATACACTTTGAACTCGCCGAACTGCTCCACACCTCCCAGGATGCGGCCATTAAAAAACAGGCCGAGCAGGAATACCGCGCCGCCATAGCCGACAATCCGCACGACGAAAAAGCTCTCTCCCGTCTTGGCGATATAGCCGCGCAAAACGGCGACACAAAGCAGGAGTACGCGTATTACTCCAAAGCCGTCGAGCTGCAGCCAAACGACGCAGCCGCCAGACTCAACCTCGCCAAAGTGCTCCTGGAAATGAATCAGGACGACAAAGCTCTTGCATTGCTCGAATCGTCGGAACAACTTGAGCCCACCAACGATATCGTGCACTATCGTCTCGCTACGCTCTATCGCAAGATGGGCCGCACTGAAGATGCGCGTCGCGAAGTCGAGCAGTATAAGAAATACAAGGACATGAAAGAGCAACTTCGTACTCTTTACAAAGGTCTGCTGATCCAGCCCGAGGAAATCCGCCCTGATGAAACCGATAAGACCGATGCGAAATAGTCTTGCGGCCATCATCGTCGCGATGACCTTTGCAGGCGCGTGCGCTTCACTCTCTGCGCAGATGGGCACATCCACGCCGCTCTCGCCTGCCGAGCGCGCAAAGGCCGAAGCTGAGCAAAAGCTCACCACGCCCGTCCCCGACTATCCGCAACTTGTCGACATCACCGGTCTTACCGGTATTCACTTCGATCACAAATCGACCCCCGAGGCCAAATTCATCGCTGAGTCCATGAGCGGAGGCGTCGTGCTCATTGACTATGACGGCGATGGCTACCCTGATATCTACTTCACCAACGCGCAGAGCGTCGACATGGCTCTCCATGGCGTCAAAGCTCGTAGTGCGCTTTTTCATAACAATCACGACGGCACATTTACTGATGTCACAGATAAAGCCGGCGTCGGCTATCCCTGCTGGGCCATGGGTGCGGCCGTGGGCGACTACAACAACGATGGACGCCCCGACCTCGTTGTCACCTGCCTTAGCGGCATCGTGCTCTATCGCAACAATGGTGACGGCACCTTCACCGACGTGACAAAGCAGAGCGGACTCGGCTCAGACTCGGGCTGGGCCACCGGCGCAACCTTCGGCGACTACGACAGTGACGGCAATGCCGATCTCTTCGTCTCCCACTACGTCGACTTTCATCTCGACAGTCTTCCCTCGTTTGGCTCCGGCAAAGGCTGCGTCTACATGGGTATTGAAGTGCAGTGCGGCCCGCGCGGACTTCCCGGACTCTCAGACAATCTCTACCACAACAACGGCGACGGCACATTTACTGACGTCTCGAAGAAAGCCGGCGTCGACGATCCTGAACATCGCTACGGCCTTACCTCCATCTGGTCTGACTTTAACAACGATGGCAAGCTTGATCTATTCGTCACCAACGACGGCGAAGCCAACTATCTTTATCAGGGTGATGGAAAGGGCAGCTTTCAGGACGTAGGCCTTCTGGCCGGTGTTGCCGCCAATGAAGACGGCGTCGAGCAGGCCAACATGGGCGTCGCATACGGAGACGATCAGCACACCGGCCGCATGTCGCTCGTCATCTCTCACTTCGATGTTGAGTACGCCGCGCTTTACAACAACGACGGCGATATGAACTTCACAGACGAGTCCATCGCCTCAGGAATTGCGCGCGGCACCCAGGGTTACGTAGGCTGGGGAGCTGCCTTCGTCGACTTCGCCAACAATGGCTGGCAGGACTTCTTCCTCGTCAACGGACACGTCTATCCGCAGATCGACAGCATTCATGCTGCCTCGCGCTATCTCGAGCCCAAGCTCCTCTTCCTGAATCGCCGCAACGGAACATTCCAGAACATCAGCCGCCGCGTCGGCCCTGCTATCCAGACGCCGCAAGTCAGCCGCGGCCTTGCCATCGGCGACCTCTTCAATGACGGCCGTCTCGAAGCCGTCGTAGAAAATCTCGTCGGACAGCCCATGATCCTTCGTCCCACCGGCGGCCCGTATAATCATCCCTCGAATCATTGGATCAGTTTCCAGCTCGAAGGCGTCAGGTGCAATCGTCTCGCGCTCAACGCACGCATCCGCGCACGCGCTGGAGATCTCGTGCAGCTCGGCGAACTCATTAGCGGCGGCGGCTACCTTTCGCAAAACGATCTGCGCATTCACTTCGGCCTCGCCGCACATGACCACCTCGACCAGGCTGAGATCCTCTGGCCCGACGGCAAAAAAGAAGTCCTCACGAACCTCGCTGCTGACCGCTTCTATCGCGTTCGCGAAGGGCAGGGAGTCGTCGCTACGACGCAGCCGCAGCATCTGGCAAACCTGCCCTGAATCAGTCTTCCAATGTCGCCCATGAAATCGCGCCAGACCATCTCCGCCATCGTACTCAGCATCGGCTTCGGTCTCACCGGCGCGGGCACAGTCATGCTCGGCGTGCTGCTTCCTGTTCTGTCGCTGCGCTGGTCGCTCAATGACGCATCCGCCGGCACGCTGCTCTTCCTGCAATTTCTCGGCTCCGCTCTGGGCGCAGTTTTCACCGGCCTCAATCGCGTACGGGCACTCGCTATGGGTTACGCGCTCATCGTGCTGTCCACGGCGTTAATGTCTCTTGCGGCTGCACGCGCGCCTTTTGTCGCCTTCTTCTTTTACGGCCTTGGCCTCGGCTTGGCAATGACCGCAACCAGCTTGCTCATCACCGACCGCAGCAGAGATGAAAGCGCTGCACGACTCGAGGCGCTCAACTTCATCTGGTCCGTCGGAGCCACAAGCGGTCCCATCCTCTTTCTGCCTTTCCTGCACAATACTGACATCCGCGCGCTTTTTATTCTGCTCCTCGTGCTCTCACTGTTACTTCTCGCCTGGGTCGTCGTCGCTGAGCGCCATGAACCGCCTGCACGCATCGAGAAACCGCGGGCCTCCACTCCCGGCGCGCGCGGCATCCTGCTGGCACTTGTCATTCTCGCTATGTGTTCCGTTGGAGTAGAAGCAGCGCTCAGCGGCTGGCTCACGACTTACTCGCATCGCGCCGGGCTCAACTCGCTCGCCGGTGCTGCTCTGGCCACTTCGCTCTTCTGGTTTGGAGAGATGCTCAGCCGGCTCGCCTTCTCCACGCGGCTGCTCGCAAAGATGGGCCGCCGCGCCACGCTTCGCGCCACCATCTGCGGAGCTCTGCTCACAGTGATCGCACTCGTCGCTGCGCCTTATCCTTCGGCAATTCTCGTCTTTGCCACATTAGCCGGCATCAGCGTTGGTCCGCTCTATCCACTGCTGCTCTCATTCATGCTCGAGCACTCAGCCCGCGGATGGATCTTCGCTGTAGGCGGCGTCGGAGCCGCAATCTTCCCCTGGTTCACCGGCCTGCTCTCTGCGCACTTTCATTCACTGCGCTTCGGGCTCGCAGCGCCCTGCGCCGCTGCGCTCATCATGGCGCTGCTGCAGTTCGCCGCAGTGCGGGAACACAACACGGCGCACCGCTGACTCAGCCCTTCACCGGTCCCGTCGACTCGCGCACAATCAGCTCCGGTTCCACAGTAATCTCATCCTGCGGTGGCACCGTGTTGTGAATCTTGTTCAGCAGGCTCTGCGTTGCAATGCGGCCAATCTCTTCCAGAGGCTGGTTAATCGTCGTCAATCTCGGCAATGTGTACGCTGCAGCCTTGATGTCGTCGAACCCGATCACCGACACATCTTCCGGCACCTTCAGATTCACATCCTGCAGCGCACGAATCGCGCCTATCGCCGAGATATCGTTAAACGCAACAATTGCTGTAAACGGTTCCTTCGCTGCCAGCAGTTGTTGCACGACAGGGTAGCCAAGCTCCGGCGACGTTAGATCGCGCTCCAGGCTCACTACCAGCTCCGGCTTGATCTCGATTCCCATCTGCTCCGCTACCGCCACCAGGCTCTTCCACCGCTCATCGGAGTCGGAGCTGAACGGCTGCCCGCGCATGAAAGCGATCTTCCTGTGCCCCAGAGAGTAGAGATGCGACAACGCGAGTTCCGCCGCCCTTCGATGGTCGAGCAGTACATTCGTCACACCTTCAATGTGCTTGTGCCCGGCAACGGCCACCACCGGAATCCCGATGGGATGCTCCAGCAGCGTATCGATCGCGATGATACCCTGCGCGCCGCGCCCGATGAGCAGCCGCGTGTACTCCTCCACCAGGTTCCGCTTGTGCCGGTGATGCGCCGTGAAGTAGAAGTAGCCGGCTTTAATAAGCTGATCGCCGATCCCGCTCATCACCTGCGTGTGATATCCGTCGCCCAACTCGGGAACCAGGATGCCGATGGTCAGCGTTCGCCGGCTGCGCAGTGAGCGCGCCAGCAGGTTCGGCTGATAGTTAAGTTCCTTTGCGGCCGCCTTGATGCGATCCCGGGTCGCCTGCGGAATCGACCGCCCCGGCACATCGTTCAGCACCACGGAAACCGTCGCCGGATTCAGCCCGAGATGCTCCGCCAATTGCTTCAGGCTTGTCGTATGGTGAACCGGCCTCGCGCCGTCTTTTTGCTTCTTGTCGCCTGTCGAATCCTTCATCGCAGTTCAGAGTCTCGGCAATCTGGGTAATGAGATATGAGCGGTAGCAGTGCAGTTGTCTATGCAAACGATTTTACATGGATAATCGCATCATTCAGCATTGAAAACCCGCGAAAAATGCGCCCTTTCGTGCTTTTTCTTCCTGCTGGTGTTTTGCATCTCCCGCATGCGCATAATGCGTCTCTGTCCATACAGAATCCACGCTCGGGGCTAACTCCTCCCGCGCCTCTCTGTCCATATGTCAGAAAAACTGCGGTTTTTTCCTGCAAGTTCGTTCGTATCGCCCGTTCTTAGTCCAGAACGAGCGGAATCGCCGCCACAGCGAGCGATTCCGCGACAGGAGTGTGTATGAAACCCGGTTCCACGCGTCCCGAGTCTCTTCGCTTTCAGGCGGCATTTTTCCTCGCAGCCGTCTTTTGCTTCCTGCTTGCCGCCACACAGTCTCACGGCGAATCCATCTCCGCCATCTATACGCACAGCGAGCTTTCCCTTACTATTCCCTATCACTCCACGCGCACCGGACCGGGAACGCTCGTCGTCGAGCTGCTCAATCCTGAAGGCAAAATCCTTGGCCGCACCGAGCGCGATCTCGAGACCAAACCCGGTGACAGCGCATGGAACATCGCTCTCTCCTCTGCCGAGCCCATACCATTCGACGATCTTGTCTGGGAACGCGTTCGCTATCGTTACGTCTACACCGGTGAAACCGTTCCCGCCTTCGAGGCCGTTCGCGCGGTCTCCGAAATTCTCCGCCGCCCTGTTGTCCGTATCCTTGGTCAGAGTGCTTACCTCGCTGGCGGTGAAGCCGCCGTCCGTCTTCTTGTCAGCGATCCGGACAACCACACCATCCCCGGTGAAAGTACTCTACGTGTCGAACTCCGCGCGCCGGGCCAGTCCGCGCGCATGCTCTACACCGGCCGCACAGACCGGCGCGGAGCCGTCAATGCCCAACTCCGCTTTCCTGCCGGACTCACCGGCAACTGCGAACTGCATTTTGTAGCTCTGACACCGATTGGCAGTGCCGAGTTTACGCAGCCCATCCGCCTCGAAAATAAAGCCTCCATCCTTCTCACCACGGAGAAGCCTATCTATCAGCCCGGCCAGACCATCCACGTCCGTGCGCTTGCGCTCGATCGTGCCTCGCACCATGCCACATCCAGCCCGCTCACCTTCGAGATAGAAGACTCGCGCGGCAACAAGGTCTTCAAGAAAATCACGTCTACCGATGAATTCGGCATCGCCTCTACCGAATTCACGCTCGCCGACGAGGTGAATCTCGGTACCTATCATCTCCGCGCGCTGATGGGCAGACCCGACGCCCCCTCCAACACCGCCGAGCTCGCCTTCAACGTCGAGCGCTACGTCCTTCCCAAATTCAAAGTCGCCATCGACTTCGCACAGCAGAACGGCAAGCCACGCCGCGACTATCGCCCTGGCGACCATGTGACCGGCACGATCCACGCCAACTACTTCTTCGGCGAGCCCGTCTCCAGCGCAAATGTCGAAATCAAAGCCTCCACAATGGATGTCGCCATCGCGCAGGCTGCCTCCAGCAGCGGCATAACCGACAAAGACGGCGCATATCGTTTTGATCTCAAACTTCCCGCATATTTCGCCGGCCGTCCGCTCAACAACGGCGCCGCTCCCGTGCTCATCGAAGCCACAGTCAAAGACACCTCGGGCCACGCCGAAACCCGCAACGAGCCCATTACCGTCAGCCAGTCCTCGATACTCGTTACCGCAGTGCCCGAAAGCAGTGCCCTGGTCCCCGGCCTCGAAAACCAGGTCTATCTCCTCGCCTCATATCCTGACGGCTCGCCCGCCGCGGCCGATCTCTTCGTCCATATTCCCGGCGTATCCTCGCAGAAAGTTGCCACTGACTCCAGCGGTGTCGCCGTCATCCGTTTCACACCCAAAGACGACACCACAACTCTTTCCATTGACGCCTCCGATTCCCACGGCAACCACGCCACAGCCAGCATCCCGCTTCAGTCCGCCGGCGGCGAAGACCACATTCTTCTCCGCACCGACCGTGCTGTCTACCAAGTCGGCGAACCCATGCAGCTCAGCATCTTCTCCACCGCACCCGGCGGCGCTGTTTACATTGACGTCGTAAGCAACGGCCAGACCATCCTCACCCGCGATGTCGACGTCCACAGCGGCCAGGCCTCTCTCGGCCTCGAAGTCACCCCAGCGATGGCCGGCACACTTGAGATCGACGCCTACCGTTTCGGCGAAAATGCGCAGGCCATCGCCGACCGCCGCATCGTTTTTATCCAGCCCGCTGCCGGGCTTCACATTGAAGCCACCGCTGATGCAACCGTCTACAAGCCCGGCGCCGACGCACGCATCCGTTTCCGCGTCACCGGTGAGCACGGTGAAGCCGTCCATGCCGCCATCGGCCTGCAGATCGTTGATGAAGCCGTCTTCGCACTCGCTGAAAAGCAGCCCGGCTTTGCCAAGGTCTTCTTCTATCTCGAGCAGGAGCTCATGAAGCCGCGCTATGAGATCCACTCCCTCACTCTGAATGACGTGATCGAGCCAGTCGCGGTTAACAATGCCGACGTCGACGCCCGCGCTCTCTTTGCCAATATGCAGATGGCCAATCCCGGCAGGCTCGATACCGAGTTCGGACGCACGCTGCCACAGGAAAAAGCCCCGCAATTCAATGAGCGTTATCAAAAGGCCTTCCACGACCAGATAACTCGGCTCGCGTCCACATTGAGCGCCGTCTACGAAAAATCCACGCGCCACGAGGAACTGCCATATCTCTTCGCCGAACTCAGCAGACAGCAGCCTGCGCAGTTGCACGATGCATGGGCCTCCGATCTGCGTCTCGAGCCTCTGAGCTGGTATCGTGCGCCGCAGCAGAAGTTCTACCGCATCGTCAGCGCTGGTCCCGATCGTCAATTTGATACTGCGGATGACCTCTCCGCCACCATCGGAGCCAGCACACGCGTCCAGGTCGACAACCCACATCCGAACGGCACAAACATCCAGATCGAGCACAACCGTGGCCCGCTTAACGGCCTCGCTGCCATCGCAGGCGCTGTCACGGATCGGTCCGGCGCAGTCGTGCCCAACGCCACAATCACAGCACGTACAGCAGACGAGCACAACCCGCGCACCACAAAAACCGACGCCAACGGCAGCTTCTCCTTCGCCGGCCTGCCGCCCGGCCGCTACGCTCTCCGCATTGAATCGCCTGGCTTCCAGATCGCTGAATCCACCTTCACGCTCGCCACACGCGACCGCGCCGTTGTCAGCGCAGTGCTTGAAGTCGGCGCGGTCACGCAGGCTGTCAATGTGGTTGCTGGGCAGCCGGCGGTCTTCGCTGTGCGTGAGATGGAATTCGCGCCCATGCAAGTGGCTGCGCCCGGCGCGATGCACGGCGTCGCCATCATGGCCGGCAACATGGCCGTGATGGATCGCGATCAGCTCGTTGCGCAAAAAGCCCTGCGTCAGGAGTTGAAGGCAACCGGTACCGCAATGGGTGCGCTTGACTCCGCCGTCCACGAAACCCATATTCGTTCCTACTTCCCTGAAGCCCTCTACATCAACCCCGAAATCATCACAGACAGCAACGGCGAGGCCACCATCGAAGTCCCTATCGCCGACTCCATCACCACCTGGCGCATGGCCATGCTCGCATCCACCGTCAACGGCGCGCTCGGCACTGCCACATCTTCACTCAAAGTCTTTCAGGACTTCTTCGCCGACCTCGATCTTCCCGTCACGCTCACACAGGGAGATCGCATCACCATCCCCGCCGCCGTCTACAACTACACCGGCTCCAACGGCAATGTCGAGCTCACACTTAAACCCGATGACTGGTACGCGCTCGCCGATGACGCCGGCACCAAAACCGTCTCCGTCAACGCCGGCCAGGTCGGAGGCACACACTTCACGCTTCAGGCAAACCGCATCGGCAAATTCAAGCTCACACTCTCTGCGCACATGAACGGGGCATCAGAACGCCGTGACATCGTCGTCCGTGAAATCGAAGTCGTCCCTAACGGCCGCGAACAGAACACCGTCTTCAACGGCCGTCTCGACGGTACGAATGTTGACACGCCCGGCAATCAGGCCACCGAGCGCATCATTACATTCCCTGCACAGTCCATTCCCGACGCAAGTAAGATCCTCGTCCGTATCTATCCCGGTCCGCTCAGCCAGGTCGTTGAAGGCATGGACAGCCTGCTCCGCATGCCCTTCGGCTGCTTTGAGCAGACCTCGTCCAGCACTTACCCCAATGTCCTCGCTCTCGACTACATGAAGCGCACCAACAAGCTCACGCCTGAGATTCACGCCAAAGCCGAGGGTTACATCGCTACCGGCTACCAGCGCCTGCTCACCTTCGAGGTCCCCGGAGGCGGCTTCTCCTGGTTTGGCAACCCGCCCGCCAACAAGATTCTTACTGCCTACGGCCTTATGGAATTCAGCGACATGTCAAAGGTCCACGACGTAGACCCGCGCCTGATCGAACGCACCCGCAACTGGCTCATCGCACAGCAGCAGCCCGACGGAAGCTGGAAGCCGGACACGTCCTTCATCAATGAAGGCGCAACCAACCGCTACAACTCCGACCTCGTGCGCATCACTGCTTACATCGCGTGGTCGCTTGAAGTCACCGGCTACCGCGGCGCCGCACTCGACAAAGCCGCGCAGTTCCTCTCCGCGCACCTTGACGGCAAATCTGACTCCTATACGCTCGCTGTGCTTGCCAACTTCGCAGTCGAGCACGACAAGAACGACGCGCTCGCCCATCAGGCTCTGCAAATGCTTCTTGATGACCACCAGGAAAACGGCGATCAGATCTGGTGGACAGCGCCTGATACCAACGTCTACTCCACAGGCGAAAGCGCCGCCGTCGAGACCACGGGCCTCGCCGTGCAGGCTTTACTCAAAGCGCATCAGTCGCCCGAGACCGTTCACAAAGCGCTCGCCTGGATCACCTCAAAGAAAGAGGCCTCTGGCACATGGGGAACCACGCAGGCCACCATCATGGCTCTCCGCGCGCTCCTCATGGCATCAGAGGAAAGCACCGCGGACGTCCGCGGCACAGTCGAGATCGCTTTCAATGGCAAGACGGCAGAAAAGCTCGAACTCACGCCCGAAAACAACGACCTCTTCCATCAAGTCGTTCTCACCGCCGTTGACACTACCAAACCCAGCAACGTGCAAATTCACTTCACCGGCTCCGGTTCGCTCGCCTACCAGGTTGTAGGCCGCTACTTCCTGCCATGGGAAGCCAAGGCCGCCCCTGAGCCGCTCTCCATCAACGTCGCCTATGACCGCACGAAACTTGCGCAGAATGACATCGTCACCGCCACGGCCACCATTCGCAGCAACCTCAAAGAAACCGCCAATATGGTCATGGTCGATCTGGGCATCCCTCCCGGCTTCGATCTCCTCACAGAAGACCTGCAGGACCTCGTCTCCAAGACCGCCGACGCCAGATCCGGCCGGCTCGAAAAATTCAGCCTCACTGCAACACAGGCCATTCTCTACTTCGACTCCTTCGCACCCGGCAGCGAGACCAGGATCCACTTCCGTCTCCGCGCCAAATATCCCATCCGCGCTAAAACCTTCGAGTCGAAGGTCTACGAGTACTATGACCCTGCCGTAAGCTCGATCGCCGCCCCCGCTGAACTCGAAGTCTCAGCGCGCTAACTCTCATACACTTCCACCGCGGTGGCCACTCTTTAGGCCGCCGCAGTTTTTCTCTTTTAGGTTCCAGATCCATCCCATATTGAGATCTATGCAATCAATTTAATACGAATAAATCGTATATATTCGAGGTGAGCGCGACCAAACTCTAGCAAGCCGCTTCCCTTTCAGACACTCATAATCCGGAGGCTCCAGTGTCGTCATCCACGCGTCGGGCGCAGTTTCGTCGTTGCATCGCCTCACTCATTTGCGCCGTCGCATTTCTCCTCGCCACCGCATGCCACGCACAGACCTCCTCAAACCTCTATGGCTCGGTCTCTGATCCATCTGGGGCAGCCGTCTCATATGCCAATATCGCCGTCAAAAACGTCGACACAGGTATGGAGCGCGCCACCGTCACCGACGCTACCGGTCATTTCTTCGTCTCCTCGCTTCCCGTCGGCAACTACCAGATCACTGCGCGTAAAGACGGCTTTGCCCAGGAGATCCGCACCGGCATCCATCTCGTGGTCGGGCAGGATGCGACTGCCGATCTTCGCCTCTCCGTCGGCGAGGTCCAGCAACAAGTCGCCGTGAACGCTGATGCCCAGGCCGTTAGCGCCACCACCGCCGATATCTCCGGTCTTGTCGGCGAGCGCGAAATCAAAGACCTGCCGCTCAACGGCCGCAGCTTCGATCTGCTTCTCGCCCTCAACCCAGGCATTGTCAACTTCACTTCGCAAAAAACCGGTGGCGTCGGTGTCTCCAACTCCACGGTAGGCAACAACTTCGCCGTCTCCGGCGTCCGCCCCCAGCAGAACCTCTTCCTGCTCAACGGCATTGAGTTCACTGGCGCGGCTGAGAACAACATGCAACCCGGCGGCACCAGCCAGGAACTGCTCGGCGTTGGAGCTGTCCGCGAGTTCAATGTCCTCCGCGATACCTACAGCGCCGAATACGGCAAACGCCCCGGCGCACAGGTACTCATCGTCACCCAGGACGGCACGAATCGTCTGCACGGCTCGGTTTACGAGTTTCTCCGCAACAACCGCCTCGACGCGCCCAACTACTTCGCCAACGGCACTGTTCCGCCCTTCCAGCGCAATCAGTATGGAGCGTCGCTCGGCGGTCCACTTCAGCGCGACAAGACCTTTTTCTTCGGTAACTTCGAGGGCTTCAACCAGCACCTTCACCAGACCGGCGTTGCGCTTGTGCCAGATACCAGCGCACGCAGCGGCTATCTGCCCTGCAAGCTCGTCACACCTGCACCCAATCCATGCCCTGACTCTGGCCTGGTCAATGTTGGCGTCAACTCAGCCGTCCTCCCGCTGCTCAATCTCTGGCCCGCGCAGAGTCCCAACGCGCCAGACTTCGGCGGCATCTCTGAAGCCTTCAATGGTCCGCTTCAAACTATCCGCGATGACTTCGGCACTGCCCGCTTCGACCGCTCGTTCTCTCCCAAGGACGCCTTCAACGCTATCTACACCATCGACGACAGCTCTGACGTAACTCCCACCTCAGCCAATCTCTATAGCACCGACATCGAAACCCTGCGCGAGCAGGTCCTGAGTCTCGAAGAGAACCACTCCTTCTCCACATCGCTGCTCCACACCGCGCGCATCGGCTACTCACGCGCCGCCTACTACTACACTGGCGAGCCAACGCCCGATACACCCGCGGCCGCTGTGCCAGGATTTGTCGGCAGCCATCCTGTTGGCACCGTAGTCGTGGGCGGAAGCGCTGCGGCAAATCCCTCCGCGCAGATCAGCCAGGGCGGAAGCAATACCGGCAGCAATCTGCACATCGCGCGTAATCTCTATACATATCAGGATCGGGTCATCCTCACCCGCGGCCGCCACGAGTTCAGCGCCGGCGCATGGTTTCAGCAGCTCCAGGCCAATGAAGACCTCGCGCTCACGCAGTTTGGCCAGGCAACATTTACTGGCCTCCAGCAGTTTCTCGCCGGAACCATTTCCAGCTTCCTCTACGACCCCACACCCACCGAGATGAACTGGCGCTCGCTTCTCGGCGCATGGTACGCGCAAGACACCATCCGCCTGACACCCCGGCTCACCGTCTCGCTCGGCTTCCGCGATGAGTTCACCAACGGCTGGAACGAAGCCCACGGCCGCGCCGCCAGCTTTGTATTCACCAACGGCGCGCTCGCCACCCAGCCACGTATCGCAAGCTCCGCATTCACAAACAATCGCGCCAGGTTCCTCCCGCAGCCGCGCATTGGCCTCGCCTGGGGCATCAGAACCGGCACGGTTCTCCGCGTCGGCTTCGGCATGTACAACGACCTGCAGGACGCACTCGGGTACCGGATGGACCAGAACGCTCCTTTCAATCCGTCATACAGCATCGCCAATCTAGCCGTCTCCAGCCTTCCGCTCTCCACCACGTCCATCCCCGCCAACGCCAAAATCGCGCCCGCCGGCGTGCAGCCGGACATGCACACGCCCACGCTCGTTTCCTACTCACTGCGCCTGGAGCAGGAACTCACGCCCAACACTGTCTTCACTCTCGGTTACGTCGGCTCCCACGGCTACCACCAGATCGTGAGCCTCGACGACAACGAACCCACGCCCACCGTCTGTCCCGCGTCGCCCTGTCCCGCCGTCTATCCGGTCAACTTCCCAGCGCCTCTCGCCGGTCAGCCGGTGCCTGCCGGTTCGTATTACATCGCGCCCGGAACGCCCAGCGCCAACCCCGCGCTTGGAGCAGCATGGGCCTGGTTCTCCGTCGGTGCCAGTTCTTACAACGCTCTGCAGGCCGATCTCAATCACCGACTCAGTCACGGTCTTGTCCTGCGCGGTGTCTACACCTGGTCCAAATCGCTCGATGACGGCGACTCGCTCAACGCCACCGCCGCAGGCAACGCCCCCGGCCTTGTCTCCAATCCATTCCACATCAAATCCGACTGGGGCCCGGCCACTTACGACGTGCGCAACGTTGCTGTCATCAGCGCGTCCTGCGAGCTGCCCTTCGGCAAAAATAAGCCGGTCCTCAATCACAGCAGCGGCATCGCCGACGCACTCGTTGGCGGCTGGACCGCCAACTCCATCGTTACCCTGCAATCGGGCTTCCCCTTCACGCCGCAACTCAGCTACAACCCCTCCAACAACGGCGACTCCAAAAACCCCGTCCGCCCCTTCACCAACCCGTCCTTCACGGGCCGCGTCCTCCCCAAGAGCCCAAAGCAGTGGTACAACCCCGCAGCTTTCCTTGCCCCGCCCAGCGGCAGCGGCTTCTACGGCGACCTCGGCCGCGACTCGCTCACCGGCCCCGGCCTCGCCACCTGGGATCTCTCCATGCTCAAGGAGACTGCCCTCCGCGAGCGTACCAGTCTCCAGTTCCGTGCCGAGATCTTCAACCTGCTCAATCGCGCCAACTTCAACACGCCCAACCTGGTCGTCTTCACGCCCTCGGGTGTCTCGCCCACTGCAGGCGTCATCACCAGCACCAGCACGACTGCACGGCAGGTGCAGTTCGCGCTCAAGCTGCTCTGGTAGCCCGGCGGCACCATGGTTTCCGAAAGTTTTATCAGTGGATGGCTTTGAAAGAGCCCGGCTTAAACCGGATCAATAATAGCTGGAGAAAAATGACCTGGGCTTCAGCCCTTCGGAATTTTCAACGAAAAGAATCGCCATATTGTGAGCCCGCAGCGTGCGCACAACCTCAATGCGATTGCGCTCCGCGCTGCGCTTTGTCCAGTCCCTCGCGCGCCGCAGCATTACCCGGATCGCAATCCAGCACCTCACGGAAGATGCGGATCGCATTCGCGTAATCCCCACGCCCGCGCGCTTGCTCCGCCAGCGCGACATATCGATCCGGATTCGCACCCAGAATGCAGTTAGCCGCTGGCGCGGGTGGCGGTGCGGGTTTCTGTTCAGTTTCAGCCGCCTCATGCGCTGCGGCCTTGCTCGACTGCTTCTGTTGAGCCGCAGCCAGGTGCGGCTTTTCAATCGGCTCCTTTGGCCCACTCCGAGCCGCTGGCGGGGTAGGGGCCAGCGCGGGTGAGCTTGTCTGTGCTGGCGGCGGTGCCTGGACA
>DASZXD010000248.1:0-34596 GCA_035546015.1 Occallatibacter sp.
GAGCCGGGCTGGGTTGGCACCTTCGCCTCTTTTCTGGGCATGGCCGCGCTTGCGTGGGCGGGCGTGGTTTTCATGTGGGCCTGCGTGCCCTATCGCAGGCGCCTATCGAGTCGGATCCTGTTCTGGATTCTCATAGGTTCGAATACTCTCTATCTGGCGTTGCTGGTCTACGCTCCCTCGGGAAGCTGGATTCTGGTACCCGCCTCGCTCCTCTTTGGCCTGTTGCCTCTTGCACTTGCATTGATTTCGGCGTCCCAGTTCACTCACCCGCTGCGCTGGGCAGTTGTGAGTCTCTATTGCGGGCTCACGGCTTTTCTGCTGGCCGAGCAAAATCAGCCTGGCGGCGCTGATCTGGCGTTGAACGCGATCTTCTTTGCCGTCTATTTTGGATGTTGCATCCACTTCCTCTTCAGCTACCGCCGGGCGACCACCGGCGGACTCATCACCATTGCCGGGTTTCTGGCCTGGGCCGGAGTCTTTGTGGCCGGCCCGAGCATCAGCACATTCTTTCCGAATCTCCATCCCGAAGACGAAGTTTGGAACCTGCCCAAGTACGTAGTAGCCGTGGGCATGATCCTGCTGCTCCTTGAAAAGCAGATCGAGCACAACAAATATCTGGCGCTGCACGATGAACTGACCGGGCTGCCCAACCGCAGGCTTTTTCAGGACAGGCTGGCCGGAGCGCTCGAGCGCGCACACCGCACAGGACGCCAGGTCGCGCTGCTGCTGGTAGATCTGGACCGCTTCAAGCAGGTCAACGACACTGTCGGCCACCACATTGGAGACCTCCTGCTGAAGCGCACAGGCGAGGTGTTTCTAAGCCGCATCCGGCGCTCCGACACCGTAGCGCGCACCGGCGGCGATGAGTTCTCAATCATTCTGGAAGAGCCGACCAGCCGGCAAGACGCCGAGAATGTCGGTCTCTCGCTCATGCAGCTGCTGAATGAGCCATTCGATCTGGAAGGTCACAGTGTGCAGGTGGGCGCGAGCGTCGGTATTGCTGTGTATCCAGAAGATGCGACCGATGCCGAGGCGCTATGCATCGCAGCCGACCGGCGCATGTACTCGGAAAAGAACTCGGGGCGCGCGGCTGCAAGGGGGTTTGAGCCGTCGCCGTCCCCTTTTGGCCGGACGTTTCCCGTCATTGAGAAGCAGCGTACCTTCCAGCCGCACTGATATCCTGATGCCTCATCTGCGTGCACCCAGATTTTGAGCAAGCAAAAGGCCCGGATCGCATGATCCGGGCCTTTCGGCTTTTCAGGGCTTTCGCATTATCCTTGGTGATTGCTAGGACCACGGCCTCCGCTACCGGGACGGCGACGACGGCGGCGACGGTTGCCGCCTCCGCCCTGCGGACGCCCTCCGCCGTAAGGCTGGCCGCCTGAAGCCGCCGGCGCGCCATCTGCGCGGTTGAAGTTGGGTTCGTTGGTTTCGTCGAACTCCTCGCCTTCATCCTCAAAGTCTTCGCCGCCCTCTATGAGGATGGTGCTCTGGTTTGAGGTGGGCTGGCGCTCGTCGAACTCGTGGCGCGGACGCGGCGGCGGAGGCGCAGCCTGAGCCTCGCCGCTTTCGCCGGCGGCCGCGGCATCGCCACCCGCAGCCTGTGCAAGCTTGGCCTTCTGCTCCTTGATGAGCGCCTTGCGGCTGAGCTTGATGCGGTTGCCTTCGATGGCCAGCACCTTCACCATTACCTGATCGCCTTCGCGCAGCTCGTCCTTCACTTCCTTCACGCGATGCTCGGCGATCTCGGAGATGTGCAGCAGGCCATCGGTGCCGGGGAAGAGCTCGACGAATGCGCCGAACTCGGCCAGGCGGACCACCTTGCCCAGGTAGGTCTTGCCAACCTCGGGCACAGCCGTGATGTCGCTGATCATGGCCAGCGCCTTTTTCAGGCCGTCTGCATCGGATGAGGCCACGCTGACCTTGCCGGTGTCATCCACGTCGATCTTGGCGCCGGTCTGCTCCACGATACCGCGGATGGTTGCGCCGCCCTTGCCGATCAGGTCGCGAATCTTGTCGGTGGGGATCATCACCGTCTCGATGCGCGGCGCGTATTGCGAGCGCTCCTGGCGGGGGCCGTCAATAATGCCGTCCATCTTGTCGAGCAGGAAGAGACGCCCGCGGCGCGCCTGCTCCATGGCCTGCTGCAGGATCTCGCGGGTAAGGCCGCCGATCTTGATGTCCATCTGCAGCGCGGTAATTCCCTTCCGCGTGCCGGCCACCTTGAAGTCCATGTCGCCATAGTGGTCTTCAGCACCTGCAATGTCGGTTAGGATGGCGTAATCGTCGTCCTCTTTCACCAGACCCATCGCCACGCCTGCCACCGCACCCTTGAGCGCAATGCCCGCATCGAAGAGCGCCAGGCTCGCGCCGCAGACCGAGGCCATCGACGAGGAGCCGTTCGATTCGAGAATGTCCGAGACGACGCGGATCGAGTAGGGCATGTCCTCGCCCTCGGGCAGTACAGCGGTAATGGCGCGCTCCGCCAGTGCTCCGTGGCCCACTTCGCGGCGGCCCACGCCGGTCATACGGCCGGTTTCGCCAACGCTGAAGGGCGGAAAGTTGTAATGGAGCATGAAGCCCTTCTTCTGCTCGCCTTCATAGCTCTCGAGGCGCTGGCTCTCGTCGGGAGTGCCGAGCGTTGCGGTGACGAGCGCCTGGGTCTCGCCGCGTGTGAACAGCGCCGAACCGTGCGTGCGTGGCAGAACGCTGGTCTCGATGGTGATGGGACGAATCTCGTCGAAGGCGCGGCGGTCAGGACGGATACGGTCCTTGGTCACCTGCTCGCGGAAGGTGCGCTCGCGCAGAAGCTCATAGTAATGGCCAAGCTTCTTCTTCGCATTCGGATCGTCGGCAGGCAGCTCGGCGGCAAGCTCATCCTTGATCTGCTTGATCAGAGAGTAGCTGGCAATCTTGTCGTGCTTCTTGGTATCGAGTGCGTCCTTGAGCCGCTCGCCGATCTTCGACTTCAGTTCGTTGTAGTAGGCTTCGTCGAACTCCGGCGCCGTAAATGCGCGCTTGGTCTTGCCGCCCTTGGCAACCAGCTCGTCGATCGCGGTAACGATCTTCTTGATCTCGCCGTGCGCGAACTCGATGGCCCCGAGAATAACCTCTTCGCTCTCTTCCTTTGCGCCGGACTCAATCATCACGATGCCGTCCTTGTGGCCGACGATCATGATGTTCAGCGTGGAGCCTGCGCGCTCGGCATAAGTGGGATTCACCACGTACTCGCCGTTCACGCGGCCAATGCGCACGGCGCCGACGGTCGCGCCGAAGGGAATGTCGGAGAGCGCCACGGCCGCCGCAGCGGCGTTGATGGCGATCACATCGGGATCGTTTTCCTTGTCTGCTGAGAAGACGAGAGCGATGAGCTGTGTCTCGTTGCGGAATCCTTCAGGGAAGAGCGGGCGTATGGGACGGTCGATCTGGCGGGCGGTGAGAATTTCCTTTTCGCTGGGCCGGCCTTCGCGCTTGATGAAGCCGCCGGGGATGCGTCCGCCTGCGTAGGTGTACTCGCGATAGTCGACGGTGAGCGGGAAGAAATCGATGCCCTCTCTTGGATCGGCCGATGCCACAGCGGTGGCCAGAACAACGGTTTCGCCCGTGGAGACCAGTGCGGCGCCGGAGGCCTGCTTGGCCATGCGCCCGGTCTCAAAGACCAGCCGCTTGCCGCCGGCCAGCTCGACGGCTACTTCATGCTTGGTAGACATAGAGTCCTCTTTTCATTTGTTCGCTTGGGAAACTTGTGTGGGAAGCGCGGTAAAGAGCGGCCAGAAGATGCAGCACAACTGCAGGCACACGAGAGGCGTGAGCGCCGGCCGCGCTGAAGCGATGGCTTCGCGCGGCCTGTAGCAGCAATGGCTGTTGGCCAGGGGTGGGGTGGCTCCGGCGTGTCAATACATGAGAAGCCGTGACCAGGATCCGGTCTGGGCGCTTCCGGTTCAATGTTGTCTTTCTGGGCTTACTTGCGGATACCGAGCTTGCCGATTACGTCGCGGTAGCGGTCCGAATCGTGTGTCTTCAGGTAATCCAGCAGGCGGCGGCGCTTGCTGACCAGCATCAACAGACCGCGCCGGGAGGCATGGTCCTTCTTGTGAGTTTTGAAGTGCTCGGTCAGGTCGCCAATCCGCTCGCTCAGAATCGCAATCTGGACCTCGGGGGAACCGGTGTCCTTGTCGTGAGTGCGAAAGCGGGTGATCAGTTCAGTTTTCTTTTGAGTCGCCAGCACGGCGTGTGTTACTCCTCTTCTCTCTCAGGTCCACTCTCTAAAGTGTCTTATGTGAGATTACCATGAATGGACCCTGAATGGAACCCGATGCGGGGCGGGAACCACGGTGCAAACCCATCGGGATCAGTTATCTCCGGATATGGAAAGACTCTTGCCTTACTGTCCCGAATCCTGCCAGTAGTTGGCCCGCGCGATAATCCTCGCGCCGTAGTCCTGTGTGGTGCGCACGCGGATGGTGTGCAGGCCCGGCGATGGGTCAGACGGGCTGAAGGTAATGAGATAGCGGTTGCGCATGTGCTTGGCCGCGTCCACTACACGCGCCTCGAACCGCTTGTCGCCGGTAAATGTGGTGTACTCGCCGCCGCTCATGGTGGCGATCTCCTTGGTCACATTCTTCTTGAATGCCTTTACCAGCATCGCCAGCGCCGAGATCATGTTCATCGTCCGGTCATTGCCGGAGTCTTTCACATCGTGCGCAAACTCGGCACGTGCAGGCGAAAACGACACGCTGAGCACCAGCACATCCGACTCGCCAATCTGCTTGATCAGCTTTTCCGGTTTCGTGTGCTTGCTTCCGTGGTCGCGTTCTTCGCTGATGAGCAGCAACACGCGGCGAAAGTCCTTAGGCTGCGACTGCAGCAGGCTGACAGAGTAGCTGATGGTATCGAGGATGGACGCGCGGCCATCGCCGGGCTGGAGGTTTCTCAACGCATCGTTCACTTCATCGCCGGCATGTGTAAAGTCCTGAATCAGATGCTGCGTCGAATCGAATCCGACCAGCGCCACCTGGCTGCGCGGATCGCTGAGAAAAAGATCGAGCAGCGGACCCAGCTTGGCCAGCTTGTCGAACTCGAGCACACTCGCGCCACCCTCTTCTACAGCAACCACAAGCGCGACAGGAGCGGTGTCCATCTCCTCCTGCACGCGAATCTTCTGCGGAATTCCGTTGTCGTCAAGGATGAAGTCACCCTGCTTGAGTCCGTAAAGAATCTCCCCGTCTTTTTTCTGCACCAGCGTGGGCACCAGCACTTCGGTCGTCGTCACGCGAATGGTCGGTGCCGGCCCCTGCGTGCTCGGCATGGGCTCGGGTGGCGTTACCGGCGGAAGATTCTGCGCGAGCGCAGCGAGCGGCCACAACAATGCGGCAACGGCAATTCCAGCTATTCGCAAACTCACAGGTTTACCCAGAGGAGACTCCAGCATCAGCGATAGGCTATCAGTCGGCGCAAGGCCAATGTCAGATGAGACGCAAAGATGGGTCGCAGGTCACGGCTGGCGGCGAATCTCACGATCGAGCCTGTTCGTCCAGCCCAGGAAGCTCAGCAGTTCCCATCGCGTGGACCACAAAAAGCCGAGCACAGACGATGCGGTAAGCGTTTCAGCGCGCTTGCCGGAGTAGGTTTCAACACGCCAGCGCAGATATTGGCTCCGCCACAGAGCAAGCCGGTGGCCGCGTGTCGCATTCCAGAGAAATCGAATCGGCGCAAGCAAGGATCTTTTCCCCGCTCTTCAGTATAGTGGCTGCGAACTGCGACGCTCCTACGGCCCGATCTTGCTGAACAGGCTGTTCTGCTGCGAGCCAAGCTGCGCTATCACGTCTTCAAGCGCGGTCTGCTGCGTCTCGCTGAGTGAGAGCTGTGTGGCCACCTGCGGAATATCGGCCTGCATCAGGTTTGTCTGCGCCGCCGTGAGCTGAGTCTGCTGGCTGCCGACGGCATCCGTCGCGGCTGTGAGCCGTGTGATCGAATTATCGATGGTTACGCGCTGCTGCGATAAATAATTGAGCGCCGTGTTGAGCGACGCGGTATCATTCACCGCCTGCTGCGTGTTCACCTTGCCTCCCGAGTAGTCGGCAATGAGATTGTTGAGTGCGGCGAAAACATTGTTGGAGCCCGAGCCGAGAAAAATCTGGTCGCCGGGCACGTTCAGCTGAATCTTCTGCCCGTTAGGCATCTGCAGATAATTCACATCGCTGTCGCCGCTATACGTGGTCACGGCGGGCGAGGTCGCGTTCGATGTGCTGAAGGGCGCAGCCGAAGTCTCGCCTCCGCCGAAGATATATTGGCCCTGATAGCTGGTGTTGGCCAGCGATTGCACCTCGGCCAGGATGCCGGCGATCTGGTTGCTTACCGACTGCACATCGCTCGAGTTGAGCGTGCCGTTGTTGGCGCTGGTAGCCAGAGAGATAGCCTGCGTAAGCTGCGTCACCACGCTGCCCAGAGCCGAGTCGGCTACCTGGAGCTGCCCGGTCACCAGGCTCGAAGTCTGCGTGAACGAGTCGTCCTGCTGAATCTGATTCAGCAGCAGCACATTCTCGCCCGCAGCCAGCGGGTCCTGGCTGATGGAGTTGACCCGCACGCCGCTCGAAAGCTCATTTGTCAGCAGTTGCTGATTCCCCTGCACCTGGTCGAGCGCGCCGGCGAGGTTTGTTATGTAGTTCGGATCCACCCGCATAGTTCTCTTCCCTTAGCTCCATTTCTTCGATTGGCTCTGACCGCCTCGTCGGTGCGCGCCTGGAGCGCCGCTTCGCGCCCGGTTCTACGCGACGGTCGCCTGTTCCCCCAGATTCAGCGCCGATGCCATGATCGTGTTCAGCATGGTGAACACCTGCGCCGCAGCCTGATAGCTGCGCTCGAACTGCGTCATCGAAGAGGCCTCGTCATTGAGATTCACGCTTGAGAGCGCGTCACGCTGCGTTTGCAGTTGAGTAATGGAAGCGTTCTGCGCCGCGTTCTCCGTCTGCACCTGCTGCACCGTCGAACCAAGCGTCGTAACAAAATTCGAAAAGTAATTGGAAGGCGTCTGGCCGTTAACGATGGCCTGACTCGCCAGATTCGCCAGCGCGATGGCGTTGCTGTTGTCGCCGGTTCCGGCTCCGAGGCTCGCCGCGGCAATGTGATTGGGATCGGTTATCACTACACTCATGCCCAGCGCGCTGCCCTCCACCTGCGTCGGCTGCAAAAAAATATCGCCCGCGTTGCCGTTGTCGCCGGCCTGATCGGTGCCCCCATTGTTCAGCGTGTTTACCTGCGTGGATACGTTGTAGGCGAGTTGATCGAGCGAATTGAGAACAGAAGGTATGTCCTGATCGCGAGCCGCCAGATAGCCGCCCAGCTGGCCTCCACCCGATGCGAGCTGCGGCGTAATGTTGTTGCCGTCAGCGAAAAAGTTCGTGACGCCGTTGACGATGCCCGTACTGATCTGAAAGCTCTGCCCCTCCGAGACAAGCAACTGGCCCGAGGTCGTCGTGATCGAGAGACCGTTGTTTTCTGTCGTGATCTGGTTGATGCCGATCAACTGCGAGAGCTGGCTCAGATCCTGCTGGCGCTGATCTTCAAGCACACCCGCGTCGCCATTCGGAGAAGAGGACTGGATTTCGAGATTCAGCTGTGCCAGCGCGCTCGTGAGCGAGTTCACCTGGCTGGCTACTCCGGCAGCTTCCTGGTCGAGCGCCGTGCGCTGCGCGTTGAGGCTTGCTGCCGCGTTCGAGATATCGCCGGCCAAAGTCGAGCCGGTCGAGAGCACGTTCTGGCGCAGCGCATTGTTGGTTGGATTGGCTTCGAGCGACGAGAACGAGTCGAAGAAACTGGTGATGTCGCTGCCAATGTCGCCGGCCGACGACGATGAGGTCGAACCTGAGTCCGGAGTAAAGAGCGTCTGAACGGCATTAAGCGCGGAAAGCCGCGCGCTCGAAGCCGAGGCAAGCTGCTGCTGCTGGTCGAGCCGTTCGTTCAGCACTCGGTCGCGCTGCGAAGTGGCGCCGGTTTCCGTGACGCCCTGGCCAATCTGCATGCCGTTGATCCCGCCGCCGATATTGATCGGCGCATTCTGCTGCCAGTCGGGCCGCTCCTCGGTATAACCCGGCGTATTGGCATTGGCCACATTGTTGGCAGTCACATTAAGCGCCGCCTGGTCCGCCTCCAGCGCCTGGCTCATGATGCTGAACGCGGAGTTAATCGTGCCCATGCATGTTCCCTGACCATTCCGGATCGCCGTAGCCAAAGCGGCCGTCATGCAGCTGGCGCAGACGGCGCATCACTTTGAGGTTCGCGCGCGTAGCCTCAAGAACCCGGCCAAAGACCGCCAGATCGCCCGCTGCTTCACGCGCCTGCCGAGCCAGCACCGCGCGCTCCGCAGCGCTTCTCGGTGCAACATCGCGGTTGAGCGCCTGGCAGGAGAGTGCGAGCTCCTCGAGCCGGTTGGCATCCAGGCTGGCCAGCGCACGCGAGGCCTCAGAGACCAATTGCTTCAGCTCCGGATACACCGCTCGTACTCTTAGCTCGGTCATAAGCTGCACTTCCCTTTCTTACCGGCATCGGCACGCCCGCTTCGCCGCTGCCCGGCGCGGTTCAGCACCGGTTCCACACGGGCTCTAGCGCGTGCCCAGCATCGAGTCGATCAGCTTGGAAGCCACAGCCGACGGCGACACGTTATATGTGCCTGCGGCCAGCGCGGCCTGAATCGAAGCCACCTTGTCCATGCGCACTCCGTCGCCACCCGCTAAGGCCGAAACCTGACTGCCGGCGCTCGAAAGCGTCGCCAGATCGCTGAAGACGGTGTTGGTCTCAGCCGCTGTCGTGCTGGTCCGGGCCGGAGTCGCGGCCTGCGTGGTGGAATTGACTCCAAGCAGCGACCTTAAGCTGTCCAGATTGCTGCGAATATCCATCGTTTCTCTCTCCTTACTGTTCTGTGTATCGGCGAGACTGCCAATCACTAGAGTCATTTAAGAACTCTCATCACGGTATTGCTGCGCGGATCTGGGGTTACCCGGCTGATACCCTCCTGGTTACCATTGCGGGAAAGTTCCGAAATGATACGGTTGGCAATGCCGAAGCCTCCCCGCTCGCTCAGCGCCTGGCCGAGCGCCTCTGAGGCAAACTCAGAGAGCGCTCCACCTGATCCGGAACCAGAACCAAGACCCAGACCTGAGCCGTCGTCATCCTCTCCGCCGAGCCCGTCGCCCTGCAGCATCGGCTGCAGCAATTGCTTCATCATCTGTCCTTCAAACTCATGTGCAGCGCGGACGAGCTTCGGATTGGGGGTATTCGAGCCCGAATTTGCCGCAGCTTCGTGAGCTGTCGCCGCGTTCGCCAGATGGAAAAGGTGCATCACAACACCTCCAGATCGGCTTCGAGAGCCCCGGCCTGCTTCATCGCCTGCAAAATCGAGATCACGTCGCGCGCCCCGGCTCCGGTGCGTTGCAGTTCCTGTACCAGATCCTCCACCGTGGCGCCCTCCTTCAGGTCGATGCGGTTCACCGGTCTGTCCTGCGCCTGGACCTGTGTCTGCTGCACTACCTGTGTAGTTCCGTTTGAGAACGGACCCGGCTGCGAAACCTGGGTCTGCGAGATCACATTTACGCTCAGTCCTCCGTGGAGGATTGAGACCGGCTGCAGCTTGACCGTTCCCCCAATCACGACCGTCCCGGTGCGTTCGTTCACCACTACACGCGCTCGCGGATAGACCTCAATCTGGACAGATTCAACCCTGTCGAGCAGCGAGGGAATGTCTTCGCCCGGCACATAACTTATCTCGATGCGCCGGCTGTCGATAGCATGCGCGCGGTCCGGGCCAAGGGCCTTGTCGATCGCTGCGGCCGTGCGCTCCGCGGTGTGGAAGTCGGCATCGTTGAGCACCACGTTGATGGTGTGGAGCTGTTCAAGATTGAAGGGCACGGCCTTCTCTACCAGCGCGCCATCGGGAATCCGCGCCGTCGTGGGATCGTTCATCTGCCGGGTATTGCCGCCGGCCGAAACCGAGTAGCCGCCCAGCACCAGTGCTCCCTGCGCCTGCGCAAAAATCTGCCCATCCGGCCCGTAAAGCGGCGTCATCAGCAGGATTCCGCCCTCAAGCGAGCGGGCATCGCCTGCCGAGGAGACCGTGACATCGAGCTTGTAGCCCGGCGGGCTGAAGGGTGGCATGGTTGCCACCACAAAGACGCCGGCCATGTTTTTCACCTGCATATTCGCGGCGCTCTGTGCACCGGTCTGCGGCACGGTGACGCCCATCCGTTCAAGCGTAGAAACCAGAGTCTGCGCCGGAAAGATGGTCTGCTGGCTGTCGCCGGTGCCGTGCAGCCCCACGACCAGCCCATAGCCCACAAGCTGGTTGTCGCGGATACCTTGGATGCTCGCTACGTCCTTGACCCGCGCCAACTGGATAGTGGCCGTATCCGCTGTCGTAGCCGGCGCGGGAACGGTCGCTGTGGGTTGATCGTCGTTGGGCATCTCTGCCGCAATGGAAACAGGTAGAGACAGACCGGGCACTGCGATCCAGCAGCAAAATGCGGCCGCGAGCCGCTTGCAACACCGCAACTGTAGAACCCGCGCTATCATCTCTATTCCCTGTTCCCTTATCCTGTTCCCTGCTTCTAGAACACCAGCAGCCGCTCAAGGAAACGCACCACCGGGTTCTGCCGGTAGGTCGAGTCGTCCACGATTCCCTTGCCTGTGACCTCCAGTTCGAGGTCGGTCATCGCCGTCGATTGCACCTCGTTCTGCGCGCTCACATCCTCAGGCCGCACCAGGCCGCGCAGCTTGATGAGCTGCGTCTCTCCCGAAAAAGTAAGTTGCCGTGTGGCCTGCACCACCAGCATTCCATTGGGCAACACGTCCATTACCTCGGCGCCGAACGTGGTCACGAGGCTTGAGTTGGTCGTGCTCTGCCCTTGTGCGCTCAGGCCGGAAGAAGCGGTCATGCCTGCCAGGTTCTGCAGGTTATTGCTGGCCTTGAGCGCGCCAAACAGGGCCGTCAGGCCCGAGTTGGCTGTCGAAGAGCGCGCATTCTTCACCTGCCCGTCGGTAGAGGCGGCCAGGCTCTCAGAGACCACGACCGACAGCACGTCATGCAGCCGGAAGGCCTTTGCATCCGTGCTCAGCCGGACCAGACGGCCATCCGGACTCCAGATGGAGCCGGGAGTCCGCACCTCAGCCGCCTGGCTGGCACGCACCCGCTGGATGTAGGCGTCGAGTGCGGCCTCCGGAGGAGTGGGTTTTGCCGTCGGCATCAGAGGCAGATGCCGCTTGGCGCAAACGGCGCACGGGCAGCCGCAAAGCACCCCGGCAAGTAGAACACCCACAAAAAATCTGCCCCTCACGGTTCGATCTCCAGCTCTGGTGCCAGACGTGCCAGTCCCGGTGCAACGGCAATGGCGCGCACCACCTTGCCGCCAATCTGCAGGCGTGCATGGAGTGGCGCGCCGAGCGGCGCGGGATTGAGCGCCGTCGCAGCCAGACGTGCGTCAACCACCGGTGTCTCTTCTTCCACCACCACACGGTCCCCGGCAAAGATGATGGGCTTGAGAGCCTCTTTGGGTGCCGGCGCACGACTCGGTTCTTTGCTATCTGTGGCATATGCCTTCGGAGACGCGTTGCGTGGAACCCAGATGAGCCTGCCCGGTCCGGCCTGATGAATGGGATCGCGCACAAGCAGCCAGCTTCCGTGCGCAGCGGGATCGTCGATCTGGCGCATCACCTCGCCGGCAGGACGCGGACCAATCGGCGTACCGGCATCAACGGCGCTCGGGACAGCAGTCTGTCCGGCTGCTGCGGCTGCAGCCACCCCCAACAACACCCACGCCATTGCTGCTCTGTTCTTCACAAATCGCTCCGCAGATTCTTCAAGTCAATTCTTGAATTAGTGCGTCATATTATTGACTTGAGAGTACATATCATCTGCTGCCTTGATCACTTTGGAGTTCGACTCGTAGGCGCGCTGTGCCAGCACCATCTGCACAAACTCCGTCACCACATCCACATTCGAGTTTTCCAGGTACCCCTGTTGCAATGTGCCCAGCCCTTCCGTGCCTCCAGGGTTGCCAAGAACCGGATCGCCCGAGCTGAGCGTGGCGCGGAGCAGGTTGTTCCCCATGCTTTCGAGTCCGCCGGGGTTGGGGAAGGTGGCCAGCTGAATCTGGCCAAGCTGCGAAGGGTTCTGCTGCCCCGGCAGCGTCGCGTTCACCACGCCGTACTCCGTGATGGTCACCGACGTTGCATTGGGCGGAATGGTGATGGTGGGGATGATGGGATCGCCATCGGTCGTCACAAGAGTCCCCTGGTTGTTGAGCTGGAACTGCCCCGCCCGCGTATATGCAATCGTGCCGTCAGGCCGCTGGACCTGAAAGAAGCCCATCCCCTCAATGGCTACATCGAGCGGGTTGTCGGTCTTGTTCAGTTCACCCTGTGTATCGATAACCTCAGTCGCCGCCGACTTCGTTCCCAGCCCAATCTGCAGTCCGGCCGAAACCGTGTTCTGGCTCTGTGCCGCACCCGGCGTCACAAGGTTCTGATAGACCATGTCCTGAAACTCGAGCCGAAGCTGGCGAAAGCCGGTGGTAGACGAGTTGGCCAGATTGTTGGCAATCGTGTCCAGATTGAGCTGCTGTGCGCTCATGCCGCTTGCAGCCGTGTATAACGCTCGAATCATGATCGCTCCTCCAGAGCAGGCATCAACGGATAGGTAACAATGGGAGAACGCCGTGGCTGAAGAGACTCATCTCCGCCGGGCATTCATTTCGGCTACTGTTTCTATGCATCCCTCGATCCTCTCCGCGTTTTTCTATTCCCTATTCCCTGCCTTCCTCACACCTTCGGCAGGTCTTCTGTGGCAAATTTGTTGAACTCGGTGTGGAACAGCGTAAGCGCGCGCATCATCATCTCGGCCTGGCGCTGCATCATCACCAGGTCAAGCGATCCCTGAATCACATCTTCATTGGCTGACTCGATGGCGCCCTGATGGATCGCCGCATCGCGCGAAAGCACTGGCTTAACGCCCTGCGGCGCAATGTAGCGGTTGGCTCCCTCGGGCGTGAGTTGCGTGTTGGCCGGAAAGGTGAACACGCCAACCGTAGCCACCGCGCCTCCGTCCACCGAGAGCACACCATCGGCCCCGATGGAAACCTGGCCGGGCGGCACGCCGATGGGCTGCCCCGTGCTTGAGAGCACCGGCTCGCCGGCCTGCGTCACCAGCCGGCCGTTGTCGGCCCTGTGAAAGGCTCCGTCACGGGTGAAGCGCAGCCCGTTGGCAGTCTGAATCTCGAAGAAGCCCTGCCCCTCAATGGCCAGATCGAGCGGGTTGCCGGTCTGCTGGATGGCTCCCTGCGCCATGCTGAGCCGGTCGCCGCCCAGCAGGCCATAGTTATTCACCGTCTCGCCAAGCTGCGAGCCCGCTGAATCCGGCCCAAGCAGAACCGAGCGGAAGTACTCCCGCTCGGCGCGGTAGCCGGGCGTCTGTGCATTGGCCAGATTGGCGGCGGCGGTGTCCAGCGCCTGCGTGCGTGCCTCAAGGCCGGTCATCGCGGCGTAATATCCGCTGTCCATGAGTAAATGCTCCTGACGTGCAGGAGACATTGCAGATAAGTGGCCGTAAGTGAGACAGCGAGATTAGAGAGGATTAGGAATTGGCCGTGAAGAGAGCATCGCGGCTGCGATGGTTACGAAATGAGATGCACGAATACCGTTAACTCCTGGTCGGCGATTAAATTGATCGTTTGCAGATAGAATTCTCGGTGCGTCGAGCTCCGTCCCTACTTCTTACGCTCGTCTTTACCCGGAGCAGCATACCCCTTGCGGGCCAGAACCTCCACTCCGGGCCGGTCCACCCTGACCCGCAATTGGTGGTACGATCCATTCGCCTTTACATCCTGCAGCGAGACCTCCAGCAGATACAGATACTCAGGCGCCGCAGCCAGCTTCTCCAGCCCGCCCTGCAGATCGTTGTTGTCGTGGAAGAACCGGCCGCCTGTCCCCGCGGCGAGTTCCGACAGAACTCCCTGGCTTACCTGCATTGACACGATCTGCTCCTGCACGAGTTGTCCGGTCACCAGGCCCAGGCTGGTCCCACCCTGGCTGGCATCGAAACCCGCACCCACGAGTCCGCGTGCGTCCAACGCATTTATCGTCACCTCCGATGCCGCCGCGATGTCCATAATCTGCGACTCCAGTTCCTTCGTTTCTTCTGAGAGCGCGAGGAGCCCCGGCGATACCAGAATCACAATCCTCTGTCCCGGCATCTTCGACATCGCCTGCATCACATTACGCACGGCAAGAAGCGACTCCCGTGCATCCTCGTCGCCTGTCGCAAGCGCGTTCTCTGCGGCCCTCATCGCTGCTCGCTGAAACGGATCGGTTGGATTGTCGATTGCGCTATAAGGGTCGGTCGACGAGGATGCGTTTGCTTGAAGCATCGAGCATTGTTTGGCGTTCTGCACGGCAAGCTGGAAATCCTCTGCATTGTGATGACGGATGATCTGATCTGCGGCATAGTAATCGACGTTCGGACAGTTCTCTTTCACGTTTTGTGAAACCTGATGTGACGCAAGTTTCATCACCGCCGATTCAAGCGCCGCATCTTCGCGCGAAATTCCGGAATCCGCGCCCATGAGCGACAGCACATCCGCGTATTCGCCCTCCGGCAATGGCCTCTCGAATAATCGGCTGGCCGCCTTTTTTATGAGCGAAAGATCGGCGACATTCATGTGCCGGTCGTCGAAGAGAAAAACGAGGTATCTGTCTCGTTGGGGCTCAGATGCCATTGACGCTGCGCCGCCTGTACTTTCTGCCATTGCGGACTTTGCCTCACCATCTTTGGCCCCACTCGCCACGCCCCTCACCAAAGTAAAACCGGTGATCTTCCTCTGTCTTCCGTTATCGGTCACAACAAAGTCCGTCTCGCCCAGATCGCCCACTGCTTCGCCGTTTTTATTCAGCACTACTGTGGGCACCAGCAGCGAATTTACATTCACATGCAATGTCATTCCGCTTTCTCCCGGAGTATCTGACGTTGCTTGCGCCGACTGCCCAACAGCTTTGTCTACCATCGGCGGCGCGGAAGACGCAGCAGACGCTGCTATCGGAACCGGTGACGTCTCGTTCCCCTTGGATCGGTCTTCCGCTGCGGTCGCGCCAATAGCCGAAGCGGGGACCGGCGTCGTCGTTGTGGCCGCCTGCTCCTCACGAAACGCCGGCGCCTTTTCCTGGGCCACCTGGGCCGGTGCACTCACACCCGTATTTTGCGCAGTCTCCTCGCCTGCATTCGTTGCGACAGTCACTCCTTCATTAGGCGCGGGTTCCCTAGCGGCCCCCTTTGCTTCCTCCTCCAAAACCCGCACACTTGAGCCGAATCGGTGGTACTCCGCGAAAGCCGTTTCATTCAACCAGGCCGTTGCATCGTCTCCCAGCCTTGACTCGGTACTGGTCACCGCCTCCGCCTCCGCCAGACTGCGCACCGGGCATATGTAGCTCTGCCCCCCAACCTCAACCGGCCCGTACTCCACTAGAATCGCTGCACGGCGCAGAACCGGTAGCCCCATCTTCGCGTCGGTCTCCATCGTGATGCGGTAGACGGTGCCATCAACCGGGTCCATCCAGATTGAGCCCTGATAAGCCGGCCTCGCTCTTACAAGCTGAACCCTGCGTGAGTCCGGATTCTGCTGAGCCGTGAGTACAGACACACCGCGGCTATTGGGTGTTGACCTTGTAACTGTGGTTGAAGTTTCCGGACGGAGCGAGCTGAATACCTCAAAGTGCGACGTAGACCCCGGCACTGAGTAGTGAAACACCGCTAATATTCCCGCGGAAGTTCGCTCCCACCGGCTCCAGCTCACCTCGCCTTTTGACATGTCTGCAAGAACCATCCCCAGAGTGGTTCCGAACTCCCCTCCCGACACCAGCCCGGTCCCCGCCCCCCACGCTGCGGAGCCCTCCGCCGGCGGTTGATTGTCTCTCTCAAAGCTCACAGAGGTTTGTATACGCGCGGTGGTCACAAGGTGAAGCCCGGTGCGCGTCGGCCAGTCGCCCGGCTTGTCGGACTGTGGCGTGTCGTCATAGCGGCTGACAATCCGCGTCGACAGGAAATTTGGCAGGCGTTGCAGCGTCTTCGAGACGTATTCCCGCGCAGCGTCCAGCATGCGCGCCTGCGCCGCGCTATCCGGAGCAGCTTTCGCTATGTAATTGTCGGGAGCCGGCTCCTGAAACTGCGATGCATCTGTAAGAAGTCGCAGCGCCGCCGATGTCCGAGAGCCTGAACTGAAACGCGCTGCCAGTTGCGCAAAGGTTGCATCCGGCATGCGTTCGGTCAGGACGATACCTTCAATCTGTCTCGCGATCTCAGCGTCTTGCTTATGCGCTGCAGCATCTTCGGCCAGCAGCCGCTCGAGCTTTGCGACGCTCAGACGCTTTTCAGCATGCGATGGACCGGCAATCGCAGCCAATAGTCCGAATATCAGGATTTTTCGCAACATGCCACCGGCCTGATGATATCGCGGAAGTTAGCGTTTGCGCCGATATAAGGACAATAGTGCTGATCGCTGATTGCGCGCTTTGCAGAGAAGCCGCAGCAGAGCTTTCGATTCTGCTGAACATGGCGATGCATTTACCTGACGGGAAGCAGCCGGGCATATCGTCTGTGATGAGAGGTTTTTAGTTGTTCCAGAATGAAGCTGCGCCTCGCCAGAACCGAATGGTAAGCTGCGCAGTTATTGAAGTCCGTCGCAGATGATAGTGACCGAGAAATGCGCTCCCGCAAAGCTGTAGGCGTGGTTGATCTGGAACTCAGGGGCCTGTACGTGCAGGTTGTAGTCGCGGCCGGTGATGACCGCCGGAACCGAGAGACCGCAGTGCGCGGCAAGTTCTGGAACCTTGCCCTTCCACGCGCCGGCCAGCATGTTGCACACCTCGCCGATAGCGTCCTTGACCGTGTCGTCGACTGAAGTGAACTCCATGCCGGTCATATGCGTGGCGATCTTCATAGCCACATCACCCTGCGAACGGAAGACGCACGCTCCGCTCAGCATTCCGCCAAAACCGACCACAGCGGTGACCGACTCAAACTGGCCTGACTGAACCAGCGGTTCTCGTTCCGGCTGGCAGTTCACGCCCAGCATGAGCTGAAAGACCTCTTCCACGCTCGCATCCAGACTCTTCGGATCGGAGACTGTCTGCACGGATTCACGCAGCGACAACGACATGGTTCGGCCCTCTTCTCTTCCACCACTGAGCGGCAGCCGCGTATATGAGCCGCCGCGAACGCCGTTCAACAACATGGCACAATCTCCCGGTTACGCCGCGTGCACAAGCGGCAATACACGTTCCTTGACCTGTTCAGCCGTGAATGGCTTGCGGATGTACCCGCGCGCTCCGGCCTGAATGGCCTGCATGACGTGCTCTTCGCTGGACTCCGTGGTGATCATCACCACCGGCACGCCCGGCGCGAGATTCTGCGCCTGAATCTGGCGCAGGAACTCAAGTCCATCCATAGACGGCATGTTGATGTCGGAGAGAATCAGGTCGACCCGACTTGCCTTCAGCACGTCGATTCCCTCGACGCCGCTGCCCGCCTCATGCACCACCAGCGGGTCAAGTCCCGCCTGACGCAAAGCGCGTTCCACAATTTTGCGCATCACCGAGGAATCGTCGACGATCAGGGCGCGAATTTCGCTCATGCACCACTCCTGTGCTCCTTTTTGCCTATCGGCAGAGCACAGGAATCCATGAGCTAGACGCGTAAAGCCGTTCGATTTTCAATGTCGGGTATCGACCTGAGCGTTCAGCGACAAACCGCGACCCCGACCAGATCCTCGATCACATCGGTTGCGGGCACAGGCGTCCGCTGCGGTTCAAGCCACATCCGCAGCCACAGGCACTCGTGCACCCGCACCAGGCGCGACTCGACCGGCTGCGCGCGTTCAATGGCGCGGACCATGGCGTGGATCAGCGCTGACTCTGAGGCCGTCTCAATCAGCTCGACATGTGGGAAGGCTGCGGTGAGCAACCGCGTGTGCGCGGCGCGGAAATTCGATCCGGCCACGAGTCCGGTTTCGACGCGCAGGCCGGTCATGCGCTCGACGGCGAGTGCCAGAACCGGATCGGGACGGCTCTCGAAGCCCATGTAGAGAATCTTGCCCGCAGCCACGCGCAGTGGCAGCGCGCCGAATGCGTGGGCAAAAAATCGCGGCAGCAGCGCGGTCATGCCTTCGGCGTCGTGAAATTCAACGCCAAGCACCGGGCAACTCCATTGCAGTCCGAGAGCGCGGGTCACCTGCTCTTCGGTGACGGCGTGCTGTGAAACCAGCCATTGCCCAAGTCTTCCGCCACCGACAGACCGCTGTGCTTCGAGCGCCTCGCGAAGCTGATGCGCAGTGATCCAGCCTTGTTCGAGCATCGAGAGGCCAAGCGGGATGCGGTGGCGATGACTCTCCAGAGCCGCGCCTCGGCCATCCATCTCGCGGCGGTGCGCTGCCTCCACGCAGGCTCGCGTGCACTCTGCCGAGCAGGCCCATCCGCCCTCGAAGACCGGTGTCCGCCGGCTTCGCCAGATCTTCAGCCAGCCCGAGTCGCAGTTCGGGTTCGAGCAGGTTTCGAAGATTCCCGGACGCGAAGATGCGGGCAACTCCTGCCACTGCGCCGGCTCGATTGCTCCGTCATATACATCCGGCAACGGGTCGGAGACAAAGCTGTGCGCAGTTTTGGCGAACACCGCCGGGATACGGCTCAGAACAGGCATCGAATGCTCTCCAGACGCTTCTTGGGTTCTGCGACTTCAGTGACGCGGAGACCAAAATTACCATTGACCAGCACCACTTCACCGCGCGCAACAATCTTGTCGCCAACCAGCAGATCGACCGGATCGGCCACGCCGCGGTCGAGCTGGACAACATCACCGGGACCAAGATCGAGGATCTCGCCCAGCGGCATCTCGCGTGATCCGAAACGAAGCGAGGCCTCGAGTTCGACATCGAAAAGCAGTTCGAACCCGGCACCTAGTGATAAAGGCGGCGGTGAAGCAGATGCTGCAGTAGACGCCGCAGGCGCTGACTGCGCTTTAGGCTGTGCCTGCTCCGCAGCCTTCAGATCGTCACGGACCAGCACGACGAAGCTACGCTCGCCGGCGCGAAGCTGATAAGCTCGCGTAACCTTGCCCTCGCCGGCGATCTCTTCGAATTTGTCCACGCGGCACTTCTTGCCGGTCCCGGCCAGTAGCTCGCCTGCCGCAGCATCGAAGACCTCGCGCAACAGCTCGGCCCATCCCGCCTTCTGGTCCGCACCGTCACCCATCAAAGGGACTTCCAGAATGGCTCCGTCAATGACAACAGCAAAGCGGCCCTCCTCGTCTCCTGTAAGGACGGCGGCAAATCCAAAGGAGCCCGCAGTCAGCGGCTTGGGCAGCGACTCGGAAAGTTGCGGTTCTCCGGCCAGCGCCTGCGCAAACAGGTCGGTGGCTACCTTGACCCAGCAATCGGCGTAGTTCATGACCTCGCCTCGCCAGTCGAATCGAGAATGGGATCGGTAATACGCGCCGCGCGGTATTGGCCCTGGCGGATGGCCGTCGCACGCGCCAGCGACTGGCCTCCCACGCGAAACAGAGGTGCGGTATTGGCTGGCAGATTCAGCTTGACAATCAATCCCGGCTCCAGATCTTCAAGCGCGCTGGCCGCCAGGCGCACGCTGGGCAGTTGCAGCGAGCAGCCGAAGCGGATGCGCCGCACCGTCTTCTCCACGCGCTCCCGGGCCTCGCCTGCGTGACGGCGCCGCCGTCCCCACTCTCCTGTGAGCCGGCGCAGGATAGTGTTGGCCACCACTGCCGGGAATGCCAGATTCAGCAAGCCCGAGCTGTGCGGCATGCGAATCTCAAAGCTCAGGCAAAGCGTCTTTTCGGTAACCGGCATAATGCGCGCCACCTGGGTCTGCATCTGGCGGCGCTCAAAGTTGAAACTGAGGCCCACGGGCTGCCAGGCCGCGGTGAGCTCGCGGCAGACGATGTCGACAACCGAGGCAATGATCGACTCTTCAATATCGGTGAGTTCGCGCAGCGGGCCTTCTTTCCCCTCTCCGCCAAGCAGAAGGTCGATGATCGGCGGAGCAAGTCCAAGATCGAGCTGCAGCACAGAAAGAGCGCCAAGCGGTTCGAGACGCACTGAGGCCACATAGCTGATCTCTGGGATTCGCAGCAGAAATTCATTGAACTGAATCTGCTCGGCTGAGACGAGGTTGACCTGAAAGCGCGAACGCAGCCAGGCGGCAAGATTGTGCGTCAGGTTGCGCGCAAACAGGTCGTTGAGCATGCTGATGGCGCGCAGCTGATCTGTATTGATCTGCCCGGCCGAGGAAAAGTTATAAGGCACAACCCTGGCGCGCACCTCGCTATGCGCCTCGGGCGTAGCATGACGCGCAGCCTCAAAGAGCGCGTCTATTTCGTCCTGCTTGAGGGTCTTTTCCATCGTGATTCCGCTTCCCTTCTCGATTCCGCCGGCGCATGGTCAAACCAACCTTGAACTTACCCTCCCGGTGCTCGGCGTATAGGTCTGCGCACGCCCGCTCCAGCCTTTTCCTGGGAGCCGCGCGAGGCAAGGTCCCTGAGCGCGGCGCGCAAATGCACAACCGCCGAAGCATGTACCTGCGAAACGCGTGACTCCACAACGCCCAGCGCCAGCCCGATCTCCCGCATCGTCATCTCCTCGTAGTAGTAGAGAGTCATCACCAGACGCTCGCGGTCGGGCAGCCGGGAGATGGCCTCGGTGAGCCGCTCATGCAGCTCGCTCTTGAGAGCGCGGAAGAGGGGGTCTTCTTCGGGTTTGCCCGGAACGTAGGCCAGCTCCTCATCGCCTGACTCTTCGTTGCGCTCCACATGCAGCGTGCCGATCTCGAGTCCCTTCAGCTCGCCGAGGAGTTGCTGATACTCCTCCAGGCTTACGCCCAGCTCGGCGGCGATATCGCCCTCCCCTGGAGCGCGGCCCATGCGCGCGGTCAGCACGCGGATGGCCTCCTCCACAGCGCGGCCCTTGCGGCGCAGCTCACGAGGGCTCCAGTCAAGCGTGCGCAGACTATCGAGAATGGCTCCGCGGATGCGGAACTGCGCGTAGCTCCGGAACTGGACCTTCTTGTCGGGATCGAACTTGGCAAAGGCATCCATCAGTCCGACCACACCCGCCGAAACCAGGTCCTCGATATCGACATGCTGCGGCAGCCGCTCGTGGATGCGCCGTGCCAGAAAGCGGACCACGGGAAGGTGTTCGAGCAGGATCTTTTCCTGCTCCACAGTCAGCCCCGGCGAGGAAGCAGTGGTAGAGACAGGCGGATAGCCGCTTTCGGCGGGACCGCCTCGTAAACCCCTCGAAACTCCCTGCGTCGCTCCGGCCTCCATCCCCATGGCTCCCCCTCGCCATACTTGAATCGCCGTTCAAGATCGCCCTCAGCGCACCGTCCCCACCGGCCGCAGGCGTATCTCCGATGGAATCTCGCCGGCAGAGACGACCGCGAGGCGAGGCAACACCGGATCTAGCCATCGCTTGACGTGATAGCGTGCCGGACTGGGACACAGGAGCACGGGCAGTGCCGCAGAAGTAGTCAGCCCGATGAGTTGTCTCAAAGAATCGGTGAGCCGTCGGACGACCGGCGTAGAGGGAACCGCCGCCGCGCTCAGCAGGCGCTGGCCGCTCTCCGGCGCAACCGAGCCAAGAATCTCATCTTCCAGCCCCCGATCCAGCAGCAGCACCGGAAGCTGCCCGTCGGCATCGAGCAGCGGACGCACCAGCCGCCGTCCGAGTGCCTGGCGTGCGGCCTCCACCAGCGCCACCAGGCTCTTGTTAACCGGCGCGGTCTCAATCAGTGCTTCGAGAATCGCGCCAAGATCGCGGATCGAGACCCGCTCGCGGAGCAGTTGTTCGAGCACCCGGCCCACCTCGCCCAGCGTGAGCAGCTTGGGAACCAGCTCTTCCATCAATTTCGGGTGGGAGTCATTCAGAGAATCCAACAGGCGTTTGATCTCGGCGCGGTTGAGCAGTTCCCAGGCGTGTCGTCGGATCAGTTCGCCCAGATGTGTCGTAATTACTGTCGTCGGATCGACGACCGAGTACCCCGCCGCTATGGCCTGTTCTTCGAGGCTGGGCGCAATCCAGATGGCGGGCACGCCGAAGGCCGGCTCGCGTGTCTCCTTACCCGTCAGCGGGCGCCGCCCCGGCTCGCCGGAGACGGCCAGAAGCTGTGCGCCCTCGGTCTGCCAGCGCCCGATCTCGATGCCGCGCAGCGAGAAGAGATACTCCCGCGGCCTCAGCCGCAGGTTGTCCGAGATATGAATGGGCGGAATCAGAAATCCCAGCTCGGTGGAGAGATGACGGCGCAGTGTGCGCACGCGGTTGAGAAGCTGCCCGCCCTGCTTCTCGTCAACCAGCGGGATCAGTTGAAAACCAATCTCAAGAGTCAGGTCTTCGAGCTTCAAAAGCCCGGCCATCTCGGCAGTCGGCGCAAGTGCGGCCTTCTTCTTTTCCGCCGCGGCCTCGGCCGCCACCGGCGCTGGTGGCTGCGCGGCCACACGGCGCGCACTCCAGAACAGGCCTCCGGCAACAGCCAGAAAGGCCAGCTTCGGCAGTCCCGGAATGAGGCACATGCCGCCGGAGACCGCTGCGGCCATGTAGAGCGTGGCCGGGCGCGCCAGCAATTGTTGTTGTATCTCGCCGCCCAGCATCCCGGACGAGCTGGCGCGCGTCAGCGTAATACCTCCCGCAACCGAGACCAGAAGCGACGGGATAAGCGTGACCAGCCCGTCGCCCACAGTCAGCACCGTGTACGTGCGCGCCGCCTCGCCCAGCGCCACCCCCTGCTGCAGCGTGCCAATGAGCAGTCCCGCAATGATGTTGATGGCGGTGATGAGAATGGTGGCCAGCGAGTCGCGCTGGTTAAACCGCGCCGCGCCGTCCATGGCGCCATAGAACTCGGCCTCCCGCGCAATCGCCTGTCGTCTGCGGCGTGCCTCCGCCTCATCGATGACGCCCGCGTTCATGTCCGCATCGATAGCCATCTGCTTTCCTGGCAGCGCGTCCAGCGTGAAGCGTGCCGTAACCTCCGCAGTGCGTACCGCGCCGTGAGAAACAACCAGGAATTGAATTGCGACCAGCGCCAGAAAAAGCACGAAGCCAACAACGTAGTTGCCGCCCACCACAAACTGGCCGAAGGCTTCGATAACGCGGCCCGCCGCGGCCGTCCCTTCCGAGCCATGCAGCAGAATGCGCCGGCTCGACGCGATATTGAGCGCAAGGCGAAAAAGCGTGAGCAGCAGCAGCAGCGTAGGAAAGACCGATAGCTCGACCGCTCTCCGGATTTGCACTGCAGAAAGGAAGACGATGATTGAAGAAGCCATTGAGAGGGCGAGCAGAAAGTCCAGGCCCGCTGCAGGCAGCGGCACCAGCATCACAAAGATCACGCTGATGGCCGCAAGCGGCAGCAGGTACTCACGCAGATTGCCCAGGAACGCAAACTGGCCCGAAGGCTGTCCCGATGCAGCGGGTGCGGCGGCGGCGGTTTGAGGCGCAGCGAGAGTAGTGCTCATCGCGTGGTTTCTCCTTTGGCGTGGGTCCTTGCGGATCGCGACCGCGCTTCGCGCATGCGGCGTTCGCGCAGTTCGGCCTCGACTCGCTGGCGATAGAGATAGGCCAGAATCGCGGCAACAGCGGCGTAAAGTTCTACTGGAATGGCCTGTCCGACCTCGACCGAGCGGTAGAGAGATCGCGCCAGCGGAGGGTTTTCGACAACCGGCACGCCGGCCCAGCGTGCCTCGGCCTTGATCTCTTCGGCGAGAATGTTTCGGCCCTTGGCCACGACCTTCGGCGCTTCCATGGTGTCGAAGTCGAAGCTGAGCGCGACGGCGTAATGCGTTGGATTGGTGAGCACGACGGCGGCGCGGCTCACATCGGCCTTCACCCGGCGTCGCCGCATCTGCCGCTGCAACCCGCGAATGCGGCTGCGAATCTGCGGACTGCCTTCGGTTTCCTTGTACTCGTCGCGCAGGTCCTGGCGGCTCATCTTCAGGCGCGACTCACGGCTTTGCCACTCCACCAGGTAGTCAATCGCCGACCAGGCAAAGAGCAGCCACGCCGCGGTCTCGAGCAGCCCGTAGACGTCGGAGCCAAGCACCTCGATCCGCGACAGCGAAAACGGAGGCATCGTCATCTGCCGCCCGATGCGCTGCACGGCAAGAACGACCAGCAACCCGGCAGGTAGCAGCGACTTGCCCAGCCGCGCCAGCGCGCGCAGCGAAAAGAGATTCTGCACGTTGGAGACGGGATTGATCCGCTCCGGCTTGAACCCCACCGAGCCGGCGTGCAAGCTGATCCCGCCGGTCTGCAGCATGCCCGCGCAGAAGACCGCACCCACCATCGCCGCCATAGCCGTTGCCGTGGGCCCAAGCACCGCAAGCGTAAGCCGGCGCAGCGCCGCCAGCGTCGGCTGCATCGTCGCCGGCTCCCATCGCGCCGGCACGCCAAGCAGCAGAAACTCCCCGAACGCCGAGCGCCATGTCTCAAGCGCACGCGGTCCAAGGCTGCCGAGCGCGAGCACCGCGGCCAGGGTTCCCGCCGCGCCCGAAAGCTCGCGGCTGTGCAGAACGTCGCCTTCGCGCCGGGCCTTCTCGCGCCGGTGCTGCGTAGCCTGTTCTGTTCGGTCGCCGGGCATCGATCAGCCTCCGTAGCCCGCATGCCCGGCGACGAGCCGCTCGGCAACATCGAGCAGATTGTCGAAGCGGGCCTCGATAAACCGCGGCCAGAGCGCCAGTGAGCCGAGCAGGATGGTGAAGCCGGTCACCGTCTTGAGCGGCACCGTAATGGACATGACCGGAAGCTGCGGGCTGAGCTTGCCAACAAGAGATACCGCGATCTCGACCAGCATGGTGGCGGCGAGAATAGGTGCTGCCAGTTCCACTGCAGCCAGAAAAATGCCCGCAGCCGAATGCACGATGACCAATGCCGTTGGCTGCGTCAGCGCAAAGCCGCCCAGTGGAACAACCCGAAAAGAACGAATCAGCGAAGTAATCAGAATGCGATCGAGCCCCGAGGCAAGCACAACCAGCGTGCCCATCAGCTGAAAGAGGTCGCCAAGCAGCGGCGTCTGGATCGAAGAAGAAGGATCGAGAAGATTCACCAGTGAGAAACTGAGTTGCAATCCTACGATCTGCCCGGCAAAGACCAGCATCTCGGTCAGCAACGTGAGCGAAAGCCCGTACACCAGCCCCACGGCCAGTTCGCCAAGCAGCGCGGCAAAGCTGATCGACGCGTCGGCATTGGGCAGCGCGGCCACCAGCGGCGCAAGCAGAATCGCGAGCGCGCCCACGAAGACCGCCTTCATCCGCACCGGCAGAGCCGTCGAAGAGAAGAACGGCACAAAGACCATGGCTCCGCTGAGCCGGACCAGCGCCAGCGTCAATGCGCTCAGAAAATGTGTCCAGTCAGACACGATCGGCTTTTAGCTCCTGGCCTCTGGCTCCTGGCTCTTTGCGCTGGAGCCTGAATTGTTCGTTCCGTCGCGCCTCAGCTAGCGGTTGGAAGCTGACGGCTGAAAGCTGCTTTTTTCATCCGAGATACCGCCGCAGATCGCCGATCAGCAGCACCGTGTAAGCCGCCATCCGCTCCAGAAACCACGGCATGCCGGCCAGCAGAATCAGCGCAACCGCAGCCAGGCGCGGCACAGTCGTGAGCGACTGCTCCTGCAGGCTGGTGAGCGTCTGAAACAGACTCAGCACAAAACTCAGCGCGGCGGCGGCAACCAGAATCGGCGCAGCGATGATGATCGCCTCCTTCATCAGCTGGCGCATCAGCTCGGCAACCATGTCCGTGGTCATGCGTAATCCTCAAAAGCTCTTCAGGAGCGAGTTGGCCAGCAGATTCCAGCCATCCACCATCACAAACAGCAGAATCTTGAGCGGCGTTGAAACCACCACTGGCGGCAGCTGAAACATGCCGATCGAGGTGGTGATGGATGCAGTGACAATATCGATCAGCAGAAATGGCAGATAGAGCACCGCGCCGATGGCGAATCCGGCCTTGAGTTCGGAAAGGATGTAGGCCGGCACCACAACCCGCATGGGCAGATCGTCAGGCGTGTTGGGCCGCGGAATCTGGCCTGCTGCGGCAAAGAGTGCGAGGTCCTTCTCCCGCGCATAGCGCAGCATGAAGTGCTTCACCGGCTGCGCCCCGTGCTCGATGGCCTCCATGCCCGTGATCTGCCCAGCCCGATATGGCTCAACCGCCTGCTGATCCACCTCACTGAGCACCGGCGCCATCAGAAACCAGGCCATCATCAGCGCCAGTCCCATCAGCGTGGGGTTCGAGGGTGCGGTCTGCGTGCCCAGCGCCTGGCGCAGAAAGTGAAATACCACCAGCAGCCGCACCAGCGGCGTCATGGCCATCAGGATGGCGGGCAGCAGCGTGACCAGTGTAAGGACAAAGAGAATTGTCCACGGCGTCGAGTCCGAGGGATGCAGCTTGGCGCTGAGATCGGGGATCAGCGGCACCGGCGTGGCCGCAGCCACACGCGCCGCCCATGTACTCACCAAGAGACCCTCGAAGCCCGATTCGGAAGCGCGCGATGTGCAGACTGTGCTGCATCGAGCGGATAAAACGCCGATGCGCCGTCGGCCGACGTCGCCACCAGAATGCGCCGACCCTCGGCCTCGATCAATGCAACGGACTGGCGCGGCGCCAGCGCGATACGTTCGACGAGAGCCAGACGCGGAGCAGCACGCCGGTCAGAACGCAGACGGCCAAGCACGCGTGCAATCAGCCATCCGGTCAGGCCGCCCGCCTTGTATTGCGATGCCGATTGTTTCCGATCAATATGGGTGACTGCCTTGCCTGCCACGTCGCATTCCTTTCCCAGACACGTTTGTCGGCGCATTCATGCCAGCCGCGTGATGCGTACCGCCAGCTGCGTGTCGATTACCTCGAACTCGCTCCATGCCAGCTGCACCTCGCCCGAAGAGAGCGGCAGATCCTCACCATTTCCCCACTGCGACTCGATCAGCCGCCCCGCTGCGAGGGCCAACAGATCGCGCACGCGAAAGCCGCGCACCGGCACCGTTACATCCAGGCATACCGGCAACCGCGTCACCGGCGTGCTGGGTCGCACCTCGTCCTCATCCGCGTGCGTGTGCGCCGCCGGAACCAGGCTGTGCGCCGCTGCGGACTCCGCAGCGGGAGCAGGCGGCCTGTCGCTGGACAGTGGTTGAGCAGAGGTCATGCGCAGAGAAACCTGCAGCAGCGTGACCAGAAAATGTACAGAAATGTTTGGAAGACACTAATTACTACTTTTCCTGTCAGATCTCGTAGCCCGGTTGTGGCTGCGCGATCTTCTGCCGTGCCCTCAATCCCCACTGATTTTGAACCCGTATCGCTGGTACACTGAAAGTTGCAGCAGATGTGAACATACGCGGCACGAAAAGCCGCCTGAATGTTGGGATTCGAGGTCAGAAAAATGCCGGAACAGAGCGGAAATAATGGATTTGCCGGGGCTTCTACTGGAACGGGCCTGCGCCTGAAGGTGGGCCTGGCCGAAATGCTTAAGGGCGGCGTCATCATGGACGTGATGAACGTGGAGCAGGCACGCATCGCCGAAGAGGCCGGCGCGGCCTCGGTGATGGCTCTCGAGCGCGTCCCGGCCATGATCCGTGCCGAGGGTGGCGTGGCGCGCATGGCCAAGCCGAGCCTCATCAAGCAGATCATCCAGGCGGTCTCGATTCCGGTGATGGCCAAGGCCCGCATCGGTCACTTTGCCGAGGCACAGATTCTGCAGGAGCTCGGCGTCGACTTCATCGACGAGTCCGAAGTGCTCACGCCGGCCGACGAGACCCATCACATCGACAAGCACGCCTTCACCACGCCATTTGTCTGCGGCGCGCGCAACCTGGGCGAGGCCCTGCGGCGCATTGCCGAGGGCGCAGCCATGATCCGGACAAAAGGAGAAGCAGGAACCGGCGACGTCGTTCATGCGGTTCAGCACATGCGCCAGATCGTGAAAGAGATGAAGGCGCTCACTGTGCTGAGCGAGCAGGAGCTCTACCACGCGGCCAAGGAGCTGCAGGCTCCCTATGAGCTCGTCCGCATGGTTTCGCAGACCGGCAAGCTCCCCGTTCCGAACTTTTCCGCAGGCGGCATCGCCACGCCGGCAGACGCGGCGCTGATGATGCAGCTTGGCGCCGAGGCCATCTTCGTTGGCTCGGGCATCTTCATGAAGGAGCGCGCCACCCCGCTCGATGTGGAAAACGATCCCAAGGAGCGCGAGGAAGCTGTCAGCCGCGCCAAGGCCATCGTGATCGCCACCACGCATTACAACGATCCGAAGATCCTCGCCGAGGTAAGCGAACAGGTCACCGGCACCATGAAGGGCCTGGCCGCCGCCGCGATCGAGGAAAAAGAGCTGCTCCAGACGCGCGGCTGGTAGCCACTTGCGGTGGGGCTAACTGCTCGCTATTCGCTCGCACGAGGTTTGTGGCATCCGACATGAATTGAAATTCAGTGGAGAGTTCAGGTTTGACCGGAGAACGCGCGTTGCCTCGCATCGGCGTCCTTGCCATCCAGGGTGACTACGCCGCTCACGCCGCTGCGCTTGAAGAGGCAGGTGCAATTCCGGTCGAGGTGCGCAAGCCCGAGCAGCTCGCCGACCTCGATGGCCTGATCCTCCCCGGCGGCGAATCAACCACCATCCTTAAGTTTCTTGAGCGGCACGGTCTCTTTCAGGCCTTGCAGGAGTTCTGTGGAAAGAAGCCCGTCTTCGGCACCTGCGCCGGAGCCATTTTGCTGGCGCGGGAGGTACGCAACCCGGCACAGCGCAGCCTTGGTGCACTTGACGCCATCGTGGAGCGCAATGCCTACGGCCGCCAGATCGACTCGGCCATCCTGCATGCGGAGACTTCCCTGCCCGGCGGACCGCTGGAGATGGTCTTCATCCGCGCGCCGCGCATCGCCGAGATAGGGCCGGACGTAGAAGCGTTGGCCTTTCGCGACGGCTCGCCCACGCTGGTGCGGCAGGGCCGGCTGATGGCTGCCACCTTTCATCCAGAGCTCTCAACAGACCGCCGTGTCCACCGGCTCTTCGTCGATGCGGTGAAAAAAGCGCTTGGACGGTAAAACCGCACTCGGTTTGGCAGCATCATAAAAGTCCGCGGAAATGGGACAATCCGCGGTAGAATTTGTGCCTCTGCTGTGATTGCGGATGCGTCCAAGGCAGAGTGGGAGTAACCTCTATTGAAGAGGCGTCGCCATGCCGTCCATCTTTACGCCTATACCAGCTGAAACCGAACGGAAATCACCCGGAATCGGTGGCAAGCCTCCTGTAGATCGGCGGCCCACCGGTGGCGGTGGCGGCGGCGGAGACGACGAGTGGCGAAATTCGCGGCGCGGCCCGCGCGAGCTGCTCTACAAGATTCGTGCCTTTGTCTTCTGCGCGCTCGCCGGCGACATGATGTTCTTTGTTGTACTGGTGGTGCTGTTTTACGCGCGTCAGGCCAGCACGCATCTTGATCCGGGCTCCCTCCAGCAAATCGGTGACTGGCACCCCATACTGCTACCCCCCATCCTCTTCCTCAACACTGCGGCGCTTTTGTTGAGCAGCCTGACCATGGAACTGGCGCGTCAGCATATCTTCAAAGAGTTTGACGTACTCGAGGAATGGCTCGGCCTTGGCCGCCCTGCGCTCAGGCGCACGCTGCCCTGGGTGGGCGCCACTCTGGTGCTGGGGCTGCTGTTTCTGGCCGGACAGATGCTGGCCTGGAAGCAACTGACTGCGCAGGGATTTGCCTTTGATCGCTGGTCCACGCCGGCGAGCTATTTTTTCTATGTCATTACCGGCCTGCACGCGGCACATCTGGTGCTGGGCGTGCTGGGCCTGCTGGCATGTCTGTGCCTGCTGGGATCGTTCAAGCGCGTCGACTACCGCCAGATTGCAGTCGATGCGACGGCATGGTTCTGGCACACCATGGGTCTGGCGTGGATGCTGCTCTTTGCCGTGTTGGTGCTGGGACAGTAAGACGCTGTGCGAAGGTCGGACTTCGCGGGACTATCTGCGGCCAATGCCCAGGAATCGCAGGCAGCGTTCTCCGAAGGTCGGCACTACAGGGCATGCAAAGTAAACGGCGCGATTGGCTCTCTTGAGTAACTGTGTGGCTTCCAGTTCCGGGTCGCCGGCACGAAACTGTCCGCCGCGATGGATGTATTCGTCCGTCAGGTAGTCGATTGCGTGCCCCAGAATCTCGAGCGCGCGGCCAGACTGCGGACTGATTCGGCGCCACACCCGCGCATTACCTGCCGCGGCGCGTTCTGCTTGAATCTGCGCGGCTCTCGAGATCGTTAGAACGGTGGGCGAAACAGCCATGGAGCAAGCCCTCTTCTTTTTTCTTCGGCGCACCTGCGTCGATATTCAGATGACAAACGTGCTATCTCAGATACCAGAGAACGTCGAAATTATGGTGCGAAATACTACAAAAACATGTGATGAAGCTCACACTGCTTTCGCGGAATCCGGCTCGACCTTTACATCAGTCAGCGGACCATCCAATAAGGCGAATAGAAATCTTTCTTCTGATTGTTGCCGGGAACGTTAGAAAATCCGCAGAAAGTTGTCTCGGCAGTAATTACGAATGAATCCTTCAGGCTTCCGGCCGTAACCGCCGATTTCGGTACCCCGCGCAGCCCTGGATTGTGCAGATATTGTTTTTTCCGCTTCCGTCCTGGGCCGCAGCGTCGATTCCATCCGCAACTCCTGCTTATTCCAGATTGGGCAGCAGAAGCCGAACGCAACCATAAAGTTCAGCTACACGATAGAGATACACATTGGTGCCTTGACGGGAGCAGACTGAAAACCTAAGCTCAAAGCAGGGCTGGTGTGACCGTGTACGCGTGGTCGGCGGCCCGAAAAGTACCCTTTTTCAGTAAGTTTTGGATTCGGCGGCGATGACTCCCTATTACTGGCAATACGCTCCCCTGCTTTTGCAGATTCTTGCCGCGGTGCTCCTTGGGGCGGGCATGATTATCGCCTCGTGGTTCGTGGGCCGGCACCGCAACACCAAGGTGAAGCTCGACGCCTACGAGTGCGGCATTGAGGCCCTGGGCGACGCGCGCGGACGGTTCAGCGTGCGCTTCTATATGGTTGCCGTCCTGTTCATCCTGTTCGACGTGGAAGCGGTCTTTATGATGCCCTGGGCTGTGATCTACCGTAAGCTGCCCGGCATTACCGGAAGCAGGCTCTTCGGCTTCTGGGAGATGTTGGTTTACCTGGGCTTTGTGGCTGTTGGCCTTTACTACATTGTGCGCAAGGGCATTCTGGACTGGAGCCGCGACCGCGCGGACCTCTAACGTTAGTCTTACCGGTTGTGAAAGGGTGGATCGCACTGGATGAGCGAAGGGAAGGCACTATTTGGCAGAGCGGCCGTCGTGGACGGAATGGCCGAGCATCCGGCGGTGAAAGCCATCCTTGCGTGGAAGCCGGAAGCCCTGGCCGATGCCAAGTTTGATCGCGGCGAACTTACCCTGACCATCGAATCCGGCGAGATTCGTACCGCAGCGCTGACCATGCAGGCCGCTGGCTATAACTTCTTTGAAGATCTGACAGCTGTTGACTGGTTCCCTGCCTCGCCGCGCTTCCAGTTGAGCTATCACATTCTTTCGCACCGTTATAAGGAGCGCATCCGGCTGCGCGTCATGGTGGAAGAGGCCGAGCCCGCAGTTGAATCCATCACTTCGGTGTGGCCCTCAGCCAACTATTATGAGCGCGAGGTCTTCGACCTGTTCGGAATTCGCTTTGAAGGTCATCCAAATCTGCGCCGCATCATGATGCCCGACGACTGGAGAGGGCATCCCTTACGCAAGGACTACCCGGTGGAGGGGTACCGCTAAATGGCCGGCAGCGTTGGCACGCCTATTCTCGAAGCTCCGGTAGCCGAGGGCGCGAACGATCAGCATCTGGTGCTGAACATGGGCCCGCAGCACCCGTCCACGCACGGCGTCCTGCGCCTGGTGCTTGAGATCGACGGCGAAATCGTGGTGCGTGTCTACCCGGAGATCGGCTATCTCCACACGGGCATTGAGAAGACCTGCGAGGCGAAGTTTTATCAGCAGGTCATTCCCATGACCGACCGCATCGACTATCTGAGCCCGATGGCCAACAATCTCTGCTACTGCCTGGCCGTCGAAAAGCTGCTCGAACTGGAGATTCCCGAGAAAGCGCAGTGGACCCGTGTGCTGCTGGCCGAACTGACCCGGCTTAACTCGCACCTCGTGTGGCTTGGCACCCACGCCATGGATATTGGCGCTCTCACCGTCTTTCTCTACACCTTCCGTGAGCGCGAAGAGATTTTGCGGCTCTTTGAGGCTGTAGCCGGTCAGCGCATGATGACCAGCTACTTCCGCATCGGTGGGTTGTCCATGGAGCCGCCGCTGGACTTCTTCCCGCGTGTGCAGGCCTTCATCAAGACCTTTCCGGAGAAGGTCGATGAGTACTCGAACCTGCTCACCGGCAATCCGATCTTTGCCAACCGGCTCAAGGGCGTCGGTCATCTCTCGGCTGAGGATGCCATCGCTCTCGGCGTCACCGGTCCGCCGCTGCGTGCGTCCGGAGTTGACATCGACCTGCGTCGTGACATGCCCTACTCGAGCTACGAGAAGTTCCAGTTCAGGGTGCCCACTTCCACGGTCGGCGACACCTGGGCGCGCTATCTCGTTCGCCTCGACGAGATGCGCGAGAGCGTGAAGATCATTCAGCAGGCGCTGGACGGCATGCCGGAAGGTCCCATCAAAGCCGATGCGCCCAAGATTGTTCTGCCCGACCGCGAAAAGATGAAGACCCAGATGGAGGCGCTGATCCATCACTTCAAGATCGTCACGGAGGGCTTCGCCGTCCCCGCTGGCGAGGTCTATCAGGGTATTGAAAGCCCACGCGGACAGATGGGCTACTACGTTGTCTCTGACGGCACGGCCAAGCCGTATCGCGTACATATGCGCAATCCCTCGTTTGCCACGCTGCAGGCAGTGGAGACCATGGCCAAGGGGCGCCTGCTGGCCGATCTGGTAGCGGTCATTGGTTCTATCGATATTGTCTTAGGCGAAATAGATCGATAAAGGGAGAGATAGATAGTGGTCGATTATGCAAAGTTGGCAGATAAAGCAAAGGCGTTGCAGGATGCCGCGAAAGGCAGCGGCTCGCGTAACGAAGCGCTGGAACACGATCCGGCAGCTTTTTATCACGCTGTAAAGGCACACCTGATCGCCGAGATGAACAAAGCGAATCCGGAGTTGAGCAAACGGGGTGTCCCCACCCTCGATCGCAGTTTTCTGCCCAGTTTTTCAGGAAGGTTCTGCTTCACCTTTGGAATTTCGCTTTTTTGCAGCGTAGAACTTGACGAACTGCCCGGCCGGCACCGCATCAAAGCTGTGATCACCGGCCCGCCCAACGGAAATGAGATTGGCCGGCGCGAGTATCTGTTCAACCGTGGCGGCCCGGAGCCACCTTCCTATCGTGCCGAAGAAGGCGGCACAACAACCATCGTGACAGGACTCGGTCCTGACCAGATTGCCGTGGACATTGTTTCGAGCCTTCTGTCGGGGGAGTTTTCTTAACGTGAGTTTGGCGCATGGCTCTCGCGCGTGGCCTCAGGAGGTCGTCATCGACCCCGCCGAGCCTGTTTACACCGAACTCTGGACATCGCTCGCCTCGCTGTTGCGCAGCTACACCGCAGTGCACGGGCTGAGCGGCAATCGCCAGGCCCTCGTTGAATCCAACGAGGTGCTGATTCGGGCGCATCATGGAAAAAAGTGGCTTGAATTGCGCCGCAATGGTACGCGTGTGACCTGGATGCGCGAAAATGGTAAAAGCGGATGGCTCCAGATGACCGAAGCCGGACGCCTTCGCAGCACAACAACTGACAGCATGAATGAGGAAGAGATGGATATGGCGGCCGAAGCCTGGGCGCGTGAACTGATGCTGGAGTTCGAGTGATGAGTCCTGAAACCATGTCGATCTTTTCTCCCCGGTTGGCCGCGCGTTTTGACGCACTGGTAATGAAGTATCCCGTAAAACGTTCCGCGCTGGTGCCCATGCTGCTCTACGCGCAGGACGAGGTCGGCTATCTCTCCGATGCGGTGATTGCGGAAGTCGCCGAGCGTATCGGCATCACCGAACTCGATGTGCGCAACGTCGCCACTTACTACTCCATGCTTCGCTTCAAGCCGGCAGGCAAATTCAACATCCAGGTTTGCACCAACATCAGCTGCATGCTGCGCGGCGCCTATCCGCTCTTCGAGCGCTTTCAGGACGAGCTTGGCATCGGCCACAAGGGCGTCACGAAAGACGGCGTCTTCTCGCTCGAAGAAGTTGAGTGCATCGGCGCATGCTGCTGGGGCCCTGCCATTCAGGTCAACTACGACTTTCACGACGACCTGACGCCGGACAACGTCGCCGGCATTCTCAAGACCTACCGCACGAAAGCTGAAGCGGAGGTTCCCAATGCCTAAGCTCGTCTCGCATCCCGATGAAGTAAAGATCGTCACCAAACGCTTTGGCATGGGCGCGGCGAATATCGACCGCTACATTGAGCTCGGCGGCTATGAGGCTGTGAAGAAG
>DASZXD010000249.1:0-20817 GCA_035546015.1 Occallatibacter sp.
TCCGAGGTAAACATCTTAAAATAAGGGTTTTAATTGACCATCGGATAGTTCGGAGTGGTTCGAGGAAGGTCGGGAACGTGCGGGAATTGGTTGCCCCCCAGGGATTCGAACCCCGATATGCTGATCCAGAGTCAGCTGTCCGAGCTGGAGTCCATCTCGAGAAGTCACCTAAACCTCTGACCCTCTCGCTCGCGCTGAACTCTATCCAATTCGAGCCTAACCTCCTTGGCGTCTCCGAGCAACACCTCATACCTAAAGTTGTCCGCCTTTTCCATTTCTACGAATGAGAACCATGGCTGGATGCTGATGCTGCGTCTACGTGCTTTGAGGGTAAGCACAACTTCCCGCCGGGGCCAGTCGATTTCCTCTTCAAACGTTGAAAAGCTTCTTCCGGAGCTCCACGCGTGTTGTCGAAAGAGATCAAGCCATTTGCGAGACTTGTCGATTATCACCCGGGACTTTAGGTCAACTGCGATATCAACGTCGCCGAGGCGTTCCCCATGCTCCAGAAAACTCCCGAAGACAGCGACACGTTCAACTGAATACAAATACTCTGAGCTCGCGTTGACCATGTAAACACGTTTCATAAATTCCGATAGTTCGGTTGCTGCCGTTGTTCTTGTGATCCGTTTGGCCCCGGAAGCTCGCACAACGTCACGACCCCTAGCCGTCACTGTGTACCACGGAAATGGGCTGCCGTTTCGGCTTTCCCGCTCTTTATCCCGTTGCACGTATCCTGCCGCTTCCATGCCCTTCGCAAGTTCGTGCGCCCGTTGGGCATCGTATCGAAATTTGTCTGCGAGCCAATCCTCCCGAAAGGCTCCGCGAGATCGACTAAGGATTTCCCTGATTCGCGTCGCGCTTTCACCTGCGACGGGTGGAACGGTCTTCAGATCAAGCGTCATAAACACCATCCCTCCTGTGCACGTTCGGTTGATTCGTCTTCTTGCTAGAAACGCCGGTCCTGTCAAACGCAATCGGTGTTCAAAAAGGCGATCGAATGTTCGATGCCCGAACGGGGTGCTGATTGCTGCGTCTTGTCCGGACGTAGCTGCGAGCAGGGTGCGCAACCGTCAGAGTGGGTTCACATGATTGACCTCGCAGCCAAACTGCGACGTCGTGAGGATCGAATCTGATCGAACTGGAAATTTTGAGGGACGGAATTTGCCCCTTCGCGGCCATCCTGTAGATCTTTTTGATCGATACATCCAAGATTCGAGCTAGTTCCTCAACGCGCAGAGCTTCTTTCTTGCCTTCAACAATTTCGGCCAAGATCATTGGTTCCTCCGTTGTCTCCGCGAGAGCGGGTTGCAAGACCATCTCTCGAAACCAGAATTCAGTCAAATCGGGAGATCTCGCCCTCCAAGAAAGCCTAGGTGCCGAAGGCTTCTCCTCCGGCATTTGCCGCGGCGCCTGGAAAGCACTGATGCCAGCGAGGGAGACGTCGACGATCCTAGTTGATCCAACTCATGCGGCTCCGGTGATGAGGCGGAGCCTGGCCCTGTCATGATTTCTGAAACTCGAATTGACCTTTTCGATGACGCTCCGGTTTCTCGCCGGCTTCAAGTACCGGATGATGCTCTCCAGGTTGGTCTGCCCCATCCATGTCATGACAGTCCTGAGGTCAACTCCCGCTTGAAGATGAGTGGTAGCGAATGTTGCGCGAAACTTGTGCAGCCAAAAGTCATCTGGGTTCAATCCGGCTCTTCCGGCATTCCGTTTGAGAGCGCGAAGCATATGAGTATCCCGTCTTCCGCTTGCGGTGCTAAAGACCAGTGCCTGGGCGGCAGAGCGCAGCGCAGGAAGCGCTCGGCGATGCGCCTCGAGAATGTCTAGCAGGTCATTGGGAACAGGGACCTCTCGCTCCTTATAAGCCTTCGGAGTCCAGTTGAACTGTGGCTTCCAGCGCATCTCGATGATGTTTGCGTTGAAGTGCACGTTGCTCCAAACAACGTGCATCGCTTCCTGTTCTCGGAAACCGCTCATGAGAAAGAAGTCGTATAGCGTGCTATGGTACGGCGAACAAACCGCATGGAGCTTCGATAGTTCGTCGTCTTCGTAGATGTTCACTTCCTGCTCGATAAAGCGCGGGTGGTCATTCTTGCCAATCAGCTTCGGCATTCCCTGAGCCTGGAGGAAGGTCAGCACATCGGCGAACTTGTTGTGCACCGTACGGGGAGAGAGCTTCTTGGTATCGCGCAGGAATGCAGCGAAACGCAGGAGATCTTTGCGCTCGATTTCCTCGAGAAAGATCTTGTCGCAAGATTCCAGAAGATAGCGCAGGGAGACGCGATACCCTAGCCACGTTTTTCTCTGCCTGGTGAGTTGAATCTCCTCGAGAAAATCGTCCACTGCGGACCGAATGCGGAGGCGGGAATCGTCTTCGATGGGGTTCGAAACAACGAGACCTGCTGCGGTCGCGTCCAGCTCTCTTTGTTTTCGGACGCGGCTGTTGTACGCCGCAGCGGCGTCATCGCCGACAGACAGGCGTCGGCGTTTTCCATCTTCGTTCCAGTCGAGGTAGTAGGCGCCTTCCGGGTGCTTTTCCTGGCGGTCATTCACCATCACCCAATCGGGCTTGATGCGGCCGTTGGGGCCGATGACGACAGGGCAGTAGCGTTTGCCTTCCGGGGTGTCGATACGCTTGGTGATATTCACCTGCATGGGAAAAACTCCCGGCAAAGTGGTATCACTCTTGGTATCACCCCCTCATCACTCGGTCAAACTTATTGAAAGGGAAGAGGATAGATGGTCGGGGCGGAGGGATTCGAACCCCCGACCCTCTGCTCCCAAAGCAGATGCGCTACCAGACTGCGCTACGCCCCGACTGCCATTTGTTCAAGACTCTATCGATTGTAACGCGAATCGCTTTGAGTCTGCCCGAATGGGCCTGGCTGAGAATCTGAAACAGAGTTTGATGCTACAATCGAAAGGGAATACGGCGGCTATAGTTCAGCGGCAGAACGCCTGACTGTGGCTCAGGATGTCGTGGGTTCGATCCCCACTAGCCGCCCCAATTGATACAAAAGGCTTAAGGCCAAATTCCTCCTGCAGCGTGCAATGTTGCACCAGATTGCAAATTGCTCTAGGACGGAATGCATGGCGCTCACACTCTACCGGCGGCACCGCAAAGAGTGCGAAGCCGGACACCCCGAAGATTCACGAAGCAGTGAGTTCGAAGAGCACCGGCGTGGCTGGAAGCGCTGCGGGTGCCCAGTCCACGTCTCCGGCAGTCTCGGAAGCAAATTCAAGCGACAATCGACAGGCTGCCGGGAATGGGATGCCGCCAGGGAGATAGTCGCGCGTTGGGAGTCTGCAGGTGTCTGGGCGATCCCCGTCGAGGAGCCCCTGTCAATGCACGTCGAGACTCCAGCAGAGCTGGGAGGGCCGACCATAAAAGAAGCTACGGATGCGGTCCTCGCCAAGTGCCAGAACCTCGGCATTCGTCGGACCACTTTGCCAAGTACCGCGCTTTTGTCCGTCAGCTGACTGCATATGCTGAAGCGCGGGGCTAACCGCAATCCAATCCTGTGCACATCCAGACATTGCGTGCTGCGTGGGCCCTGAGAGAGATCTGCTGAGATCGCCTCTCCTGGCAGAATGAGCACTTCTGACTTTGCCGGTCAGTCGATCGCAAAACCGGTCTCCACTCATAGTTGAGCTTTGTCGCCATTAGAGGCGCGGTAAATGAACGGATATTTGTCCGCTCCAGCGGCCCATGCCTTTTACTTCGGATTCCAGCTCGATGCCAGGAAGCCGCCCAGTAGCATCTTCTTCGCCTGCCCTCAGCCTGATTATACGGATCGATTAGTGTTTTTGCAGCTCAACGATCGGGCGCTTGCGGGCGCTGTTGTTGCACGCCATGCGGAGAATCGCTTGCGCAAAACCGTGCGACGTCCGACTGGCACATTGGCTTGCTGCGAACTCCTGTGCGACCGCAATGTATCCTGGCCGTGCCGGTTGCATCCCGCTGCCAGCTCCTGCGCGAACGACCGTCAATATCCATTCGATCGAGACCGGCCTTCCTGCTTGCAAGGTTCCGGTGTGCTCGCGAAGATGCCGTCATTTGCCAATCTCTCACTGATCGATTGGCCTCTGCGAATTCAATTGATCCGGCAGTGGTGGTATCGGAGGAAAATCAGTCCAGTGACCGGCAGTATGCGGATCGCTCGATGGATGCATGGTGTTCCATTCGTCCATTGAGATGCCATTCAGGTCGTACACCACTTTTCCGGCTCGCAGCGTAAGCTGGCAAATCAGTCGCGTGGTGCCTGCCAGCCTCGTGTTATCCATATCGAGAAAGCCGAACTTCCCGTGCTCTTCGCTCAACACAGCGACATCTGCAGGTGCTCCTACAGAGAGGTTGCCAAGGTCCGGATGACGAATCTCCTGCGCAGGGTGCCAGGTTGTGTCGGCAATTACCTGCTGTAGCGTCAGCCCCATGGCTATGAATTTGCTCATTACGTTCAGCATGTCCTTGGTGCTGGAGTTCATACTGTCGATATGCAGATCCGTCGAGATTGAGTCCGGCAGGAAGCCCGCCTTGATCATCGGTATGGCGACGCGAAAGCGGAAACTGCCGCCCCCTGTTCCAGCGTCGAAGTAAATTCCACGTTTGCGGCCCTCAATCATGGCCTTCGATGGTCCCAGTGTTATCTCATCCTGCTCGCCACGCAATCCTGAGTACATGTGTGTATAAATGTCTCCTGGATGCAGGTAATGGGTCAGCAGATCGTAGAGCGGCCGTTCCGGATGAGGTACGCCATAATCAATCATCACTGGAATATGAGCGAGGCTGCCCGCACCTGTTGCTTCGATGTACGGCGCCCACTCCGGACCTCGGAAGTGTGCACTCTTGATGCCGACAATCGTAGTGGGGTAGCGCATGGCCATCCATGCTGTGGGCACTCTCTGCATGTCGTCGATGTTGTCTTCAAAGCGCGGGCCGCGCATTCCTGCGCCGACAATATTGATGAAGGCGAGCACCCGCGTCTGCTCGCGGTCAATGATGTGCTCCTTGAAGTCCTCGAAGTTGCGCCACCCGGAACTGCCTGCGTCGCACACGGTAGTTACGCCGTTGCGCAGGGTAAAGTCGTCTGGCCACACGCCGTAGTCGCCGGCGTAGGAGCGTGCTTCTCCCGGAGAGGCATAGTCGTGGGTATGAATATCGATTAGTCCGGGCGTAACGTAGAGGCCGTTTACATCGATTGTCTTGGCTGCATTTTGAGAGTCGAGATGATCCTCAACTGCAGCAATCTTGCCGTCCTTAATGGCCACGTCCATTATGCGGTCAATGCCGTTCTTAGCGTCGATCACGTGACCGTTCTTGAGCAACAGGTCATAGGGCAGGGGATTAGGCAGCAGCGCGGCCCGCGCGGCAGTGATCGGTTGCGCCGGTGCGGACACGGTTTGCGGAAGGCCGGGCTCCTGATTCGGGCCCTGCGCGGCTGGAGTAACCGGCAAACACCCCTGGCATCCGCTAGGCCCGGTTGGGCCTACGTTCTGATATGCATCAACATTGACTGGAACGGAGATCTCCGGCTGTGGCGATGGCGGCGCTGCGGGGTGGTCGCTCGCAGCCTGCCCGAGAGCATGGATGGCAGTGAGTGACAATGCGCAGAACCATGCGCCTTGAACCAGAAGATGATACCCGAACCTCATGCCTGTGAACTCCTTCATTTCTCGTTCATGGAGCGGCAACTCAGTGCCGCTCTGGCGCTGGATCGTCTCTCTTTGAAAGGCGACCATGCGATCCTGCCGCTGTTTAGCTGGTGTACATAGTCTTCTGATTGGATTCCACACGAAATGCTTTGTCATGCGTCTGTTGTCTTGTTCGCTTCTAAGACGAATGCCCTAATCATCTGTGCGTTTGTAGAAACGATTGTCTTGAAGGCGGCTAAACCGTTCGGCGTTGCTGCTCTGTGCGATCGGCAGATAAGAATATGGCAATGCGAAATCGAACCGGCGCAATGCAGAACCTCAATCTAAGTGAAGCTGCTGCAGTGCCTGTCGAACAGCATCGCCTACGGCCTGGGAGCAGAGGCAAAGATTTCGGTCAGCCGTTCCGCAATAATCCTGTCTTCGCCTTCCTTGAGCTGCCAGAGTAGAAATCCGAATTGATTGGGATCAACGGCGCTCTCTTGCTTTGCAGTAGGATGACCGTCCGAAGATTCATTGGGATTGCGCCCGCGCATGCCGCCTGCAGTTGCACCGACTACTCCGATAGCGAGCGGGCGCGTTTCAGCCAGCTGTTGCATCACTTCGGCGCCGGTAATCCTGAGCCGCGAGGCATCTATCTGCCACCGGTATGTCGGCGTGACATTGCCAAGCGCATCGGGGTTAAAGTCGCGTGGCAACGGCGTCACGCCGTACTTTGCGATTGCATCGGAGATAAGCTGCGCGCTGGCGTCGTACATCCGTATAGTTTCGTCGAAGTCCTGCTCTACAAATATCTCCAGCGCCTTCAGAAGCCCGAAGATCGTCTCCTTGCCTACTTTGCAACAGCGCCCGATGCGGTCCTCCTGCGGGCTCATGTTCAGCAGCGCGTAACGGATCAGCGGTTCTTTGCCGATGAGGACGCCTGAGGCCTGCGGACCGCGAATATCCTTGCCTCCACTGAACGTTACCAGGTCGAAGCCAAGCCCCGGATACTCCCAGAGCCGTTCTTTCGGAGGCACATCTGCAGCAGCATCGTTGAAGGTGTAAAGGCCGTGTGCTTTCGCGATTTCCACGGTCTCAGGGCCGCTGATCTTGCCCTTGTCGGAAAGGATATTGGTGAAGTGGATTGCCACAGTTTTCGGATTGATGGCGGCGATCATCTCTTCACGTGTTTCCACTTCAACCAGCTTTGCACCGGTCTGGCGAATCTGGTGGTCGAAGGGATAACGGTGGCTCTTCTGAATGATGACCTCATTTCTTGGAAAGTCGCTCACGTCGGGAATCGATCGAAGGCGCGGTTCCAGGTCTTCAGTCATCATGCCTGCATACCCCACAGTGAGAGCAGCAGCGGCACCGCCGGTGACGAGGCCCGTGTATCCGGCCGGAGACTTGCACACTCTTGCAATGAACCTGCCTGCTGCAATTTCGAGGTCGTCGATCGAGACACAATGCCGGTTGCCCTGCCGGATCAGTTCCATCACCTCGGGGCTCATGACCGAGCCGCCAATGACGGTGTAAGTCCCATTGATGTTGATGAGTGGTGTAACGCCCAACTCGGCATAGATGTCGCCTGAGGAGCCGAGGCCGCGCTCGATGGGAACAATGGCGTGCCCGTCAAGCGCAGATTGGGGCAGGTCTCGTTTTTTGCCTGGAAGCTTGTCTGCACCCGCGCGGCTTGAAGAGAAGAGAGAGCCGGTGGCAGAGCCGAGCAGGGAAAGAAATGAGCGGCGTGTCCAGGCGAGCTTCATGTACGGCAACGTCTCCCTTCGAGCTTTGTATTTTTGTGGCCCTGATCGCGGTGTCCTGGCGAATCGCTTTTAAAGGAACACGGGCAATCTCGGAAGACTGCGGGCCTCATTGCTTCAGCAGTATCGTACAGGGATTTCAATGTTTATTAGGACGGATGCCCTACTCGGAAGAATCGCAGGCTCATTACATTGGATGGCAAGAGCTTAAATATGCGAGTAGGAAATCGGTCAAAGATTGCAGTGGCCGGAGCATTGGCAGCCGTTGCATTGATACCTGTTGTGGCTGCAGGTACGGGACTGCAAGCCGGCGGTGTGTCAGCGAGTGTCTCGACCGCACAGGATGCCCGGGATGAGGCTGCATACCGACGTGACCCACAGGCGCTGCTCGTGGCTTATCGTCATGTCGAAGTGGCTTCAGTCTCCGACGCAGTCGAGCAATTGGCAGGCCGCCGCATGTATCTCTCGCACCGGATGCAACCGCTGTTTCCAGCAAGATTCGTAGGGTTCGCACTTACAGTCAGGCTGGAAAAGCAGGAGAATCACGATCCACATGCGCTCGATGGAATGCTCGCTGCGATCGATAGCGGCAGTCAGGACTCTGTCTACGTGATGTCGATTGAAGATGGTGCGGATATAGCCGGAATGGGTGGGCTGATGGGGACCGCGATGCAGGCACGCAACTTTGCGGGTGCTGTCATCGATGGAGCCGTGCGCGATACCGCATATCTGCGCAAGATCGGCTTTCCGGTCTTTGCAGCGGGCGTCACGCCTGCGACTTCGGTCGGGCACTATCGTTTCGCCGGATCACAGATTCCGGTTGTGGTTGACGGTGTAACAATCCACGCCGGAGATATCGTCGCGGCTGATAACGATGGAGTAGTCGTAGTACCGCGTGCCAATGCAGTAGAGGTGCTGATGCTTGCTCAGCGGATGGACTTCAAAGAGCATGCCATGTATCCGTTGATTGAAAAGATGAAGTCGATAGAAGAAGCAGTGAGGCAGTTTGGAAGATTGTAGGAGCGCAGCGGTTGAAGGCCTGAGAACGAGTGGAGCCGCTCTTGGGGCAAGTTGCCGCGTACGCTTTGCGCATGACGCGCATGTGATGGGCAACTGGAGGGCGAGACTTCTTGACACTGGTATATGCGAACTCGATAATGCAAACACACTGCAAGCATCTGCACGCGCAATTGGACGCTTTGTCGTTGGGCCTTGTTTCAGCCATTCATGGAGTGGTCGATCCAATTTCATGAAAGTCGCCGGATATGGATTCTGCGATAAGAACATCCTCAGCCAGTAAGAAGCAATTTTTGCCTCGCATGCTTCCGGTCAAATTGCCGGGTTATGCGCTTGTGGCGCTCTGTGCAATTCCGATGCTGGAGCCGCAGCGGCTCTGCGCAGCTCCGATGAAGCTCTCCGAATATCAGAAGCAGGACTGGCAGATTGAGGACGGCCTGCCGCAAAGCAACGTCCGCATGATCATTCAGGAGCCAGGCGGGTTGCTGCTTATTGCAACTTCCGGTGGAATTGTTTCTTTCGACGGCATGCACTTCAAGCCAGTCAAAGTGGATGCGCGTGACACCATCGCCAACGAGGCCGTTAACGCCCTGATGGTAACCCGCAACGGCGACCTGTGGATCGGCACGGATGGCCGCGGCATTGTGATACAGCGCAAGGCGGGCGGAACAGAGAGCCTGAGCGAGGAGCAGGGCTTTGGGCAGGACCGCGTGCGCATGTTTAACGAGATGCCCGACGGAACCGTTTGGGCCGCGACGCAGAATGGCGTGGAACGCATCCGGGACGGCAAAATCGAGTGGTTCAAGCAGTGTGGCATGATCTCCGGCGATATCACCACCCCCTTTGCCGGCGACGGTCACGGCGGTCTTTTCTTCATCACCTCGCGCGGTCTGTTTCTCTGGAGAAACGGCATTGTGCGGCCCTATCTGTTGCACCATCCGGAATCCGGATTACCCGTGGCTGTTTATCGCGATTCGCAGAACCGCCTCTGGGTCGGCATGATGCACGGAGTGATCCGGCTCGTGCCGCAAGGCGACAGCTGGGAAGAGATCGCCAACACCGAGGTCCATGGTCCTGTAACGGTGCTGGTTGGGGACCACGACGGCAATCTGTGGGTGGGAACGCGGCATCATGGAATTTGCCGAATTGCATCGGACGGCAGCGTTGCTCATTGGACGTCGCAGGATGGCCTTCCCAATGACGCAATTCGTTCGATGTTTATTGACGATGAGCAAAACCTCTGGATCGGCATGTTGAACGGTGGCATGAGCCGCTGGCGCAAGGCTCCGTTGATTCCTTATGGAAAACCGGAGGGCTTTCCCGCGGAATATGCCGCGAATATCTTGAGCAGCCGCAATGGCGAACTGTGGCTGGGGACATGGGGCAAGGGGTTGTTCCGGCTGCGCGATGGTCAACTTGAGGCGGTTCCAATACCCGGTGTCCCGATTACGATGCCGATTCGTGCCCTTGCCCAGGACCGGCGCGGGGACATCTGGGTAGGCACATGGTTCAGCGGAATCTATCGCTACGATGGGAAGAACTTTCAGCACTATCTTACGGGGATCGAATCTCCGGGGAATGCGGTCAGTGCGATTGCCTTTGACAATCAAGGCGCCATGTGGGTAGGTACTTACACGGGTCTCATGCGTTTTGCCGGCGGTGAACCTGAGAAATGGCACGGACAGATATTTCTTGCCGGACAACTGGTGACCTGTCTTCGTCTCGACAGCGATGGAACCATGCTGGCAGGAACATCGACGGGTCTTTACCGCATCGGAGGAGAGCGAGTGCAGCCGGTCTCGGGGCTGTCTCACCCTTATGTTCTGTCGATCTCGGCAGATCGCTCCGGAAACACCTGGGTAGGCACCAAAGCCGGCGGACTGGATCTGCTGCGCGGCGTTACGGCATGGCACATTTCGAGCAAAGACGGCATTCCTGAGTATCCCGTATTCTCGCTTCTCGACGATGGGCGAGGATTCGATTGGATGGGCACGACCCGCGGAGTTGTACGTGTGCCCGCTCAGCAGCTTGACGCGCTCGCCAATGGCCAGCCGACTGAGATCGACAGCGTCCTGCTGAATAAGTCCGATGGAATGCGCAGCAGCGAGTGTGGCGGCCCATCGCAGCCTGCTGCGGCGCTCGACAAAGATGGAAGCTTGTGGTTCGTCACGGCGCGTGGATTCGTGCACACCGCGTCCAGAAGTTCGCTCATGGAGTATCCGCCGCTTGTTGCGCGGATCGACGGCGTAACCCTGGACGGCGAGGATATGGACGGGAACGGACCGCTGGAATTGCGGCCGGGGTCGAGTGAATTGGCAATCCACTTCACTGCGATACGGCTTGCAAATCCGGGACAACTGGAGTTTCGTTATCGCCTTATCGGATATGACAAAGACTGGACAGTGACCAGGGGTAGGGCAGCGCACTACAAACGCCTGCCTCCGCGTCATTATCGCTTCGAGGTGCAGGTCAGGGATGAGGGAACCACCTGGAATACCCGCGAGGCCGGTCTCGGCGTTTGGCAAAGGCCGTTCTTTTACCAGACCTGGTGGTTTGCCGGTCTCATGCTGGCGATGCTGTGCCTGATGACGGTTCAATTCTTCCGCTGGCGTATGGTGCGCATGAAAGGTGCATTGGGCGTGGTTGTAGAAGAGCGTAACCGCATTGCGCGTGAGTGGCACGATACGCTGATGGCCGGTTTTGCGGCGATCTCGTGGCAACTGGAAACCACAGCCCGGCTGTTTCGCGAGAGCGGCGCAGGGGCGGGACCGGCAATGCAATCCTGCGAGCTTGCACGCAACATGGTGAGCCACTGCCAGGCAGAGGCCCGGCGAATTATCTGGGATCTGCGCGATACGGACGAGCCTGCAGACAGGCTCTCGCTGGCGTTGGAGCGGACACTTTCAACCCTTGGGTCCACGAGCGAGATAGAAAAGCATCTCGAGGTAGTCGGCGATGAGGTGCCATTGGCTCCAGGATCCGTGCACCAACTGGTCCGCATCGGTCAGGAAGCCGTGACCAACGCGTTGCGGCATGCCGATCCAACCAGCATCTTCATCCGGTTGCATTACTTCGGCAATGCGCTCAATTTATCGGTCAGGGATGACGGCCGTGGATTTCAGCCATCGATTGTGTATGAGGCGATGCGCGGGCATTTCGGTATTCCCATGATGGAAGAGCGCGCCCGCAAGCTGGGAGGCACCTTACGCGTCGAGTCGGTCATCGGCCGCGGCACTGAAGTCATTGTTTCCGTGCCGTTTCAAATGCAGGCGTTGGCCGCCGGAGCGCAGGCATGAGCGACCGTCAAATCAGAGTGCTGCTGGTGGAAGACCATTTCCTTGCGCGTCTTGCTTTGCAATCTGTACTTCAGTGCCGCTCTGACATGACGATCGTTGGCGAAGCGAGCGATGGCGAGCAGGGCGTCGCAATGAGCCGCGAGTTACGTCCAGACGTGATTGTGATGGATCTTCGCCTGCCGCGGGTGAACGGCTTCGATGCGATAGCCGCCATCCGCGAGCATAACCGTTTGGCGAAGATCGTCGTGCTCTCTAACTATGAGGGCAGCGAAGACATCTACAGGGCAGTGCGCAACGGCGCAATGGCTTACCTTACCAAGGACACAAGCGGCCAGGAGATCGTGGATGCGATTCTCATGGTGCATCGAGGAGTGCGCTACCTGCCGCGCACAGCGCGCGACCGCCTTGCTGAACGTGCGCCAGCCGTAGAGTTGACCGCTCGCGAACTGCAGGTCCTCACCTGCATTACGCGCGGCTTGAACAATCGCGATATCGCCGACTATCTCAATATCGCGGAAAAAACCGTACGCATTCACGTCAGCAACCTGCTGGGCAAAATGGGTGCACGCGATCGCACACAGGCTACGATCTACGCACTTCAGCGCGGATTAGTGCATTTGGAATAACCCCCGATCATCCGCAGCTTCCCGAGTCTGTGCTCGCGCTCTTTTTACAGACAATTGTCCTATTCAAAGACTGGCCAACCGCCCCATGACAGGCCAATCGATATGCATTTCAATCGGTTCCACACTGGAAATTACGACCGGAGACGTCTGTAACGCAGCAAATCCCAGGCCGGGAGCAGTTCATTCCCTCAGTTCCCCATGCAGAACGTCGAGAGTCCGTTCGTTTTACCGGTGGCTTCTACATTCTTCCGGAGGTACACCAGTGAAAAGGTTGCTGATTCTATGCGCGGTGCTTGGGGCCAGTGCCTGCGCAATGCGTGCACAAGTTGCAAACAACACATCCCTGGTCGGCACGGTACTTGACCAGAGCAGCAGCGCTGTCGCTGGAGCGACAGTGACAGCGGTTGAAGAGTCGACAAAGGTTAAATCGACAGTCAAAACCAACAGCCAGGGATACTACGCTGTTACGTTCATTCAACCAGGCACATACGACATTACGGTTTTAGCGCAGGGATTCAAGAAGATCACGCAGACCGGAGTGGCCGTCCCAGTTGATCGGGCTGTTCGCACGGACTTTTCACTTGCCGTCGGATCAGAAGACGCAACGGTTGTAGTCACAGCAACCACGCCGCCGCTTTCCACTGACGATGCTACGCTTGGCGAGACCTTTGCGCAGCATTCGGTGGACAACCTTCCGGTTTCAGGCCACAATGCGATGGACATGGCAACGATGGCGTCAAACGTCTACGTTGGATCGAAGACGTCCTATCAGGGAAATCCGCCGGGCGAAGACATTCAGGGTGCAGGACAGCGCGAGATCAACAACAGCATCACGCTCGACGGTATCTCGATCATGAATGATCTGATCACGACAACGGCGGCACATCCGGCCAGCGACATGACCTCTGAAGTGCAGATGCAGAGCGGCAACTACCCCGCGCAGTACGGCGGATATCTGGGTGTGCACGTCAACATGGTGAGCAAAAGCGGCGGCAACGCCCTGCATGGATCCGCATACGACTACATCGAAAACACCGAAATGGATGCCTATCCTTTCACAGCCACGCCCGGCAGCCGAAAGCCGGTGCTGCACTCCAACCAGTTTGGAGGAACCGTGGGTGGCCCAGTTTACTTTCCAAAGCTGTATGACGGTCGAAACCGTACCTTTTTCTTCGGTTCTTTTGAAAAGTTGAATGCAATAAGTCAGGGCGCCGGTTACTCCTCTGTCCTCACATCCGACATGGAGAACGGCAATTTCTCCGCACTATGTTCGCAGTTCGACGGCACCGGCTTATGCGTCGCTGGAAAGGGGCAGCAGATCTACGATCCGTCGACAGGCGCCTACTACCCAAACAATCAAATTCCTTCGGCAGAGTTGAACACAGCCAGCGCCAAGATTGCAAAAGAGTACGAGCAATACATGGTAGCGCCCACTCTGTCAGGAATCTCCAACAACCTGTATGCTACTTATCCCAGCAACCTGATTATCAAGCAAACTCTCGACCGCGTGGACGAAAACATTGGGCAGAACATTAAGCTGTTCTTCCGCTTCTATTGGCAGAACCTCAGTTTTCTCTCCGGCACATCGTTTCCGGCCAACGCATCGAGCGGGCCCACGAACCAGCGCAACTATGCCTTTGGTTACACGCACATTATTTCGCCTCACCTGGTCAACGACTTCCATTTCGGAGTCAACAAGCTGATCGCCGAAAATCTGGACTACTGGTATGTAAATGGCCTGAAAGACGCCGGCACGAAGCTCGGAATTCCCGGTTTTACCGGTGATACAACCTACGGCAATCCCGGCGTGCCGGTGGTGAGCATCACAAACTTTCAGGGTGTCGGCAATGCCGGAGCCAATTGGTTTCAGGACGACCGCAGTTACACTCTCTACGATCAGTTGAGTTACACCCGCGGCCAGCATCAGTTCATGGCGGGCTTCGAAATTCATCGCCTTACACTTGGCCGTGAAGCAACCAACAATCCAGTTGGCGTAATCGGCTTTGCGGCTTCGAATGTAACGCCGGGCGTCCCCGGAGTCAGTACGGGATATTCGGCTGCAGACTTTGTCCTTGGCTACATCAACAACGACACCACCCCGATTGACTCCATCAAAGGCTCGGTCGAAGAGTGGCGCGACGGCTTCTTCGCGCTTGACAACTGGCAGGTCACTCCCAAACTCACGATCAACTACGGACTCCGCTACGATCTTCCTCTTGGGGCCACGAGCCTGAACGGCTATGGCCGCATGCTCAACGCCGACGGGAGCGCGCTGACTCCCATGTCCAACTGCCCTTCAGGAACGGCGTGTTCCGGCGCATCCTACAAGCCAACGCCGGGTTTTCAGTTCACACCGGCGCAACTCGACAATATTGGTCCTCGCCTGGGCGCCGATTATCGGGTATCCGGTAAGCTGGTTGTTCGTGCAGGCGGAGGTTTTTATTACAATCCAAACCAGTTGAATACCTACACACTGATGACGGCGAACTATCCTTTTTCAGCCGCGGTCACTTATAACACCACCAACGCCAACCCTCTTACTTTTTCCAATCCGACTGCCGGTGCCGGATCTGCATCGCCAATCGCTGGAATACCCGGCACCTATGTTTTTGCTTACACTCCTGAGCGCAATATGCCGACGCAGCGCGCCTACCAATGGAATGCGGATGTAGGCTATTCGCTCTGGAGCGGCGCCGCCTTTGAAGCGCAATATCAGGGTTCTCGCTCAATTCACCTCGACCGAAGCTTTTACAACAATCAACCGGTTAATCCGGTCAACACATCTATCAAGTCCCTGAACTCTCAGCGGCCCAACCAGCTCTGGGGAGATATTCGAACCTTTCAGGAGGATGGCTGGTCAACATATCACGCGCTTACTCTGGTTCTGCGGCAGCGAACATATCATGGACTCTCGGGACAGATCGGCTATACCTGGTCGCACGATCTTGACCTATCGGCTGATTCCAATGGCGGCGGTACGCTCTCGCAACAGTACAATCCCGCGGCGGATTACGGCAATGCCAACTGGGATGTCCGCAATCGCGTCAGCGCCGTCTTCGCGTATGCGCTGCCGGCCTTTGCCAACATGAATGCGCTGGGCCGAGAAGCTCTTGGCGGCTGGCAACTGAGCGGAGTGGTGAATATCCAGTCGGGCATGCCGTTCAACGTCTCCATGGGCAGCAGCACCACAGCGTCTGGTGTTGGGCAGGGAACGCAACGTCCCACATGGGTTCACAAAGAGAAGGCTCACTGCAGTTTGAAGAATGCATACAAAGGATTCGATACTACCGGTACGTCTTGCATTGACGTGACGGCCTATCAGCCCGCAGTCAACTACGCGCTGGCCAGCAAGCCGGTCGGGTTCGGCAATCTGCATCGCAACAGCCTTTTTGGCCCTGGATTCCAGTACGAGAACCTGGCGATATTCAAAACCTTTCCGATTCATGAGCGGCTCGCATTCCAGTTCCGCTCTGAAGCCTACAACGTGTTCAATCATCCCAGTGGCTCGAATCCATCCTCCAGTGGCATTGGAATCAGCACAACTGGAGCCTGCGCATCGAGCGCCTGTCTGACTTTCCCAAGCGGTTACGGTGAGATCAACGGAGTGCAGCAGATACCAGGCTCATTTCAAGGCGCACGTATCCTCGAACTCTCGGGCAAGGTGGTTTTCTAACCTTTAACTCCAACATTGGTGACACCCTTCTCCAGGTCACGGCCGGGGCAATCCATCGGCCGTAACCCCTTTTCTATCGGGAGTTCTTCTCATGGGAATCTTTACGCGCAGGGGTTTTCTGGCAGGCATTCAGGCACTCGCTGCGTGGTCCGTCTCGTCGCGTGGACCGTCTCGTGCATTTGCTTCCGCCTCCAAGCCGGAGACGCTCGCCGAAGACTACTACGAAAAGCTTGGCGTGGAAAAGATCATCAATGCTGCTGGCACATACACTTTTTTGACTGCCTCCACCATGCCGGAACCGGTGCGCCGTGCTGTGGATCTCGCAGCTCGTCACCCTGTTCGGTTGAACGATCTGCAGGCTGCAGCAGGGAGATATCTCGCGAACAGACTTCGATGCGAAGCAGCTCTGGTAACGGCGGGTACCGCTTCCGCGCTTACGCTGGGCACTGCGGCGTGCCTTACAGTCGCGAATCGCTCCGCCGCAGGCAACGATATCTACAGGCATATTCCTGCAGAAATGCAGGAGCTGAAGAATGAAGTCATCGTGCAGAAGGCGCATCGATATGACTACGATCATGCTCTGTTGAACTGCGGTATCCGTTTTGTTGAAGTGGAGACGATCGCAGAGTACGAGGCCGCGTTTAACGCCAACACCGTCATCGCGCACTTCTTTAACGCTGCAGAAGGTGGTTCGATTGGCCGCGAAGACTGGATTCGCATCGCCCACAAGCATGGCGTCCCGTGTATGAACGACGCGGCAGCAGATGTCCCGCCTGTCTCTAACCTCTGGAACTATACGCAAATGGGATTTGACCTTGTGTGCTTTTCCGGAGGCAAGGGAATGCGAGGCCCGCAGAACGCAGGACTGCTGTTAGGCAAAAAGGAACTGATTGAAGCCGCTGCGCAAAACAACAACCCCATCTCTGACCGTGTTGGCCGCGGTATGAAGGTAGCAAAGGAACAGATCGTCGGCATGGTGGCTGCAGTGGATTGGTTCCTGTCGCAAACCGATGAGGCGATGGAAAGCGACTTCAACCGCAGGGCCCAGACGATCGCCGACCGTCTGCGCGATATTCCATCGCTGCGTTCACATATTTACGTGCCCGAGGTCGCCAACCATGTTCCTCACCTCTTGCTGCACTACGACTCCGAGCGCGTGAAGATTGCAGCGGTGGACGTAATGAAGGCTCTGCGTGCAGGCAATCCGAGCATCGAACTGAATCCCGCTACTGGCACGAGCCAAAGGGCAGGAATTCCTTCGGATGAAAATACGATCGTAGTCGGAGTGTGGATGCTGCAGCCGGGCGAGGAACAAATCGTGGCCGAGCGGCTGCATCAGGTTCTGTCAGAGGCTTCGCGGGCTTGAACACCGGCGCTTAGCGAAAGAATCGCATAAGCCAAATTCTATTGAGCAGTTGTTGAGCACCTCCACAGACAATCTGCACTTAAATGCGTTGATAAGGAGACACAATGAACAGCAATCGCCGCAACATACTGAAAGGCGCCGCAGCCGTAGTCGCTGCTGCAGGCACAATTGCTTCGGCCGAGCCGACCTCAAAGCCTGTAAAGAAGGTCCACTATATCGGAGCTAAGCCGGACAAGACGCCGCTGTTTTCGGGAGCGGTTTCCTATGGCAACCTCTTGTTTATTGCAGGGCAGGGAGCTCACTTCCCGGGCGATATTACCGCTCACACAAAATATGTCCTGGACGAAATTGAGAAGCAACTCGTCAATGCAGGCTCGTCGATGGACAAAGTTCTCAAGGTCAACGTCTATCTGAACGATCTCAAAGACTATACGGCGATGAATGCAGCCTATCAGGGCCGTTTCGGCTCAGAGCCGCCGGTACGGACGACCGTGGCCCCCGCTGGCGGAATCCCTGGCAACTCGCTGGTTGAAATCGACGTGATTGCCTACATTTAGGTCAGGTGGCCCGTGCCGACGGACGCCTGGCGAGTTCGCCAGCCAGACCGTGGCTAGCCGCGATTTGGCTGGAACCTAAACCTGTCGAAGGCTAACTCTGTGCTTGGTACAGGAAGATTAAGCTCTTCAGTAAACGCGCCACACTAACTCTTCGCTGGTACAGAACCCCCGGTCCCCTCATAGCTGCGTTACACGAACTCTTCCATGGCACAAAAGATCGGGCACGCCAGAGAGCTTCGTACGTCCGAATACGCCGAGTGCGAGAAGGGCTGGAAGCGCTGCGAATTCCCTATCTTCACATCAGGTTCTCTATCGAAAAGTTCGCCCGTCAGACGACCGGGCATTGGGAATGGGAAACACATGCGGTCGAGTGGTTCATAGCCCTGCTGCCGGCTTCAAGCCGGGTCAGTTCGCCCTTCAGCTGGATAGTGATCGAGAACTCGATGCGAAGTTGCTTCGTTGTCTGTCTCAGCTTCGACCGGGATTTCTCCCAATCCTCTTCTGCGTGCTGCGCGAAGGACGCAATTTCACTCTGGATCGCCTGCTCTGCGGACTCGATGTAGCCGGTTAACCGAAGCCACCGTCTCTTAGGCGTTGGAGCATTCACACTGTGCCGGCCCGATCTCACCATTGCGGTCGGCCTGCCAGAACCTGATGCCCGCTTCGATGAGTGCAATGGCGCAACAACCGATAGATTGGAGCCGAGGCAGATGTCTTCGCCGACGGCTTCACGCTCTAATTTGAACATCCGGCGGTGAACCATCGACAAGCGTGAGGCTGCCTTGCCTCCGGAATTCAAACCTTCAGTGCTGCGGATTTGTATACTGCGGTCTGTGATTGGATCGAACTGAGCACTGAATTCAGATATCCGGCTCGCCCAGCCTACTCTGGAAGGCGACAAAAATCGCCCGCAGACATAGTGCCGTGCACGTGGGGCTGGCCGGATCAAGGGAGAGGAAAGTGCGCTCGTTGGTATGCGCCACATTGCTGATCGGAAGCGCCGCAGTGGGGGTTGTGGCCACCTCACAGCAGACTCAGATGAGTGTCCATGAAGGCGTGCAGCAGGGGAATCAAGCCATGACGCCGGCTCAGAGGGCAGCTGCGACACGCGCGTTTCTCGGGCTCGGAACCGAACCGGACAAGGCTGCAGCCGAACGAGGCGCCCCACTCTTCGTACAGGACTGCGCGTTTTGCCACGGGCAAAAGGCTCGTGGAGCAACCGGGCCGAGCCTGATCACGTCCGACCAGGTTCTCGCTGACGATCATGGAGAGCACCTGGTACCGTTCCTCAGGAAAGGAGTTCCCGAGAAGGGCATGCCAGCGTTTGCGACAATGTCGGAACGGCAGCTGACGGATGTTACCGAGTTTCTGCACCTGCAGGTGGAGGATGTGGCGAATCGCGGAACCTATACCGTGTTGAACATTCTGGTTGGAAATGCAACAGCAGGCAAAGCGTACGTAGACAGCCATTGCATGTCATGCCATACGGCGGAGACGTTTGCGCACATCGCGAGCAAGTACCGCTCACCGGCGCAACTGCAGCGCAATTGGATCTGGCCTGTGCGTGACGAGACTATTACGGCAGAGGTGAAAACAGCGGGCGGCACGGTCTCCGGTAAGGTAGTTCAGCTGAGCGATTTCCAGATCAGCCTGGTGACGAAATCAGGTGAGGCGAAGACCATCGATCGAGGGCCGGATGTTGAGGTGCAGATCGACGATCCTCTGGCGGCACACGAGCAGATCGTAATGACACTCGGAAACGATGATATGCACAACGTAACCGCATATCTTGAGACGCTGCAATGAAGACGATTGCCGGATTCTGCATGACGGTCGCGATGATGGTTGTCGTGGGCGCATTGCTGCACGCACAGGCTGCGCCGCTTGATCCAGATTGGATTGGAAAGGCGCCGGTAACCAACTGGACGACGTTCAACGGCGACTATAGCGGCGAGCGTTACAGCACGCTGACGCAGATAGACGCCGCGAACCTGAACCGGCTCTCGCTCCAATGGGTATACCGCATCTCGAATGTTGGAGCGCAGCGCGGGGCGCCTGTCCCAATCATCAAATGCACGCCACTCGAAGTGAATGGCGTTTTGTACATGACCATCCCGGATCGCGTGTGGGCGTTGGATGCTCACACCGGCAAGGAGTTGTGGCGTTACGACTGGGTTGACCACGGCGGGCACCTTGTAGGGCAACGCGGGGTGGCAGTCTGGAAGAGTACTGTATTCTTTGAGACTCCTGATAACTGGCTTGTCGCGCTCAATGCGAATACCGGCAAGGAAGTATGGAAGAAGAAGTATGCCGATGCGCGGAAACAGTATTTCTCCACCGCTGCACCCCTCATCGTAAAGAACCATCTGATCGTTGGAGTGGGCGGCGACGCAATGGACATGCCGGGCTTTCTGGACTCTTTCGATCCCGCAACAGGAAACCTGCAGTGGACGTGGTGGTCGACGCCGCGTAAAGGCGATCCGGCATTGACGACGTGGCCGAACGAAGCAACATCAGAGCACGGCGGCGGGATGACGTGGATGCCGGGGACCTACGATCCAGCGCTGAACCTTCTTTACTGGCCGACGGGGAACACCAATCCGGTGTTTGCCGGGCAGGGCAGACCGGGTGCGAATCTGTGGACCGAATCGATTGTCGCGCTTGACGCGGATACCGGAACGCTGAAGTGGTACTTCCAGGTTTCGCCGCACGATACGCACGATTTCGACAACACCACGGCTCCAATTCTGTTGGATCGCCGTGTTGACGGAAAGCCGGAGAAGCTGGTGGCCCAGGCGGCGCGCAATGGTTTTTTTGTCACGCTGGATCGTGCGACAGGCAAGCATCTGGTGGTGAAGCCCTATGTTCCGCTCGATTAT
>DASZXD010000250.1:0-3872 GCA_035546015.1 Occallatibacter sp.
ACTGGACCGACTCAGATGAAAGAGACGCTCACCTGCAACCCTGGATCAACTACTACAACCGCGAGCGACCCCATGGTAGCCTCAACTACAAGCCGCCCATCAGCCGCTCCGACACCGGAACAACCTCTTGACCTTCTACAGCTACCCCACCTTTGTAGTTCGGCCGCGGACTGTAGTGTTCGGATGTCGACTTGCGGGCGACCGGCGCTGCTGGGAACTTTCGATCCTCCAATTGAGATTTGCCGGAATGGGTGACTGCTTGACGCCGGTTACCGGCAGGCCTAGACTCACATGGGTTTGGCCAGATGTGCCGTTTTGCCGGTTGGGAAAGCAGGATTGGCAGTAACTGCCGGGGGGAATTCCGGATGAAGCAAGGCGCGGCAAAGGCGGTTTGCCGGTAGAATAACTCGGGGCCAGTTCCGTCTGCTGGCGGATGAGAAGAAGCTAATTTGGTTGGAGAGAGTCTATGGCGATGGGAAACACAATGAGTCTGGACCAGGAGATCAATCCCTGGGAGGCGCAAAGCGCGCGGTTTGACTATGCTGCGCGCAAGCTGAACCTGGATCAGGGGTTATGGAAGGTATTGCGCTCGCCCTCGCGGGAGATCATCGTTCATTTTCCCATTACGCTCGACGACGGCCGGATCGAGGTGTTCACCGGCTTCCGCGTGCAGCACTCGATTGCGCGCGGCCCGTGCAAGGGCGGCATCCGCTATTCGCCGGATGTGACTCTGGACGAGGTGCGCGCACTGGCGAGCTGGATGACGTGGAAGTGCGCTGTGGTCAATATTCCCTTTGGCGGGGCGAAGGGTGGAGTGATCTGCGACCCGAAGAGCATGAGCCGCGGCGAGCTGGAGCGCATGACGCGCCGCTATACATCGGAGATTATCGAGTTCATTGGGCCGGAGAAGGATGTGCCTGCGCCGGACGTGAATACCAACGAGCAGACCATGGCGTGGATCATGGACACCTACTCGATGCACATGCGCCAGACTGTGACCAGCGTGGTGACGGGCAAGCCGCTGGACATTGGCGGCTCGCGCGGGCGGCTTGAGGCTACGGGCCGCGGCGTGATGGTGGCCTGCGACGAGAGCCTGCGCTATCTGGGCATGCAGCAGGATGGCTGCCGGGTGATTGTGCAGGGCTTTGGCAATGTGGGCTCAAACGCCGCACGGCTGATGCAGGACAAGGGTTACAAGATTATCGGTGTGGCCGAGAAAGACGGCGGCCTGTTCAATCCGAACGGCATCGATATACATCAGCTCATCGAGTACAAGTATCGCAACGAGTCGATTCTGTCGTTCCCGAACGCCGAAGCGATGCCCAGCGAGGAACTTCTCATCAGCGACTGCGAGATTTTGATTCCGGCGGCGACCGAGAACGTGATTACCAGCCGCAATGCCGAAAAGGTGAAGGCAAGGATTGTGGTGGAAGGCGCGAACGGGCCGACGACCGCAGTGGCCGACGACATTCTGGCTGAGAAGCGCGTCTTCGTTGTGCCGGATATCCTGGCCAACGCCGGCGGCGTGACAGCGAGCTATTTTGAGTGGGTGCAGGACCGGCAAGGCTACTTCTGGAAGGAAGAGAGCGTGAACGAGCAGCTCGAAGCTATTCTGCGCAGCAGCTTCGACGACGTGATCCGCTATGCCGAGGCGCACAATGTGAACAACCGCATTGCGGCTTACATGCTGGCCGTGGACCGTGTGGCGTTCACGATGCGACAGCGCGGACTGTACGCGTAAACAGACAGCAACCGAAGCAGGAATGGAGCGGGACAGGCATTGAGCCTGTTCCGCTCTTCTTATTGTGCTTATGCGAACAACTTTCCGAGTCCCTGGTTGTCCTAATTGAGCAGTGAAGGATTGAGTTGGAAGGGCCCCATGAAGTTTTTATCTGTTGCCTTGCTGCTGGCTGCGCCGCTGTGCGCGCAGAATACTGCTTCGAATCGCAATGGACAACCGAATGCCAAACTGCCTGTGACTTGTGGTTCAGAGGCCACGCACTTTGGCGTAAAGCCGGATACGGGCCAGCACGCAATCGCGCCGCCGGAACCGGGAAAGGCGCGTGTATATTTCATCTTTGACAGCGGCACAGTTCAAGGCGCGTGGCTGGTATTGCCTGTGACAAAATTCGCCATTGATGGTGCGTGGGTGGGTGCTGCGCGTGGCGATTCCTGGTTTTCGGTTTCTGTCGAACCGGGAGAACATCGCTTTTGCATGGCACTGCAAAGTTCCTTCTACAGTCCTCGCCCGGAGTTTGTGCACCTCAATGCCGATGCGGGCAAAGTTTATTACTACAGGGCGCGCATCGTGATATCGGAAAGGATACTGTTTCTGGACCTCAATCCTGTCGACAGCGATGAGGGAGAGTATTTGATTGCCTCTTTTCCGATGAGCGTGTCCACGGCAAAGAAGTAGTCGGTCAATAACGATCTTTTATCGCGGCGCACGCTGTGCTTAGGTTCGCGTAGAATTTAGTTAGAACGTACCTGTAATCCCCGCTCGCTTTTTCAACGTCTTCTTTCAAGGAGTTCCTGCTATCTTGAAGCCGATATCCCTGTCTCTGCTTGTGGCCGCAACCGGGTTTGCGACCGCTGCCGTCTATGCACTTTCTCCAGCGTCACAGGCCGCGCAGGATGCGAGCGCAACCAAACCGCCCGCGCACACCGCGCCTGCACCCACGAATCTTAAGGTGCTGCCCAAAAACCTGACCGGCTCGCAGGTGCACGAGATCATGGAAGGCTGGGCCGACGAGATCGGAGGCGACTGCAGCACGTGCCACGTGCGCAATCCCAACGACATTGGCCCGAACGGCAAGCCGCGCTTCAACTTTGCCGACGACTCGAAGGAAGAGAAGCGCACGGCGCGCGTGATGTACACGATGCTTGAAAGCATCAATGCGGATTATGTGGGCAAGGTTCCCAACTCGGGCATGCCGGTGAGCTGCGGCACATGCCATCGCGGCCATCTGAGCCCGCCGCCATTCAGCGATTCGGACAGTGACGAGTCTCCGAAACCGGCGCAAAAATAGCCTTCTGCATCGCAAAGAAGCGCACTCATCACAAATACAAATTTGAACGCAGCACGAAATTTTTCTTCTCAGAGCGTGAATTCCATGCTACGCTCTGCTCAAGTGGCTATGCGGCGCACACTCAAGAAAACGTCGATCAAGGTTCAGCTACGCATCAATCACATGGATGTGTGCTGCGGGCCGCCGTCCGTCTTCCTTCCTTCCATTGCCTGAAGCGCCGAAGCTGATTCGGGCGTTTCAAAATTTCAAGGCAGACTGCAAACGAGTGCCGTTCCAGCGGAGCGGGATTCGTGCATCCACTTCTTAACGACACCAGATCTTTCTCGCCGGCAGGCTGGCATGAGCGCGGTTCTGTATGCAGCAGACGCGCATCCTGTTCTACCTGGCACAGTTCACGCGAGTATCTGGCTGTGTCGCATGAGGTGCATGCGGAGGAGGTCGTGTCGATGGAAACGAGTGTTCTTGGAAACGAAGTCATCTCTGGTGGGGCGACATGGTCGCACGTGCTCAAGCGCGGCACAGCGCTGCGCATCACCGACGTGGAAGGCGGCGCGAATGTTGCGGCGTACTTTCTGAATTTCGAACTGCCGGCTGAGCGATTCAACCTGCCGGACACGCTGAAGGCGCAGCACACGGCGCGGCTTACGAAAGGCCACGTGCTGTATTCGGACATGGGGCGCATTCTGTGCTCGATTACCGAAGACACGGTGGGCTGGCACGATCCGCTCGCAGGCATCTCGAATGCCGCATCGATTGAAAAGAAGTATGGCAAGCGTACGTATCAGGAGGCGCGTAATGACTGGCACCAGAATGCACGCGATGCTCTGTCGATCGAACTGGGCA
>DASZXD010000251.1:0-4007 GCA_035546015.1 Occallatibacter sp.
ATAGCAAAGCCGCCGCGCAGTTCCGAATCCTGCGCCGGTTTCGTGTTGGCATCCTGCGCGTGAGTCGCGTGGCTCCCCAGGAAACTGGCTGAGAAAAGAGCAACGAGAATAAACAAGGGTCGTCTCATACGCTGGTTCGGCTTTTGGAACTTCGAGGTCGGCGTGAAATTCTAGGACAGTAGACGCGGGTTGAGGCGCCAGACCGCGAACGTAAGGCACGAGGCGAAGGAGACCCAAAGGAAATACGGCACCAGCAGAATTGCTGCGGCAGGTTTCACGCGCCAAAAGAGCACAATCGTCGCTAGTATGCATGCCCAGAGAACGAGGACCCCCACAAATGCCCACCAGCCCTGCCGCCACGCGAAGAAAAGCCAAGACCACAGGGCATTCAGCGCCAGCTGGAGTGCGTAAACCGCCAAAGCAGCGCAGCTGCGCTCAGTGGACTGCTTCCAGACGAGCCACGACGCGAATGCCATAGAGCAGTAGAGCGCGGTCCACACGGGACCAAAAACACCGGCGGGCGGAGCCCAACCAGGCCGGGATAGCTGCTGATAGAACTCCGCCGCGCGCACCGACGCTATCGCGCCCAGGGCAGCCGCCGCGAACGCAACGATGAAGCAAACGATCAATCCCCCAGCGTTCTTCATATGCTCACAGGTGTGCTCTTTTTGCCGAACGCTTGAGGTCAGACAGGTCGCGCAAGCGACCGTGTCCGTGCCGATTGGTTGGGCGCCTTCTTGCTTACCAGCCGTCGCAGCCACGAGGCAATCTTCCGCATCAGGCCGGGTTCTGGATGATCGCTTTCCGCGGGCGGCACCACTGCCGTTGGTCCGCGCCAGCCGAGCCTTCCTGGATGGCGCCACGGGGTGACATTACCTGATGAATCCACGACGAAGCCCTGCATCTGAAAGGGATGCCCTCGGAGATCTAACTTGGGTCCGTCATTGCTCCCGACGCTCGCCAAATAGGCGACCTCTCGAACGCTGAAAACCCAACCGAGACGATCTTCCGGCGGAATCTGCGCCAACTTCTTGTTCGCTTCGGCTTCGCTCTGGAATACATGAAAGCAGCCTTCATCGCCCAATTCGGCCAACGTCGTGGCCACGGTATCGGGAAGTCGCGCAAACCGGAGAGGTTTCGCGCAAACGGCGTAGCCCTTCGTCTCGCCCAAGAGCAGCGCTTCTTCGAAGGTGTGTTTCGCCGCGGGCATTGCGCTTTTGTTGTTCATTGCTGTTCGCCCAGCATTACCGGTGAGACGCGCGCGGGCGAGCGTGCGGAGGACCTGGAATCAGGTGGGAGGTGGCCGCAGGTTGCTCGGCTTTCTTCTCATGGGCCGGTGAAGTATTCGTGGATATCGACCTTCGAAATGCGGTCCTGGGTGTCCAGCTCGAGCTGAATCGTAAAGCCAGACCAGGGACCGGCATGATAGATGGACTGAATCATCGGGCGTGGAAACGGCGCGCGAACTACATCGCAGCCGAGACCGGCATTGCTGAGGACCTCTTTCGCGTGCTCAAGGCTGTCCCCGGCTTTCAGCTTCTTCGTGACTACCGCGTCGAACAGCGGTTTCGCTCCTTCGTTCTGCAATCGTTGCTCCCGAAGCGACCGACCGACGGCGAACGAAAAGAATAGACTTGGACCGACGAGAAATGCCGCGATGCCCAGCACCGCGACTGAGCCCAACAGGATGATCTTCTTCCGCCGTGTCATCGGACAGTTTCTTTTGCAGCGTTGCTGCTCGGATGTGTCCGCCAGTCCTAGTCTCTCCTTTGTTTGCGCAGCTCTTCCTTAATTTCTTTCAGCTCGTCGTGGCATTTCTTCGCCCAATATTGGGCTGAATACGCGCAGGCCAGAATGAATAAGCCAAATATCCCAGTGGTGATGTTCATGGTATCTCCTCGCGTCATTGATGGTGCGATTAACAATTTGGCCGAACGAGACTGTCGGAAAAGTCATTTGCCGTCGAAAACGGGGGATAAAAACACCAGGGGGATGGCGAGATCTTCAATCCTGGTGCGTTCTAGCGCGGTGTTTTTTCGACGGATCTTCATGCTTTGGACTTTCCGGCCGTCTCAACGATAAAGGTCAGGCTCGGAGGGGCGGAGCCCCGAAGTTGTCTGTGCTGCCTGGCTGGGCTCGTTCAGATATCTTCGCCACGCTTCTGACTCGGCGATCTGCTTCAGAATCGCATTCCGCTTCACAATGAACCGGCGCATGTAGCCGGTGAGGATAAGTCGGTCTACGATGCGGCCGAGAAATCCGAGGGGCGACTGAAACTCGAAGCGATCCGTCATGACGGTCCTTCCTTCGCGACTCTCGAAACGATGCTCGTGCTGCATGTAACGGAACGCGCCTTGCAGCATAACGTCCTGAAAATGTCGGGGCCGATCGAATCGCGTCATTTTCACGCGCAATCTTTGAGTGACGCCAAAATGGCGAGCCTCCCACGTGACCTCTTCTTCCGGTCCGAGCAGCCCTGAAGTCACACCAGCCACCGCACGCTCACTCGTGCCATCGGTGCTATCTTGGTGTGCGTCGATGCTTCGGGCCAAGTCGAAGACCCGCTCGGGTGGAGCATCGATCGAGGTTTCAAGGTGGATAACGGCCATCTCTTTCTGCCCAACGTTACCGGTGAGACACGCGCGGGCGAGCGCGGGCACAACCTGAATTTAGATGGGATGCTGAGCGGAGCTGGGCCATGCGAATTGCGGTCACACTCCGCGCGTTGTTCGCTGGCCGTCTTCCGGCGTTCCAAGCAATTTTCTGAAGTCGGATTCGAGCTCACGCATAATAGGCGTCAACTTCTTGTCCAAAATATCCGCAACCTCAGTCCACTTCTCGATATTTCCTTTGCGTTCATCATATTCACGGTCGGGAACCTCAACGAAAATCATGAACTTAGTCGTGATTGCATAGAGCTCATGAATCAATCCTTCGATCTGCATTACAAGGTGCTCGGGCAAGAAAATACGTTTGGGGAGTATATATGCCTGAACCTCGGTGAGCGCCTTTGCTGCCTCTTGTCGACGCAGCGCGCGCTCGTCACCTAAGTCGCCCCAAAACGACACGTAGTCACGAACTCTTCGGTCGAATGCCGCCAGCCTCGCGTAAGTTCCAGAGTAGACGTCTAGACATTCTTTGTAAATCAGGCCGTACTGCGTGAGTGATCGTTCAGTATCGTGGCGGAGCTGGTTCTTGAGCGTCTCTAGCTTTTGCTCATATTCGTGCTGAATAGAGGCCTTCAGCCGTTCTGAGATCCAGGACCGAAAGATCCAAAACAACGCGGCTCCAGCAGCTCCTCCAGCTGCTATACTGGACACAATATTTAGGAGCGTCGCTTGTACGGCGTTCATTGGTTAACGATTGAGCTCAGACACGAGGGCCGAAGGCCCGAGTTGTCTGTGGCGTTTTGTTGGGCCCCATTTTCATCGCGTAACTAGGGGCACGACTCGACGTCGGCGACATCGTCCAAATCGAAACCAAGGCTCTTCTCTTCTTCAATGTGCGAGCCGTCGATTTCAACAATCTCGCCGCCCCAAGCGACGAGCACCCAGGGGACTCTCTTTCCGTCTTTCAGGATCAAAGTCACGCGATTCACTCCATATGAACATTCAGGAAACCCGGCCGCTTTGTCTGCGCACTTAGCTGGTAGATCGAGAGACATTTCTTTCTTTGCCCAACGTTATTCATGCCACTGGCAGTGGCTTAATCAAATTGGGATCTGGTTGATGGCCACCGTGAAGGCGAAAAACGGGTCTAGCCGATCGGTGGACCTGGGGCGGCCGGAGGATTATCCGACTGCGGGTTGGCTCAATCAAATGCATAGGATCCTGCAGGCGTTAGCCTTGGCGAAAATCAGGTCCGGCCCATGACCCGAGTTGCCTCCTTGGGAGGCTGTTTCCTTCCCCGCCCAACGCAACCGCTATTCCTGGAAGGAGCATCAGCCATGCAATCCAGCCAAATTCGGATGGATCGCCACGCCCGCCTCCGCCGACCTCGCGATGACA
>DASZXD010000252.1:0-12210 GCA_035546015.1 Occallatibacter sp.
CGCGTTCACGGTAAAGTCGCCGTCGCGCGTGAAGCTCACTTGGCTGTTGGCCATATTTTCCACGACAAAGAATCCGTTGCCCTGCAACGCCATATTGGATGCCTGGCCGGTAGACGTCACTGTGCCGTTGGTGTAATTCGAAATCTGGCCTTCTACCTCGACGCCCGATCCATACTGGATAGGATTGCCGTTGCCAGAGACGCTGGTCAGCTGGTTGAACACGTCGGCAAAGTTCAGACTCTCCGACTTGTAGCCGTCGGTGTTGAGGTTGGCGAGGTTGTTGGCGATGACATTCAGCGAATCGGAGCTGGCTGCCAGTCCTGAAAGAGGAATCGAGAATGCTGACATTTTATCTGCCTCCTGCGGCGGTAAAGTGATTAGAATTTGCGGCCGTAGCGCCGATGTTGCTATAGAGATTCATCAGGGATCCGGTGTAGGGCTGCCCTCCCTGAAAAGCTGTTGCGGGCTGCTGCACGACTGAGTTTGTTTGCGCAGACGCTGCCGGAGTGGCCGCATCTGCAGTTACGCGTGACGATTGCGCGGCGTTTGTTGCCGGCGTGTTAGTTGACGCGGCTGACGATGTCAGCGATGAAAGCGTCTCGTTGATTGAGATGAGCTGATCGAGCTGATTCAGCGAAACCATCTGGCTCACCATCTGGGTTGGATCGACAGGCTGGGTCGGATCCTGATTTTGTAATTCCGTGACCAGAAGATTGAGGAACGTAGTCTGCAGATCGCTCGCCGACGTGCCATTTGAGCTGCTGCTCGATCCTGTAGAGCTTCCTGTTCCCGAGGTGGCATTTGCATGCACGCTTTGCGCCTGCATCGGTGCGCTCATCATCGGGCTGAATCCTTGTACATTCATAGTTCTTACCTCTCTAAATCCGCTTGGCTATGCTCTGATGTCCAATCGATATGAATCGCCGGCTACTGCCGTCAGATGTGGAAGTACAGTGTCGGCCTCTGTCGCGTGCGCTGCGCCTTCGAGAGCAGGCAGCTGCACAAATGCGCGCTGTTCGTGTTGCGGCGAAGAAGAATTGCGCTCGCCGGAGAAAGACATTCCGTTCTGGCTCACCTGAACCAACGCACGGAGTCCGAGCTCGCCACCAAGCTTTGCCTCAATCGTCGGAATGTGCGCAGAGATTGCCTTGCCCAGATCGCCGTGATCGACGGAAATCTGCGTTACCATCTGTTGCTGTGTAACCGAGGTGCGGATGGAAATCTCACCGAACTCCGCCGAGTGCATTCCCACACGCATTTCGGTCTCATTCATCTTCTGAATAACGTTCGCCGTATTGATTCCGGCAATTGACGGCGTTTCATTGATTTCCGGCTGTGCAGATCTTTCGCTCGATCGAGCTGTATCGACGGTTGCATCGCTGCCGATGTGGGTGGCGAAGGTTTCATGCGGCGCACTGTGTGGAGCGATGACCTGTATCTGCAACGCAGGTGAATCCGAATTTGCAGGTGTCTGTGGAGCAGGCTGATTTGGTGTCGTCTGGCTCTGCGTGTGCTGTCCAGATCCACTGTTCTGAGAGTTATTCCCCTGCGTGTCGCCCTGCGCATTATTCTGTGTTGCGTGTGTCGATGAACTGGCCGATGCCGAGGCTGATGCTGGCAGGCTATTGGTCGTCGCGCTTACAGCGTCCGTGATTGTCGCGGTCTTGGGCTGGTTCATATTGTTTGCTTTGCCGCTCTGCGTGGCGTTCACTGTTGGCTGAGTTGCCGTGTTTGCGCCTGGCAGAGTGTTGAAGTCCGGCAGGCTCATATTGCTCAAAGGCAGACCAATGGAGGGGAGGGTCTGCGGCACAGTTGAGCCGACAGCATTAGTGGTCTGCACTGACGGAGAGTCCTTCGACTGATCGGGCAAAGCAGCGGAGGCGGCGATCAGTGGTGAAACGCGACTTGCACTTGCTGTGTGTTCGGATGAAGAGCGATTCGATGCATCGGGCGGAACCGCGGAAGAAACAGATTGCGGCGCGGAGGCGTTTGCGGTGCCTGTGGTTTGATCCAGCGACGAGTTCTGTGGTTGACCGGGTTGAGCCGCAGCGTTTAACGAAGGATCGAAGGCTTGAACTGCAAACTTCCCGCCCTGAACTGCGAGCTTGACTGGCTCGCTCTGATAGCTGTTTACAGCAAGCGCAGACGCAATGTGCGGCGTGTTGTCTACGGCTGTTGCCTGCGCTGCTGTTGCCGGGATGGCCGTCGCATCATTTTGCGTGCTGCTGTTGCCCTGTATAGATGAACCGGGGGAGGGAACCGGTTGGGCAGAGACAGGCGCAATCTGAACCGGAATAATGGTCGCGAGCGCGGTTAGGTTGGTAGTGGGAACTGACGATGCGGTCTGTGTCTTCTGATCGTGTCCGGCCGTGCGGTTCGTTCCGCTATTGTTCGAAATGGTTGGAGTCTGCGGCGTGCGAGGCTGAGCCGCAGTTGATTTGGGCACAATTGGAAGAGCGATATTCTGGAGAGGATCGTTCTCTGCTTCTATTTGAGCATTTGTGTCCGGGTTGCTCTGTGGCTGCGCGTTCTGATTCGCCGTATCAGAATCTTTCTGCGAACGAGCATTCACAACAGGAATTGCTGTTCCATTTGACGGCTGTGTCGAAGCTCCCGCAAGGATTTCAAAAAAGCTCGCTCCCGCTGAATTCGTGCTCGTCTCCGCGGCAGTCGTAGCCGGAGTGGAAATCATCGATCGATGGGCTGCAATTCGCACGCTTGTCTAATTGCATGTCGTGCGCCACATTTTGCCAATCGTGGCATACGGATTCGTGCCGCCGAGTGCATTGAAACTAAGGTACTTATCGGATTGCTGGTTTTTCTGCGCATCCTCTGCGAACAAAAACCGGCAAGCAATGCCGCGTAGACCCGGCAAAGATTGCCGGGTTGCAGCCCGGCGCGGCGTGCCGATGCAAGAACAGGCCAAAATAAAAACGCGACCAGAGGGATCTCTGGCCGCGTCTGCGTCTGGTGATGAAGGAATATCAATTCTGTTGTGCGCGGGCCGCAAAAATATCATCAAGGAATTTCTGTTGTGCGCGGGCCTGGACCTGCTCGTATGCGTCGCGCTGCTTTGTCCGCATATCACTCAGCATCTGGCGATCTCGATGCGCGGATTGATATTTCTGCATTTGAACCGTGCGCTGCCGGTCGAGTGCTCGGAGCGACTCGATCAGTTTATTTCTGCGGTCCACTGCTGCTTCGATATCGCTTAGCATGTCCTGGATGTGTGAGGCTGGAACTGGACTTTGCATCGTCTCGTTGCATGCATTGTGAGCCGATGTAATGGCGGCGTTGATGTGTGTAATCTCGCGTTGCACATGCGCCATCTCCACCAGAATCTTCTGGAGAGCGAGCTCTTCGCGTTTTTCCACGTTTTCGCGGAAACGAAGAACGGTGGCGAGTGAAAATCGAAATGCCATTTCAGCTCGTAATCTTCATTAACTGATCATTCGCCTGGTCGAAACTGCATAGAACACTTGGCGTTTGCTGCAGAAACTCGTTGAGTGCCGGCAGAACCTCAACTGCCTTGTCCAGCACCGGATCAGTACCTTTCTGATATGCACCGATGCGGATCAGATCTTCGGATCGCGCATAAGCTGCAAGCAGCAGCCGCAAAGCTTTGGTCTTTGACAAGTGCTGCTCATTTACCAGGCTCGGCATCAGACGGCTCAGGCTGTCGAGGATGGAGATGGGTGGATAGTGGCTGCGCATGGCCAGATTTCTATCGAGAACCACGTGTCCGTCGAGCAGCGAGCGCACCGTGTCGACTACCGGATCCTGTTGGTCGTCTCCCTCCATCAGTACTGTGTAGAACGCCGTAATACTGCCCTGCGAAAAATTTCCGGCACGCTCTGCCAAACGGGCTAAGGCGTTCAGCACCGATGGCGTGTATCCTTTCGCAGTCGGCGGTTCACCGGCAGCCAGGCCGATCTCACGCTGTGCCATGGCAAAACGTGTGAGCGAATCGACGATCAGCAGCACGTTTCTTCCCAGGCTAGCGAAGTATTCAGCCACTGCGGTTGCTGCCAAAGCTGCACGCAGACGCAGCAGCGGCGACTGATCTGAGGTGGAAACCATCACCACTGCGCGCCTCAAACCCTCTTCGCCAAGAACTTCGAGGAACTCGCCTACCTCGCGTCCGCGTTCACCTACTAAGGCCAAAACGGTCATATCTGCCGCAGTTCCACGCGCCATCATGCCGATCAAAGTACTTTTGCCCACACCGCTGCCGCCGAAGACGCCGATACGCTGGCCGCGGCCGCAGGTCAGAAAGCCGTCGATTGCGCGAATGCCGCAGCTGAGCGGCTCGCGAATGGGAACTCGATCGAGAGGCAACGGAGCGGATCCATCAATGAGCACCGAATGCGTGGCCCGATAGTCGCCTCTACCATCTAGTGGGTTGCCCGCTGTATCTACGACACGACCCAACATGCCGGGCCCAACGCGTACTGACGGTCGCGCTCCCCACGTCTCAATCTGATCGCCGAAGCGCACACCGCGCACAGGATCGGCGGTCATCGAGAGCATTGTTGATCCGCGAAAGCCGATGATTTCACCGGCATAACTTCGCCCTGTCGAGTCCTTGATCTCGCATGACTCACCGACAAAGCAAAAGGGGCCGTCGGATTCAACCAGATTTCCCACAACCTGGCTGATTCGACCCTTCCACCGCAGTGTGGAGCCGGACTCGAGATAATGATTGTACGGAGCGAGGATAGGACGCTTCATCGCGCAGCTGGCCTCAGTGCGAGCAGATCGAAGAATCCTTGTTCAACTTCTTTCAGTTGCGTGTCCAGGCCGAAGTTTGCCGATCCAAGATTTGTCTCAAGGATGCAATCCTGGCTGCTGAGCGCGGGATCTTCGGCGACTTCGATGCGGACTGCGCTGGGGAAGCCGGCAAAATATTGCTTCCACGAAGCGCCGCGTCCGGTGCTTACGCGCACAGTAACACTCGAGCCTTCGCGCATTTTTTCTGTAGCAATTCTTACCAGCGTGGCCACCAGCATCGGATCCACCTGCGCTTCACGGTGCAGGATTTTAGCGGCAATCGCCAAAGACAATTGAACAACTTCCGCTTCTACGCGTGCAAAGTACTCGTCGCGCTGCTCGGCAAAATCCTTGACTGCCGAGGCAATTGGAGCACGTGCAGCCAATAGCTTCTGCTCGAGCTCCTGGCGTAGCTTTTGCTCCACCTGCGCAACTGCGTCCGCCCTCTCCTGGCGGATTCTGGCAGCAAATTCGTCTGCGGACATCTCAACTTCCGCGCGCTGCTTGCCCGCACGCCCGTTGTAATCTTCACTCTCGGTCAGTTCCTCTTCTGATCCGATTGCACTGCCAATGTCGCGATACTGCAGTGCAGCGACAGGCAGTGGACTCATGGTGCCATAAGGCGTGCTATAAGACATATTCATCGTCTCCATCGCTCTTCAACACAATCTTGCCTTCCGACTCAAGCTTGCGCGCAATGGCAACAATCTCAGCTTGAGCTTTTGCAACTTCTTTACTACGTACGGGTCCCATAACTTCAGAGTCCTCTTTCATCATCTCGACAGCGCGTGTAGACATGGTGCGGTAGAAGTGACTGCGTACGTCTTCGCTTGTTCCCTTGAGCGCGATCATCAGAGTTTTTTTGTCGATTGAACTCATCAACTCGCGCATCTCCTGCTCGGGCACTTCGAGGAAGTTGTCGAAGGTGAACATCAGGTCGCGAATGCTGATAGCCAGTTTGGGTTCTTCGCGCTCGATATTCTCGAGAATCTCGCGCGATGTTACGGGATCCAGACGGTTCATCAACTCGGCGATGTTACGGAATCCATTTCCCGATTTCCTCGTCTGATCGCCGACGGACCGCAGCCGTCGATTGAGCACCATGGAAACCTTTGAGGCTATCTCTGGAGAAAAATTACCTAGATTTGCAAGCCGCCTCACGCAGTCCGCGCGCGCTTCTGGCTCCAGTTTCATCAGCAATGCTGAAGCCTGTTTGGCGTCCAGATGACCGAGTACCAGTGCCTTGGTCTGCGAATTTTCTCCTACGAGGAAGCGTGCCAGTTGTTGCGGATCAGCCTTCCTGAGGGTATCCAGCCGCAATGACTTCGTTTCGTCCGACTGTGAGAGTCGGTCAACCATGTTGCGCGCGCCACTTTCGCCAAAGGCTTTAACCAGCAATCGCACCGCAACTTCCTGTCCGCCCGAGGCAGCACATTCCTGTGCAGACATCATCTCCTGGTATTCTTCAAGCACTTGCAGTGTCACATCCGTTGGAATCTGGCCCATGTTGAGCACTTCTTCCGTGATCCGCTCCAGATCGTCTTCGGGTAGATTGCGAAGGATGGGTGCAGCCGCATCCTCTCCAAGTACTGAGAGAAGGATGGCCGCCTTGCGCGCCCCACTGAGTACTATTCGTTCCTCGATCATGCTCATGAGGGCTCCTCATGCAGCCAGGCCTGCACTGCGCGGGCTGTATGCAACGGCTTCTGTCGGATCATCTCAGCGGTCTGTTCCCTGAGTTGGGTCGCTCGCGATACTTCTAAGCGAGGTTCATTCGTCGTGTCAGGCAGTGCTTCCATTCGCGTAGTTTGCAGCTGCGGCTCGACACCGATAGGCGCAGGCGTCGCCGCGAATACGTGCTTCTGGACAGGCCGAATCACAAACATATAAGCAAGTATGAACAGCACCAGCAAAGACAATGGTCGCAGCAGTGGCGAGAAATCCGTGACGGTCTTCTGCACTTGTGAAGTCCATCCAACAGCAGGCATGTCCAGTTGAGCTGAGTCGGCATCAAAGGGAAGGTCTTCAACGCTAATGCTGTCGCCGCGCTTTTCATCGAAGCCGATGGCAGCTTCGGCAAGTCGCTTGATCTGGTTCAGCTCTTCAGTCGATCTCTTCTTCCGTGTGAAAATCGTTTTGCCTTTCTGCACGGTTTTTACGATTTCATCGTCCACAACAACAGCGGCGGTGATTCGCTGGATCCGGCCGGCTGGAGTGATGGTGTGAATCATGGTTTTGTTAACGCCGTACTGCGCAGTCTCAGTTTTCGAACTCTGTGTGAGTGGTGGATTTGCCGGCGGCTGCGGCTTTGTCTTCGGGATGTTGCTCGATGTTCCCGGAACGCCTGCCGGAACGGCGCTTCCGCCAGAGACATCTTCAGACTTTTGGTCGCTCAGCACAGCGCTCACCGTAGGATCGTACTTTTCCTGGTTCTCATCCGTAGAGCCCTGGTCGTAATCGACGTTAACGCTTGCGCGAATCTTACCTGTACCAACGATCGGCTCGAGTGTGTTGATCAGGCGGGCGCTCAGATCGGCATCTGCACCGCTGCCATCTGCTGCGCTTGTGCTGACGTTCAGCGATCGGTCGGTGTCCGCGTCAACGATAGAAACATCTTCAGGCTTCAGGTTGTCCACCGCGCCGGCCACCAGCCGGGAGATGGCGAGAGCTGCTTCCTTCGGCAGCATGCCACGGCGCAGCCTCAGAACAACCGAAGCCTTTGCTTCACGTTCGCGGTCGAGAAACACAGAGTCAGTTGGCATGACGAGGTGAACCCGCGCGCTTTGAACATCGGCCAGAGTCGCGATTGAGCGTTCTAGCTCGCCTTCCAGTGCGCGCTGATACGTAACTTTCTCGTCAAACTCCGTCTGTCCCCACGACATCTTGTCGAATAGCTCGAATCCCATTCGCCCGCTATGCGGTCCACCATCCGCCGCGCTTTGCATACGCGCGGCATCCAGCTTGTCTGCTGGAACGCTGATGGCTTTGCCGTCTGCGCTCGTCTGGTGCGGAATACCCGCCGCATCCAGCTTGGCGCTGAGTGACTGCGCATCTTCAGGTTCGAGACCTGTATAGAGCGTCTTATAATCCGGCGTGCCGATGAACTTGACGAAGAAAATCAGCATGAGAGCCGTAGCTGCGGCGCCACCGAGGAGGAAGGTCCTCTGACGCCCGTCGCGGCTTGCCCACAACTGCTTTACTTGTTCGCCTGCATTTTTATACGAGGCCATTCGATGTCATCCCTAGAACTGCATTTTTTCGATATCTTGATAGGCGTTCACAATCTTGTTGCGCACCTGCATCATTAGCTGGAAACTGATGTCGGCCTTTTCCACCGCGATCATCACCTGATTCACGTCGCCATTTCCGTTCTGCATCAGATTGGTGACTTGTGTTGCGGCATTATCATGCAGCGAGTTCACAGTGTTGACTGCGTCTTTCAGCACATCAGAAAAGCTTGAGCTGCCCTGATCGGCACCGAAATCTGTACCGAGGTTTGCCGACGATGTGTTCGGCACATACACGTTAGGAATATTGCCCAGATTGACGGTACTCATCGTCATGCCTCCGCTATGTGGTCTTCAGAATGTCAATCGATTCCTGAATCATCTGCTTGGCTGCGTTGATCGCCGAAGCATTTAGCTGATAGGAGCGCGTAGCACTCATCAGGTCGACCATTTCAGTAATCGGATTAATGTTGGGATACTCCACGTATCCGTTCTTGTCTGCGTCAGGATTTCCCGGCTCGTACTTCCTTACTGGTGGAGCAGGATCGCTGACCACATCGGTGAGCTTGACTGAGCCCGAAGGCGCATCGCCGAACGATCCAAGACGATTGAAGACGGTCTGAAACGGAGAAGTGTTCGTCGTGCTGAAGACCACTTCCTTGCGGACATAAGGACCGCCTGTATCGGTATGCGTCGTTTCAGCGTTAGCGAGGTTTGCCGATGTCACCTCTGCGCGTTGTCGTTCCGCTGACAAGGCCGATGCGCTGATGCTCATCATGTCGAAGATGCCCATGACCAGTTATCCTCCTAGTCCTTGATTGCTGAGAGCAGTTCGTGAAACTCTTCCTTGATTAGCTGAACGCCCATCTGATACTGAAGCTGCGTTTCCGACATCATCATGCTTTCGCGATCGATATTCACGTTGTTGCCGTCGGGGCGCTCCGGAAGATTGTCGATATTCATGCTCGCCGGCTGCAGCCGCAGTTCCCCGTGATCCATGACTTGCTGCATCGCGGTTTGAAAGTTGATGTCCTTTGTGTGATAGCCGGGCGTATCCACATTGGCCATGTTGGCTGTAACCAACTGCTGTCTGTCGGCTGTCACCTGCAGGTATCCCTGCAGCACCTGGAGTAATGGTGTTGTCGCCATTTATGCGTACCTCCTTGGCGGAAGCCCATATTCGCGAATTTTGTTACGTAGTGTGCGAAGGCTGATGCCGAGCATCTCGGCCGCGTGTGTGCGATTGCCGGAAGTGAGGGCAAGCGTGTTTTCAAGATGCTGCCGCTCCAACTCGCGGATGGGTGTGCCGGCAGGCGCAACCGGCGGGGCCTGCTTAACCGGCGCAGCTATAGTCTTGCGTGTGGTCGATGTCGAGTGAAACTCGGCATCGAAGCATTGTGCGTCGATATCGAGCGTGCCGCTCAATGTAATTACGCGGCGCATGAAGTTGGCCAACTCGCGCACGTTGCCTGGCCAGTTGTGCGATTGCAGACGATCGAAGAAGTCGGGATGCAGCCGAGGCGCCCCCATGCGGCGCTGTGCCGCGAACTGTTCTGCGAAATGGCGAGCAAGGACCGGAATATCGTCGCGGCGGTCGCGAAGCGCCGGGAGTGAAAGCGGAATAACATTCAGCCGATAGTAAAGGTCGGCGCGGAACAGTCCGCGCTCCACCATCTCAGCGAGGGAAACATTGGTTGTAGCCACGACGCGAATGTCCACATGCACCGAGCGGCCTTCACCGAGACGCTCAAATTCCCGCTCCTGCAGCGCGCGCAGCAGCTTCGGCTGCAGGTTGAGAGGCATTTCGCCAATTTCATCCAGAAGAATGGTTCCACCGTTGGCCATCTCAAACTTACCCGGACGCGATGCAACCGCGCCTGTGAAGGCTCCGCGGCCATGGCCGAAGAGCTCACTTTCCAGCAGCGCTTCGGGAACCGCCGCGCAGTTGACAGCAATGAAGGGCTTATCGCTGCGCTCGCTTGCATCGTGGATAAAACGGGCCAACAACTCTTTGCCGGTTCCGCTCTCAGCTTCGATCAGTACATCTGCACCGGTGCCGGCTGCAGCGCGAGCACGCTGCAGAGCGCGCTGCAAAAGAGATGAGTTGCCAACGATAGTGCCGTTCGTCATTTCGACTACATCGTTCACGATCTCGTTTTCAACCGGAACCTGCTTTGCGCGCTGCATCACCTGTGTTGCTGCGGCCTGCAACCGGTCAAAGGGAATTGGCTTGGTCACATAATCGAGCGCGCCGTCGCGCATGGCATTCACTGCATCCGGCACAGAGCCATAGGCAGTGAGCAGAATGACTGCGGTGCCTGGAGACGAAATGCGAGCGGCGCGCATTACCTCCATGCCGCTGCCGTCAGGCATGCGCATGTCGGTGACCACCAGGTCGAACTCGCGGTCCTGAAGGTTGCGGATAGCTTCGCGCACGCCCGAAGCAGTCTCTACGCGCCAGCCGTGACGAAGAAAGTTAGCGCGCAGGGCGGTGCGAATGCCCGGCTCGTCGTCCACAACCATCACCGAAGATTCAGTGCATGTCGTCATAGTGCGGGAAACTCCAGTTGGAAATTGCTGCCCTTATTGAGCTGGCTGGTTACTTTGATAGAGCCACCATGTTGTGTCATCAGCCGCTTGCAAACCGCCAGGCCAAGGCCGGGGGTCGCGCCTGTTCCGCTAAATCCGGCTTCAAAGAGGCGGCCAATCTGCTCGTCCGAGATGCCGCAGCCTGTATCACGCACCGCAACCAAGGCACGACTGCCGGCGAGCCGTACTGACACATACACGCTTCCGCCGGCCGGCGTATGACGGATCGCGTTGCAGATGAGGTTGAGGACGATCTGGCGAATACCATCTTCGTTTCCGCGAATCGCCAGTGCTTCTACCTCGGGTGTGAATGTGAGTGTCACATTAGCCTGCTCGGCGATAGGACGGACAAATTCAACACCGGCGCGTAGGCACGCAACCAGGTCGAGCGGCACGAACCTTGGCGTCGCTTCGCCGTTCATGCTGAGAACATTGTTTACAGTGCCGGAGAGAGTGCGGATGCCTGCGCGAAGATGGGCGATCCACTCCGGATTGGCGTTGCTGTCATCCGCGATTAGTCCGGCAAACAGCTCGAGGCTGGCTAATGGATTTCTAATTTCGTGTGCCAGGATCGATGAGATCTCGGCGAGTGTTGTCGCGTGGCGCGCCGCTTCGCGCTCCTGTTCGGCCTGCTTGTTGGCTGTAATGTCGCGCAGAATCCAGATGCTGCGCAGTGGAGCTGTTGTTGGCTCTTGTTTCTGCGGCAGACAGATAAGTTCACGCTTGCCAATCTCTAGCCAGCGCTTTCCTGTATCGGTTATGAGGCAAACCTCGGCGTCGCGTTGATCGTCGGCTGCTGCCAGGGTCTCGAAATTGATACGGCTTGCAGCAGAAAGCTCACGCAGCGTCGTCAAATGAATCGATCCCAGCGCCAGCAGCCGGCGGCATTCGGGGTTGATCATCACAATCGTTTCGACCGTATTCAGCACGAGTACGCCGCAGGGCATCGAGTCGATGATTTGCTGCAATGCCGCACGCATGCGGTCATTTTCCGCAAGGCTCCGTGTGAGTGCCGCGTTGCGGTCGGCCAGCTCGGTGCTGAGATGCGCCACCTTCGTCTGCAGGTCGCGATACGACGCTTCCAGCAGAGCTGAGGCGGAGATGAACTCCGAGAAGGCGTCGGCCAGCATTCGCGGACTATTCAGCTTCTGCGAACCGGCCGGAGCCTGGTTGATTGGAACTACATGAGAACTAGGCAGCATTTGCCTATTAGGTATGCACGATGCGTGCCAAATTGAAACGCACGCACCATTTCGGAACTTTATCTTTACAACATTATGTGTTCAGACTTGATTTCGCGCTCGTTGCCTACAAGAATCGTCGCGCGTTCGATCGCGTTGCGCAGCTCGCGAATGTTCCCCGGCCAACTGTGCTGGGCCAGAATCTGGATTGCTCCACGGCTGAGAACAGCGCCCGGCATGAATCGTGCCGCGAATGAGCAGGCCAACTCTTCCAGATCTTCCATGCGGTCGCGCAGCGGCGGCAGATGGATAGGGAAGACCGCCAACCGGTAGTAGAGGTCTTCGCGAAACTGACCGTTAGCCACCTGCTTCTTAAGATCTGCATTCGTGGCCGCGATCACGCGCACATCGACCTTGAGATTGTCATTGCCGCCCAGCCGCTG
>DASZXD010000253.1:0-2506 GCA_035546015.1 Occallatibacter sp.
AGCAATACGAATTCCTGCTGCGTGAGCTGCAGTACGCGCCCAGCCCGCATGGCTTCGCGCCGCAGCAGGTCCAGCTCAAGATCCTGCACGCGCAGGCGCGTAATCTCGCTGCCTTGCGGCGCATTGCGCTTGAGCAGATTGCGCAGGCGCGCCAGCAATTCCGCCAGCGCGAAGGGCTTTGTCAGGTAGTCATCGCCGCCGTGCTCCAAGCCGTGCACGCGGTCATCTACCGAACGCCGTGCGGAGAGAATCAGGATCGGAGCCTTCACGCCCATCTGATGCAGGCGGCGAATCAGAGTGATTCCATCCTGATCAGGCAAGCCCAGGTCGACGATAAGAATGTCGTACGGGTGCGATGCCGCAAACTGCTCGGCGGCCCTGCCGTTTACGGCCAGATCCACCAGATACCCTGCCTCCGCCAGCGCTTGCTGAAGAAAGGTCTGAATATCACGTTCGTCTTCAACCAGCAGGAGTCGCATGGGATGAATAGTATTTCATTGGTGCGGTTCTGGCTGTGCGCGTTTTGGGGTCATCAAAACCCGCGTGGATACGGGTGTACCGATGACGCGTTTGTCATGTGCGCGTCGTTTGGCAGTCATCTCGCCCGCGTATGGTGAGTCAAGAATAGGCTGCAATTGAATGGTTGTTTCAACAAGAGATGCAAGATGAACAATTCTTCATGCTGTTTGCTGCCGCTTCAGCTTCCCGGAAAGGGTTGAGTGCCGTCTGAATGACACAGACTGCAAATGTGCGCGAAGGAGTTCGAATGCTGCATGTCGCATCTAGGGTGAGTGCCGAATCCCTGGCTTTGAAGACTGCTCCCCCATCGGATCCATCCGTGACGGCGGTCCGCAATCACCTGGCACAAGCATTTGCAATGGGAATCAAGGGCAGCGAACGGAATTCGCCGCTTGATTGCGCTGTGCGCGAATTGCTTTCGAGCAGCGGGTCAATGGTTCGCCCGCAAATCGCCTTTGAACTCGCCATGAGCTACGGCCTTCCGCTTCAGCCTGCCACGGACCTCGCCGTTGCCATCGAGTACTTTCACACGGCGTCATTGGTCTTCGACGATCTGCCCTGCATGGATGATGCGTCCACTCGCCGCGGCGGCCCGTGCCTGCATCGGCAGCATGGCGAGGCAACAGCCATTCTTGCCGCACTCGCGCTCATCAATCGCGCGTATGCGCTGGTGTGGAGTGCGCTGGATACATGCCCTGCCGTATGCCGGCGCGCGACACTCGACTATCTGGAAGACCAGCTTGGCGCCCGTGGCCTTCTGCAAGGGCAAAGTCTCGACCTGCACTATCATGCATCGGCGCGCACGGTCCGGTCGGCGGAGCATGCCGCTCGGATGAAGACCGTCCCCTTGATTGCTCTCGCGCTCGTTCTTCCTGCGATGGCGCTTGCTGCGCCGGCGCGCGAGGTACAGCTGCTGCGCCGGGCCAGCGCATGCTGGGGCATGGCCTACCAGTTGCTGGACGATTTGAAGGACGTTCTGCACAGCGCCGAAGAAGCAGGGAAGACAACTGCGCGCGATGCGGAACTGGAACGCCCGAATGTTGCGCTGCTGCTTGGTGTCTCCGCCGCAGTGGACCGGCTTTCGCGCTGGATATGTGGCGGTGACGCCGCACTTGAAGAGCTTGTCGTCAGAAATCCAAAGCTGGCCTTTTTGCGGCGCTTCCGCGGACAGTTGAAGGCCGAATTTGACCGTGTGATGGAACGTGCTGGAGCAATACCGATCGATTGCAAACGATGATCTTTCTCCGCCTGGTACTGACAAATCTTCTACGGCATCGCATCCGCACGCTGCTCAGCGTCGCGGGCATCGCCTTCAGCGTTGCGGCCATGCTCACCGTGGTTACAGTTCTTCAGGGCGCCATTGGAATGTTTTCCGGCATCCTTTCCAGCGGTGCGGAAATCATTGTCTTCGAACGCAACGTTTCCGACCTGTTCTTCAGCGATGTTCCCTCTGCCGCTGCCAACGATCTTGCCGGATGGCCGATGGTTGCGCATGTCGACCCGGTGCTCTTCGGGGTCGTTTCCAGCGCGGATCATCCCATCATCACTTGCTTCGGCATTACGCGCGACGACGCTCGCCTGCAAAACGCGCACTGGATTGCGGGCAGTGCCTCGGACTTCGGGCGCACGGGGCAGGTGGTAGTTGGCGAACGCGCCGCGGAGTTCCTCGGCACATCGCTGGGGAGTGAAGTGCCGATTGGCCACGGCACTTTTCGTATCGGCGGTGTGATTCGCACGCAGAACGGTTTTGAAGACGGAGGCGTCTTCATGCCGCTGGCCGACGCGCGCGCGTTCTTTCACAAGGAGGGCTCCTCGGTCATCACGGTGAAACTGCGCAGCCGCGATGAGGCCGCGGCTTTCAAGAGAGAGGTGAAGCGCAGCTATCCCAATCTGATTGCGCTGGAGGATGCGGAGTTCTCCCGCAGCTACTCGCAGTTCAAGATTCTTAAAGCCACGGCGTGGGCCGTGGGAGGATGCGGTCTTGCGC
>DASZXD010000254.1:0-26045 GCA_035546015.1 Occallatibacter sp.
CCCCCAGTCAGAATCGAAACCCGACTCTCATCAGAATCAGAGTCAGAACGAAGCGCAGAACCAATAACGCGTTGGGCGCCTCTCTTTCGCGCGGCACGTCAGCCACCGGGCAATAGATAATCGAAGCTGACATGCCGCAACTACCTCTCCGCGGAAAAGCAGCACTCGTCACTGGCGGCGCACGGCGCATAGGCCGTGCCATCGCACTCGCGCTTGCGCAGGCCGGTGCAGACGTCGCCATCACCTACCACAGCTCAAAAGACAAGGCTGAACATACCCCCGGCGAGATTGCTGCCATGGGCCGTCGTGCCATCGCCATCCCCTGCGACGTCCGCTCCGAGCCATCCGTTCAGGCCGCAGTGAGCGCCGCTGTCACCGCCCTCGGCCGCCTCGACATCCTTATCAACAATGCGGCAGTCTTTGAGACAGCACCGCTCGAGAGTCTGAGCCTAGCCCAGTGGGATGCCGTCTTTGAAACCAACGCCCGTGGCCCTTTTCTTGTTGCGCGCGAAGCGCTGCCCCACCTGCGTGCTGCACACGGACGCATCGTCAACATCGGCTCCCTCGGCGGCGAACACGCATGGGCCGGCCACGCGCATTATTCGAGTTCCAAAGCTGCTCTGCACATGCTTACGCGCACCATGGCCAAGGCATTCGCGCCCGAAGTGAGCGTGAACTGCGTAGCCCCGGGTTGGATTGAGATGGAAGACCGCACCGAAGCCGAGGCTGCGCGCGCCCCGCAGTTTGCTGTGCGTACGCCCATGAGCCGTAACGGCTCAGCGGACGATGTAGCTCAGGCTGTGCTCTTTTTTGCCGCCGGCCCGCAATTCATCACCGGTCAGATCCTTGTCGTCGATGGCGGCCTCGGGCTCGTCTAGTTATCTGAAAACAGCCGGTTCCAAAGCCCGCGCAGCCCGGTCGGCGGAGCATCGGTCCCTCCGCTATTCGACTTATTCCGGTGTCGCCGCGCATCGAACTTCAGCGGCTCCTGCTCCCACAACCCCATCGGAACAGGCTGCTCCGGCCACATGCCGCCTTCCACAGCAACACGCGGATTGGTCACGCATAAACGCCGCGCCGCCTCTTCCCCAGCACGCGCCGCTACATAGTTGAAGGCCTTTTTGAGATGCGGCGGACGCCACTCGATGCGGTGTGCATCGGTAGCCAGAAAATGAATCCAACCACGGTCGAGCAATTCATTCGCCAGCACCTCGGCAACCTTGCCGCTACGCCCATAAAGGGCGCTCGCCGTCACCTGCACAAGGCAGCCCGCGCGCATCCACTCAGCCAGCAACTCGGGTTTTGCCTGCACCGCTTCGTACCGCTCTGGATGCGTCACAATCAGCGTATAACCCGCAGACTGGAGCTTGAAGATTGCATCCGACATCTGCGGCGGAATTGCCATGCCCGGGAACTCAATCAGCAGGTAGCCCTTGCCGTTGATCGAGTAACTCATGGGGTTCTCGAGTGCTGCAAAAATATTGCCAGCTGACATGTGAAAGTCGCAGCCAAGGCTCAGCTCGATCACGCCGTCCAGTCGTTCACGGAGCTCTGCCAGCCGCTCTTCAATCAATTCATGATTGTACACATACCGATCATTCGCATGCGGCGAGCAGACAATATGGGTAATGCCTTCGTTTGCCGCCTCATGCCCCATAGCCAGCGAGGTCTCAAGATCGGGCGCCCCGTCGTCCACGCCATAGAGCATGTGATTGTGAATATCGATCATAGCTTCAAGCTGTGAGCCATGCCGCAGCTTTAGTGCGTGGCCAGTGCTTCAACCAACGAGGCAAAAATCTTCCATCCATCCGCAGAGCCCAGCAACTGCTCGCTTGACCGGTCAGGGTGCGGCATCATGCCCAGCACGTTCCGCCCCTCATTCAGGATTCCAGCGATATTACTCAACGATCCGTTCGGATTCGCCTCTCGAGTAATCTCTCCGGCCGGCGTGCAGTAGCGGAACGCAATGCGGTCCTCCGCCTCCAGCCGCCCTAGCTCCGCCGGCTCGCAGAAGTAGTTCCCTTCCATGTGCCCGATCGGCATCTGCAGTACCTCGCCCTTACGCAGCAGCCCGGTAAACGGGCTGTTGGCAGTTTCCGTACGCAGATGAATCTGTTTGCAGATGTACTTGAGCCCCGCATTGCGCATCAAAGCGCCTGGCAGCAGCCCTGATTCGGTCAGGATCTGAAACCCGTTGCAGATGCCCATCACCAACCCTCCGCCAGCCGCAAACTTTTTGACGGATTGCATCACCGGAGAGAAGCGCGCAATTGCACCTGTACGCAGATAATCGCCGTAGGCAAAGCCACCCGGAACCAGCACCGCATCCACGCCCTGCAGGTCTTCCGAGTCATGCCAGAGAAAGGTCACCGGCTGGTGGGCAACTTCGGCAATCACGTTATAAGTATCGTGATCGCAGTTCGAACCGGGAAACACCAAAACGCCGAACTTCATATATTTAGGTTAACAGTTTCAGGCCTCCCCGCCAGATGACCTTGGGTATACCGGCCAGCCTTCAGTCTTTCCAACGCCTGTCGAGCTCTAGCTTTGCCTCAGGCCTAACAGCAATGCACAGAAAGCGCAAAATGTGACCGTCATGGCAACCAGCAAGGGATAGATGCCACCTGCAACGGCACCAACTCCCGCTTCATGCAGACGGTGCAGCCTTCAGCGCTTCATTTGCCGGCACACTATTAACTTCCTTCATTCAAACAAAAGCCTTCCGGAAGTCGCCAGCGGCGCGCATCCGGAAGGCTCGTCGTGTTGCTTCATTTCAACGTGTAATTGCCCAGCCCTATCGCTCTTTGGGCGAGAAGCCAAGCTGGAAGGTGACCATGAAGCTGCGGCCTGGAAGCAACTGAATGTTGTCACCGGGGTCTGGAAGATATTGCACCAGCGAACCAGTGGTCGAGTTCACCGGGGAAACATCGGTGATGTCGTGGTTGTCGAAGAGATTGTTAACGCTGAACTTGATCTTCGAGTTATCAAAGCGCGATCCGTTGCGCAGAGTGTAGTTGAAGAAGAGATTGTTCATCCAGAAAGGATTGAGCGGGACATTCTGGTGGTTCGCGCCATCGTCTTCCCAACGCGAGCCTACGCGCTTGTTGAAGAAGCCAAGGTCCCACCCCCTGCTCTGATAGGTCAGGCCAAGGCTCTCTGTGTCATGCGGTGCCAGGGCTACCCAGGCTACAGGGCTCGCAGGAGAAGCCGGAGCAGTATCGGTAGCTGCCTTAGCTGCAGCTGCTTCGTACTTTGCCTCGCCGAGTGTGCCGTTGATGAAAAGACTGAGGCCGGCGCCGAAGGCGACATTGCCTTCAGCTTCGAAGCCGTTGGTGTCTGATGGCGGAGTGGCGTAGTAGTAAGTAAAGTCCGCGTTTGGGCCGGTTTTGGGCGTGTAACTCGAATACTGATTGACAAAGTGGATGTGATACCCGTCGGCATCCATGCTGAAGCGATTGAACTTCAGAACAGTGCCGCCCTGGTAGGTGGTAGCCACTGTGGGCGGAGGGGTTACCGCCACCTGCGCGCCAGTCACGTCAAAGACACTGCTGAATGGAATGATGCTGCCCCGTCCGTACTGTCCATACGCTGACCAGTTGCTGCGGATGCGGTAGTTCGCCTCGAACGAAGGCAGCCAGCTGTTGTATCCTGCGTCGTGCACGGTGAATGGCAGGCCGTTCAAGCCGCCCACTTTCTTGCCGTTGTCGGCATACTGTTTCAGCCACATGTTGTAGTAGGCGTCTTTAATACCTGCGGTAATTGTCCAGCGCGGAATCGAGACAAGCTGGTACTCCACATAAGGCTGCACTGAGGTGATGTCGAAATTCTCGTGGAAGTTGACCCCGGCGACTCCCGCAACATCCACCCAAGTACGCGGATCGCTCTTGACCTGGTAACGATTGGTCGGGGTGTACTCATACCACAGGCCTGTGCGGAACACGCCATACCGGGAAGCCGCGCTTAAGTTGGCGATATTGCCGACGCGATTGTACTGGTTCATCTTGTTGATCGCGCTCTTCGAGCTCACCGTAGCGAATGAGCTGCTCTGGTCTTTCTGCAGGTGCTGGTGGTTCGAGTACGAATAGGTGTAGGGCTTGAGCTCGAAATGCCACGAATGGCCAAGATCGCTGTTGAGGGTAACGACTTCGAAGTTCGTTGGAACGTGATATGTGTAGTAGCGATAGAACAGCGCGTTGTAACTTCCGTCGGAATTGAACTGGTTTGACTGAAGCAGGAAGTTATCGCCGTATTGCGCAAGCTGAGCGCGGGTGGGATCGCTGTCCGGTGTGTTGCTGTCCACCAGAACCACCGTTCCGATAACTGCAACATCAGTCTTGTCGGAAAACTTGTAGGTGAACTTCGCAGTTCCGGCAGTACGCTGCTGGAAGTTGTCGGTCTGATAGCCGTCGGAGTTCATGTGATGGCCTTCGAACCAGAAGTTGGCCCTGGGATCGCTGCCGCCAAAAAGTCCCGAATAGTATTCGCCGAGGATCTGGTTTGTGTTGAACGAGCCACGCGACTCTGACAGCCGCATCGACGAGGTGTCAGGCAGGTGTGGCGAAAACATGTGAATTGATCCGCCATAGTTGGAGGGCCCAAAATCGGAGGCCGTCCCGGGGCTGCGGTCGAAATCAACGTAGCCGATAGCGGGAGCGGGAACGTAAGCCCATGAGTGATGGCTGGGGTCGTTGGCGTCCTCAAAGGGAACGCCGTCCCAGGTCATCGTATAGTCATCATCGACGAAGCCGCGAAAGTAGATCTTTGCCTGCCCCAGTCCGACTCCGTTCTCGCTATAGCTGACAGTGCCCGGTGCAGCCTGAACGATATCGGCAAAATCGGTCACGGAAGGCGTGAACTCATTGATGTAGCCGCTGGTAATTTCGGTACGCGCTGAAGCAGCATCGAGCAGCGACTTCACCGGGGAAAGCTGCTCGGCGATGGAGGTATCGGCTTCGGCCTCGACTGTCACCTCTTCTGAAACCGACGCCAGCGCCAATGTGAATGGAGCCTTCACAGTTGAACCGGCCGTTACAGCCACGTCATGCCGATCCTGCGCTGCGAAGCCAGTCGCTGTCACCTGGACGCTGTAGGTCCCAGTCGGAACCCCTGTAACGGTATAGCTTCCATCGGTGCCCGTCACCGCGGTGCGGACAACCTGCGCGGCATTGGCGACTGCAACTGTCGCACCCTTGATGGCCTGACCGCTCGGATCGACGACCATCCCTTGTATGACACCTGTATTACTTTGGCCGTACAGGCGGCTCATGCCTTGAATCGACACCATCAGGCACACGAATACGAGCGCGGCTTTATGCCACACTTCCATTCTGTTACGCATCACTATTAACCTCACAGGGAATCAATGGACTGACTTGGGGGGAACGGGTCGGACACCTTGAATCTAAGAACGAAGTGTGACAGTTAATTTACGCCTTCATTAAAAGCCATTGAATGTGCATGAACTTTTTGTCATTCATTAGCAGATTTATGCACAGAAATTAACAACCGGACTGGTACTCCGGTTGACGGGGTGGTGAGGCGTCCGCACTGCAGTGTCGATTCCTTTAAGAAAACGGCACCACGCACGTCCATCCAAACTGTATGGGAATTGGAGAGCTGCCTTAGAGTTCTGTGGCGATGAAATGGCCGGTCTGCGGGGCAGCCTCAGTTCGCGCCCGTACCGTCCATCCTGCAACCAGCAGGCTTGGCGCCTGCGCCGCAGCCGCAGCCGTGCCCAGTTCACCCAGCGTCGTGAGGATCACACTTTGCTGCGGTTGCGCAGCATGCGAAACCACTGCGCACGGCAGATCTGCAGGCAGGCCGTTGGCCATCCACTCTGCGGCCAGCAGAGTCATGTCGCGCCCCGGCATATAGACTACGCGGGTCGCATCTTCCAGTTCAGGCAGCGGCGCATGGTTATGCGACTGCGCGTGATGCCCGGTAGAGAAAATCACATTCGATGCCCAGTTGCGGTCCGTCAGCGAGCAGCCAATCGCAGCCGCCGCTGCAAACCCCGCCGAAACTCCAGGCACCACTTCGCACGGTACTCCAGCCTGCGCCAGCGCCGACATCTCCTCGGCCGCGCGTCCAAACAGCAGCGGATCGCCGCTCTTGAGCCGCACCACGCTTCGTCCAGCCAGCGCTCGCTCTACCATCAGCGCATTGATCTCTTCCTGGCTGATCGACTTGTTGCCGCAGCGCTTGCCCACGTTCTCGATCTCGGCACCTTGAGCGGCCAGATCCAGGATCGCCTGCGGCACCAGATCGTCATGCAGAATAACCTGCGCGCTCTCTATCAACCGCACCGCCTTCACTGTCAGCAACTCAGGATCGCCCGGCCCTGCGCCCACGAGGTAGACCTTTCCCGCTGCGGCAGCTTGTCTGCCCTTACAAGCCAGATTCCGCGCCGCACAAAGCGGCGACTCGCAAATCTGTCTCTGCGCCAGCTCATGCAGCAGCAGCCTGCGCGCCTCGCCGCGCTCATGCGTCTCCAGCACCTCGCGCCGCAACACGCCAATCTGTGCCAGCCACGCGCCCAGATCCTGCGGCAGTTGCTCGTCGATCTCTCGTCGCAACCGCTGCGCCAGCGCCGGACTCTCGCCTGCCGTCGAAATTGCAATCTGCAGATCGCCGCGGCTCACTACCGAGCCAAAGTAGAAATCGCAGTTGGGAATATCATCCACGCTGTTGCACGGAATCCCGCGCTCCACCGCCGCGCGATACACCGCTTCATTCACCGCAGGCACATCCGTCGCCGTAATTACCACGAACTGCCCATCGAGATCGCCAGGCTCAAAAGCCTTTTCAATGAACTCGAGCCTGCCTTCGCTCGCCAGTGCGCGAATCTCCGCCCTCGCCTCAGGCGCAACTACGCGCAGCACCACGCCGGTCTTGAGCAGCGAGCCGATCTTCTCAAGCGCAACGGCTCCGGCGCCAACCAGCAGGCCGCGCCGGCCATCGAGCTTCAAAAAAATCGGCAGCAAACTCATAGTTATCCCCCGATCATGGATGCCCGGTAAATCACAAGCGATTACTCCGCCACTCCATGCGGCACCGGAGCCGTCGGCTTATCCCGCTCCACTGCCTCAAGCACCTCTCCGGCAAGCTGCGCTCGCAGCTCGTCATTCGAGTGCCGCGCAAACCATCCGCGCAGACTTTCATTTTCCACGCGACCCGCCAGATATTGCCGCAGCAGCCTCTCAATCGCCTCAGGCACCTGCGGGGCCGGGCAGCGGAAACCCACCGGCCGCGCAACGCCCGCATGCTGGCCCACTGCGCCACCCAGGCAGAAGTAGTAAGCGTCGGTCAGCTTGCCTTCGTGCTTGATCTTCTTGCCTTCCAGGCCAATGTCGGCAATCCAGTGCTGGCCGCAGCCATTCGGACAACCTGTCACATGCAGCTTAAGCTGCTGATCAAACCCCGGCAGCCGGTCTTCGAGCTCTTCCACCAGCCAGCGCGTAAAGCCCTTGGTCTCTGAGATCGCCAGCTTACAGAACTCCGTGCCCGTACACGCAACCGCTCCGCGCCAGAACATCGAGCCTTCCACGTGCAAACCAATCTGCCCGAGTTCGCGTACCAACTCTGCGGTCTTTTCTTTGGGCACATCCACAATGACCAGATTCTGCGAGATCGTGCAGCGCACAGATCCGCTGCCATACTTTTCAGCCAGCTCTGCTACTGCCACGAGCTGCTCACCCGTCACGCGGCCGCGCAGCACCGAGGCGCCCACATAGTACAGTCCCGGCTGTTTCTGCGGATGAATGCCAACGTGATCGCGCAAAATCTCATCCGGCACATCCTCCGGCACTCCGGGATCGAGCTTATAGCCAAGCCGGCTGTTCAACTCGTCAAGGAATCTCTCCGGCGTCCAGCCCTCATTCATGAACAGGTATTTAAGGCGCGCTCTTTCGCGGCTCTCGCGCAACCCCTGTTGATCGCGGAAGATCTCCGCTACCACACGCGCCACTTCAATGGCTTGGTCCGGCTTTACAAAGGCGTCGAGCTTCACCGCCAGGTGCGGCTCTTTGGAGAGGCCTCCGCCCACACGCAGTGCATAGCCTATCTCGTCACCGCGCTTCACCGCTGTCAGCGCAACGTCGTTCACCTCGGGATAGTTGCACCACGAAGAACAGCCTGAAGCAGAAATCTTGAACTTCCGCGGCAGATTGACAAAAGCCGGATTCGCCGTCAGCAGCTTCGCAATTCCCTTTGCTATCGGCGACGCATCAATCAGTTCGTCGTGCGCCACGCCCGCCAGCGGACACCCCGTCACATTGCGCACCACATCGCCGCAAGCTCCCTTCGGTGAAAGCCCGATGGCATCGAGCGCATCCACCACCTCGGGCAACGACTCGATCGTCAGCCAGTGCAGTTGAATATTCTGCCGCGTCGTTATGTCTGCCAGATTCCGTGCATACTTCTGCGTGATCTGCCCGATGATCCTCAACTGGTGCGCCGAAACAATCCCGTTCGGTATGCCGATGCGCATCATGAAAAACTCGCTGGCCAGTCCTTCGCCGCCCTTGCCACCGGTCGCGCCAATGCCATCGCCCTGCGTGTACACGCCCCACCACTTGAAGTAGGCTCCGGCCCACTCAGGCACCACGCTCGAACGGCCCGCATGCGCAAATGCCCGCACTTCGTCAAAGGCCTCCCACGGATTCTTCTCCCGCTTCAGGCGCTCCATGCGCTGGGCCTTGGTCTCTTTCACAACGGCAGCTTCACTCATACTTTTCCTTTTGCCCTGTAGAAACAGAATGCCCGCGCCACAAGGCTGTTGCGCGGGCATTCGGAAATCGTGGTTTGTTGCTTAAGCTTGTCAGACCCACGTTACCTGTGCGCGCAATCGGGGAAGCAGCAGCGACAACAGGCGGTCAACATCATGTAAAAATGATAGACTTCCCACTCCGGAAAAGCAACCGTTTCGCTAAACCCGGCCCGGAACCAGTTCCGTACTGCGCCCCGACGGCGGCCGTGCAGCGAGTTTCTCGCTCAGCTTGCTCGGTTCGCGATACGCCACTCCATACTTGCGCGAGATAAGATTCGACGCAATGCGCGCTGACTCGTAGATCGTCGGCAGCCCGCTTCCGGGATGCGTTCCGCCGCCCACCAGATACATGTTTTCGATCTCCTCAAACCGGTTATGCGGCCTGAAGTAAAGCATCTGTGTCATCGTGTGCGCCAGGTTGAAGGTCGCACCCAGATAGATATTCGACTTCTGCCAGTCGTGCGGCGTAATCATCCGTTCCGCAACGATGTGCTGCTCAATGTCATGCAATGGAGAACGTTCCGCAATCTTTTTGAGAATCAGCTTGCGAAACGTGCCCTTCTCCTTCTCCCAGTCGATTCCTGACTTCTGATTCGGAACCGGCACCAGCACATACAACCCCGAATGCCCCTTCGGCGCGACATGCGGATCAGTCACCGCCGAATTGCGAATGTAAAACGAAACATCACCCGTCAGCTCCTTCGTATTGAAGATCGACTCAATGCATGCACGGTAATCCTGCGCAAAAAAGATGGTGTGATGCGGCAGCTCGTCATACACCTTGTCCACGCCCAGATAAAGCATGAACGTCGAACATGAGTATTCCTTGCGCGCCAGCCGTTCCGGCGCATACTTCTTCAGAACTCCCGGCGCAATCAGCCGGTTCATGGCATCGGCAAAGTCGGCGTTCAGCACCACTTCGTCGGCCATAATCCGTTCGCCGCTCTCGAGCACTACTCCACGCGCTGTTCCCTTCTCCACAATCACCTGCGCCACGCCTGCACCCAGCCGGATGCGCGCTCCATTCTTCTCTGCGATCTGTGCCATCGCCTCCGAGATGCGCGAGAGCCCGCCCTGTACGTGATACACACCGAACCTGTGCTCCACATACGGCAATATGCTGAAGAACCCCGGACACTCCCACGGCGACATGCCCAGATACTTCGACTGAAACGTAAAGCACAACCGCAGCTTCTCTTCGCCAAAGTAGTTTCCCAGATAGTCGAAGATCGACCTTCCGATTGGGATGTAAGGAATGGCGCGCAAAAAAATGGGATTAAAGAACTCCTTGAATGAGCTGTAATCCTTCTGCAGACACGGAAAGACCTTTTCGAATCGCTCGCCCTCCCGCTTCAAAAACTTGTCCAGATCGGCTGCGCTCGACGGAAACAGCCGCGCAATCTCGCGTTTCATCGCTGCGTGATCGCTTGTCATGTCGATGGCCCGATCTGCAAACACCAGCCTGTACATTGGGTCCAACCGCGGCGCTTCGAGGTGGTCGCCAATATCTTCACCCGCCTCGGCAAACATCTCGTCGAGCACGAACTTCATCATCAGAAAAGTCGGTCCGGTATCGAACGTAAACCCATCGAACGCGAGCGCTGCGCTGCGCCCTCCCACCACGGTATTCTTCTCGATCAATTCAACATCGAAACCACGCCGCGCCAGGATCATTGCGCTGGTCAACCCGCCAGGTCCCGCACCCACAATCACAATCTTCTTCTTCTTCATGCCACCTGTGCCTTGAACTCCTCAATAAACGGACGAAGGTCCTTGAGCAGCACCGCCCGCGGATGCACCCTCAGCACCATGCCGTCCATGTACATGAGGCTCTTCACAATGTCGAACATGCCCTCTTCGAACTCCATGCCTGAGAGCACGCCCAGCCGGATCGTCTCCATCATCTTTTTCGTCAGGCTCACATCCCCCACCGGCCTCTCGCGAAAATCCGCATACAGCGCAAGAAACTTCCGCTCGAAGGCGGCATACTCCCCGCTGCCAAGCGCCGCTGACGACATCGCATGCAGATGCATGGCAGAAGCGCCGTAGTCGTAGCTGCTCAGGCTGTCAAAAAAGCGGAAGAGGTTCACGCGAATACGCTCGCTCACTCTGCCAATGAACCCGGTATCGATGAAATAGAGCGCATTGCCTCTCCGTATCACGTTCCCCGGATGCAGATCTCCATGAAATGTCCCCTCCACAAACATGTAGAAGCCATGGATGTGAAACAGATCAAGAAGCGACTGGTAGGTGAGTTGCCCCGCGTTCATCAGTTCGTCAAAGCTGCGGCCCGGAACGAAATCCTTAACCAGGACCCGCTCTCCGCTCAGCTCACGATGAATGCACGCAAAGCGCAGCCGGCTCAGGTCGAACTCATTGCGCCGCGTACGATAGACGCTCTCCAGCAAATCGTGCCCACGCGCCTCATTGCGTAAATCGAGCTCGTTCAGCGTGAGCGCACTGAGCTGGTTGATGAGCGAAAGAGGATTTGCCACTCCGCGCAGCCGCGGATAAAGAACATGCGCAACATTCAGGATCAGCCGCGCCCGTGCAATATCCCGCTCGAAGGCGTTGCGGTCATCCTGCTTCACCAGCTTTACCGCAACTTCTTCGCCGCTGCGCAGCCGTGCACGATGCACCTGCCCCACAGAGGCTACAGCCAGCGGAACGCGGTCAAACCGGTCGAAGCTCGCCAGAAACCGGGCCCCGCCCACACCATCCAGCAGCCGGTCGAGCTGCTCCCGCTGCACCGGCCGCTGCCTGCTGTAAAGCCCCGCCAACGTGCGGCATTTTGCTTCCTCTAAAAAGTCCGGCCGCAATGCCAGCACCTGGCTGATCTTCACCGCGAAAAGCCCCAGCTCTTCAATTCGATCCGGATCAGGCTGCCGTCTTCCAAATAACATTCGAAACAGCCTGACGAAATCGACCCACGTCATAAGCCCATTTTGCATGAGCAAGATAGAGCTTTTTGCGTCCGGCCGGCCGCGATCTGCTGGCCTTTGATGAAGCCAAAAATCGCCCCTTAATTAGCGGCCCAATTTTATCTTTATCAAAATAACTTGTGATGACATGGAGTCTGCCGGATAACTCGGTTCTCTGGTCCGGCTACGCGCTCCATAGTTTCCCGCGCCCCAACGAGCCGCAGATAGAGTCCAGCGCGCGATACCAGACACGCCGCTTGTGACAGTGCATCTACGGCGCAGTTCACAACTTCGCGCCGCACAAGGCATGACCTCACCGCACAGCACCCTGTAATCTAGAAAAGTCAGCCGTCAACTGACCTCTGATCTTTGTGACGCCTGATCCCTGTCGCCATGAAAGCTGAAATCATCGCCGTCGGTTCTGAGATGCTCACTCCGCATCGCACTGACACCAATTCGCTCTACATCACTGAGAAGTTAAACGACATCGGCGTCGCTCTCGCTTTCAAAGGCGTCGTGGGCGACCGCCGCAAGGACCTCGTCAACGCCATCCGCACCGCGCTTGCCCGCGTCGATGTGCTTATCCTCATGGGCGGTCTCGGCCCTACTGAAGATGACCTCACCCGTGAGGCTGTCGCCGACGCGCTCGGCATTACCCTGCGGCGCGACGCCACCCAGGTCGCTGCGCTCCACTCGCGTGCCGCCTCCTGGCGCATCTCCATGCCGCCCAACAACCTCAAGCAGGCCGACATCCTCGAAGGCGCAACCTTGCTGCCCAACGCTAACGGCAGCGCGCCGGGCCAGTTTCTCGACACTACATTCGAGGGCTACCGCAAGCTCATCATCCTCGTCCCTGGCCCGCCGCACGAGTGCAAGGCCCTCTGGGACACGGAGTGCATGCCGCGCCTGCGCGAAATGGTCCCGCCGCGCGCCATCGCCAAGCGCACACTGAAGGCCGCCATGATCGCCGAGTCGCAGGCCGACAAGCTCATCGCGCCCATCTACACCACGTATCCCGACGTCGAGACCACCATCCTCGCCCATACCGGCGACATCCAGCTCACGCTCATCTGCGCCAAGCCCACCATGGAGGCTGCGCAGCAGCGCGTCGACGAGCTCGCAGGCAAGCTGGAAGAAGCGCTCGACGAGTGGATCTACTCTTCTGAAGGCGAGTCACTGGAACAAATAGTCCTCTACTACCTTGGCCTGCGCCAGGCTACGCTCGCCGTTGCAGAAAGCTGCACGGGCGGCCTCATCGCGCAGCGCATCACATCCGTACCCGGCAGCTCGCGTTCCTTCATCGGCGGAGCCGTCGTTTATTCTGACGCGCTTAAACTGGCATTCGCCGGAGTCTCACTCGATCTCATCGCCCAGCACGGCGCCGTAAGTGAAGAAGTGGCCAAGGCGCTCGCCAACGGCATCCGCATCCGCACCGGAGCCACCATCGGCTTGGGCATTACCGGGATTGCCGGCCCCACCGGCGCGACAGAAACCAAGCCTGTAGGTTTGGTCCACATCGCCGTCTCCGACGCCAATAAGACCGACACTCTCGAACGCACCTTCCGCGGCGACCGCCAGCGCGTCCGTGAATGGGCCGCACAGGCGGCGCTCGATTTAGTCCGCCGCCGGTTGATGTAAACCGAAGTAGCGATGATATTGCTAGATGAACCGCACGCAGACCGATTCATTGGCGTCGGGCGCTGTGACGATCGGTTTCGTCATCCCCTTCTCCCACAACCCCTCGGCGGTTACCTCAGCGAAGGCGTGGCGTGCTGTCACAGTGCGTCCGTTGACATTCATCGCGTAATGAACCGTCCAGTCGACGTAGTACAGGTATTCGAACAGCGTCGTTACCTTCACGGCCTGCCACGACGGATTCGGTTCCGGGCTCATCGCCAGACAGGTCTTGAATGATAACGACCCTTCGATCCGAAACAGTGGCCGAATCCCTTGGGCATTCGGATTCGGGTTCAGCGGGTCAACCCAGCCGATCGTGTATTGGTTTGCTGCTGCGGCGCGCACATCGCGCGAAGACTGGCAAGGCATGGTCAGTGGCAGGTTCCCGGTGCCGGGCGCGTCACCCATCTTCACGTAGCGAACCAGCGAGTTGGTCAGCGCTGGGTGCGTGGCAGGCAACGCAGGCTCGATCATTTCGGGGAACTCCTCCTTTTCGCCGAACCTCTTCACGCTGAATGGAGAAGGGTCATACCAGGTTCCGGCTGAGCCGGAGTCCTTGCAGGGCAGTTGGCGCGGCGCAATCGACGCGAACACACCCGTATCATCCGCCTGATTAGTCTTGTAATGGAAGATGATGGCCCCTTCAGTCAGGTTCTGCACAAACCCGACGCACCATCTGCCCGGCTTCGCATACTCCCCAAAGCTGAAGAAGCTCTTCTTAAACTCCACGATGGCGCGAAATTCGCATTCCTGCACCTTTAGCGCAACGCCGCGGTGATCGGCAGCGATATTGATTGTGTGACCATTGACATCGTGACGGAGACAAAACGCGACAGACTGCCCCAGCGCCTCACCATAATGCAGCCCCGAAAATCCGGGTGGGACATCACCTGCGTCCATAAGTCATCCTCCAAGCCCATATATCGTTTATTCCAATGACTCGGCAAGAGAATAATACACTGGCTCTATTCGAGACCCCTCGAACCCGAACGATCGCGCTCACCTGCTGATTCGCTTCCTTTCCAGCCGCTGAAATCGTTTCCATGCATTTCCAATCCCACCAAGGTGTGATCGCCAACCTCACTTCGATACCCACGTGTGCAACCCAAGTGTCTTGGGAAATTTCTCATCTTGAACGATAACTGAATTAGCGATCCATGAAAGCGTTTACGCTCGCTCTTGTGGCGCGACCGGACTACCTTCAACGGAGACGAGTCTGACCATCGTGATGTCGGGCACTTACAACCCCTGGCTGGTAATTGCATCGCTTCTTGTCGCAATGTTTGCCTCTTACACGGCGCTCGACATGGCCAGCCGTGTATCCGCAACCCGCGGCAGTGTCGCACGGTGGTGGCTCACCGGCGGCTCGGTTGCCATGGGCATTGGCATCTGGTCCATGCACTTCATTGGCATGCTGGCCTTCTCGCTGCCCATCCCCATGAGCTACGACCCGGCCATTACCCTTCTTTCCCTGCTCATCGCCATCTTCTCCTCGGCATTTGCGCTCTGGATGGTCTGTCAGAAAGATCTTTCGTGGCTGCGGCTCTGCATCGGCGCATTGGTCATGGGTGCCGGCGTCTGCAGCATGCATTACACCGGCATGGCCGCCATGCGGATGATGCCGCCCATCCACTACATTCCCTCTCTCTTCATCCTTTCCTGCGTCATAGCCTTCGCGGCCTCCGGCGCAGCGCTGTGGATCACCTTCCGCCTCCGCAGCCGCACGGTTAATGTCCGCTGGCTGCGCGTGGGCGCTGCCGTGGTCATGGGCATCGCCATCGCCGGCATGCACTACACCGGAATGGCAGCAGCGCAGTTCCCGGCAAACAGCACATGCGACATGACCGGCACCGGCATCACCGGCGAATGGCTGGCCCCGCTGATCATTCTCTTTGCTCTCGCAGTACTCTCCATTGCGCTCATCATCTCGGTGCTCGACCGGCGGCTTGAGATGCGTACTGCGATACTGGCCTCATGTTTGGCCACTGCAAATAAGGAACTCGAGTTCCTCGCTCTGCACGACAGCCTTACCAAGCTGCCCAACCGTACGCTGCTCGATGACCACCTCGAACGTGAGCTTCAGCGTGCGCGTAACGAACACGGCAGCTTTGCCGTTTTCTTCATTGACCTCGATGCCTTCAGGCAGATCAACGACGCCTTCGGCCGTCCCATCGGTGATAGGCTGCTCGTTGAAGTCGCTACCCGCATTCAGTCAATCGCCGACGCACATAACATGCTGGCCCGCATGAGTGGCGATGAATTCGTTCTGCTCAACAGCGCAAACGGCCCGGCCGAAGCAGCCCGCTTCGCGGAGAACCTTATAGCAGTGCTCCGTGAGCCGCTTATGGTCTCAGGCCATGAGTGCCGTGTAACTGCAAGCGTGGGTATTGCTCTCTTTGATCACAAGATTCACGAGCGGCATCAGATGCTCAAGAACGCTGAAGCAGCTATGCATCACGCCAAGTCGCTTGGCCGCGACGGCTACTGCTTCTTTGATTCTTCCATGAGCGAGGACGTGCAGGAGCAGCTCACGCTTCTGCACGATCTTCGCCAGGCGCAGGAACATGGCGAGCTGATGCTCTTTTACCAACCCAAAATCGACGCTCGTTCCGGCGACACCGTGGGTGCTGAGGCTCTGCTGCGCTGGAAGCATCCCTCGCGCGGCCTCATACCGCCCGACCAGTTCATTCCGCTCGCAGAAAAAACTGATCTCATTATTCCCATCGGCAACTGGGTACTCGATGAAGCCTGCCGCCAGATGAGCGAGTGGCACAGTCTGGGCTACCCCAATTTGACCGTGGCTGTGAACCTGTCCGCCATGCAGTTCAACCATCCCCGCCTGGCCGAAATTGTGAGAAAAACTCTTGAGCGGCACACACTCGAGCCCGGCGCACTCACCCTCGAGGTGACTGAGACGACCGCAATGCGCGATGTCGAGTCCAGCATGGCAATCCTCCGCCAGCTCACCGATATGGGCGTTCACATCTCCATTGACGACTTCGGCACCGGCTACTCCAGCCTGCTTTATCTCAAGCGCCTGCCCGCACGAGAGCTCAAGATCGACCGTGGCTTCGTGAACGATCTCGTGCACGATAAGGAAGACGCCGCCATCATTGCCGCCATCGTTGCGCTGGGCCGCACGCTCAACCTCGAGATCGTGGCTGAAGGCGTTGAGACCACCGAGCAGCAGGAGTTCCTCACCCGCATGGGCTGCACTTCTCTGCAGGGTTATCTGCTTGGCCGTCCCGTACCCGCAGCACAGTTCATTGCCAGCTTCACCGACGAAGCCTCTGAAACAGCCCTCGCAAGCTAATACACATTGCTATCGGCCAACGCGAGAATCGTGCAGTCGCGCCCTGAAGTTACCGGGGTCTCAGGAAGAATGGAGTCCTTCTCGTAAGCGCCAGTCTGCTTTCTCCCAGCGTTTAAAGAAAAAGCCCCATGCCGCAGATCCAGTGCGACACAGGGCTTGTTGCAGAGAACACAAGCAGAGCGGATTCAGCGCTTATTTGTGGCCGCCACCACCTCCACCACCGCCGCCACCGTGGGCACCCCCACCGCCGCCGCCACCACCGCTAAAACCTCCGCCGCCGTGCGGTGCGCCACCGCCGCTGAAGCCGCCACCACCACCGTGCGGGGCACCACCGCCGCTAAAGCCTCCACCACCACGCGGAGCACCGCCACCACCGTTAAACCCGCCGCCGGAAGGATGGCTCGGTGCCGGCGGAGGAGAAAAGCTCCTTGGTGCCTGCGGAGGTGGGTTGTACCGTGGAGCCGGCTGCTGACCGGGCTGTGAGAAGCTCCGCGTCCCGGGTTGAGGACGATTCTGGAATCCCGATGACGGCGGTCCATAGGCGCCGCGGTTTACGGTATAGCCTGGCCGCGGAACGCCCACAAGACCTGGCTGTTGCGGCTGATGTTCGCGCGCCGCATTTCCATAGATCGCTCCCTCATGTGCAGCGAAGACTGCTCCTGGCCGCTGCTCAAACTGAGGCCGGTTGGGCAGCGTGCGCAGAGGATGCACCGAGTTGCCCGCAATAGTCACCTGCCCATTCCGGTCGCGCAGCGGCAGAGTTCCGCCTCCACCTCTGAATGTCCGGTTCACGGCAATCATGGGAATCGGATGTCCATGCCGCGGTTCGTGTGGCGGAGAGACCGGACGATGCGGAATCCGATATCCACCTGGTAGTAAGTTGCCAAACCGGGGACCGCCATAAAACCCTGAGCCCCACCATGGCTGGCAGCCGCCAACCCCTGGAGCCCATCCCCAGCCAAAGCCGCCATAGAAGTTCCACGCGCCGCACGTATACGGCAGATAACCCCAGCTGTAACTCGAAGCCCAGATGTATCCATACCCGGGCGTCCACAGCCAGTTTCCGTAGCCATACGGGTCCCAGCCGGGATTAGCCGCGTCGTACGGCGACCACACATAACCCTCCCCGGGCACGTCATACCAGTTGCCGTTGGCGTCCAGATCGCTCCAGGCCGGGTTCTGGCTTTCATCGGGAGCAATGTTGTTGGCTGCTCCGGTATCAGCAGTTGTCTGCGCCGTCAGTGCCTGGTCGCGATCGGAGTTCCATGCATCCCAGGAATCCGGATCGATGGACTCGGCCAGCACATAGAGGCTCGGGCTGCTCGCGCTCAACGCCACGCTTTCGCCGCCGTGCAGATCCAGCGACAGTGCTCCCTGACCGCGCTCTATATGCGCATTCCCCGAGAAGACGGCCACTTCGCCCGGAGGCGAGTCCATCTTCACGCGCAGCACAGTAAATCCGCTGACTGTGGCCACGGAGTCAGCAAAGCGGACACTCATCTGGCCAGACTCCTGCGTGCCCTGCAGTTCAAAGTAGGCCAATCCGCCGTCGACAGTCATCTCGGCGTCTCCACTTGCACCCTGCCCGCGCAGTGCCGTGATGGTCACCGTGGTATCTGGTGAGAGCCGTGCCACACTGCCATCTTCAAACTGAATCTCCGCTTTTCCGTCGTCCGCCGTGGACAACTGCATGCCCTCGAAAAGCGGCGTGTTAATGGCCGCCTGGTCGGCAATCACCTGCCCACCCTGCGTGATCTTCACCTGCCCATCCACATAGCTCAGCCGCACGGCACGGCCGGGCTGGCCCGCGTCGTCTGCGCGCGCTGTCTGCGTGAGGCAAGCTGTTCCCAGAATCAGAACGGTCACGGCGAAGAATGCTGCGCTTGCCCCGCGCCCGCTCATGCGACTGCGATCGACTATCTGTTTCATGCTGCCCCGCCTTTCCCGTTCTGGTACCTATAAAGCCAATGTATCTATGAATGGCAGCCCGTACACCTCATTGGACATCTTTCCGCGACAAAAAGTCGCGGTATTTCGACTGCTGGATCCGGTTTATCAGCTCCCCTGAGCCAGAAGCATCTTGGCCCGTTTCCTCACCCGTTCCATCACTTCATCGTCCTGCACAAGCCTCGTCAGAATGTCCCGGATCGCGCATATCTGCTGTGCCCGCCCATTGTGTGCTGCATCCACCAGATACTCCATTTCGCGGTCCAGACCGAGCCTGTCGTGCGATAGCAGCACTTCAAGCCGTTCCCCTTCCAGAATTGTCTCCGCTACCGCGCCGATGTTCTCGCCCAGACCCTCGATCTCCTTGTCTTTCGAGTAGTTGAACGTGCACGATCCGCTCCCTCCCGGGCCTGAGTAGCTCAGCTTCTTCCATCCCTGGAAGGCCACTTTCAGCCGGCTCTCGCACTCTTCGTTGAACCACTTGTGCCGCTCGGCAATCTCAAACACCTTCGCGGCAAACTGCGGACTCAACTGAACGTCCCGGTTCACATCCGGCGTATCAATCTGTTGTAATCCCCCCGCGGGCGGCTTGCCCATCTCAGACTGGAAGTGCCCGCTGCCATTTGGATGCAAGGTAAGCACCCAGTGCGAGGGGCTAAGCTCAGGATTCGTGAAATCCATAGTAATCATCTGGTCCTGCGCGAAAGTGTATCCGCAACCGGCGGCCAGTAACGCCGCCAAGACCAGAGCTCGCCAGAGGCTCATCGCGACCCCCCTTGCATCGCAAGCGTCTGCGCCGTGTGCACGTGGCAGATTGCGATGGCCAGCGCATCAGCTGCATCTGCCGGCTCGGGTAGTTCGCTCAGCCCCAGCAGTCGCGCCACCATGAACTGCACCTGTTCTTTCTTGGCCAGCCCATACCCCACCACACTTGACTTGATCTTCAGCGGCGCATACTCAGCCACCGGAATCCCCAGCCGCGCTGCGGCCAGCAGAGCTACACCGCGTACCTGTCCCAGTTTGAGCGCCGATTTGGCATTCACTGAGTAAAAAACCTCCTCGACCGCAACCATATCCGGACGCCAACGCTCCAGTTCCGTCGTCAGCTCGTGAAAGACCTGATCCAGCCGTTCGGGCAGACTCCTCGACTTCGGCAGCCGCACAGCTCCCAGCGCACAGCACGCCAGTTGCGGCCCGCGTCCGCTCTCGTCCGACTCCACGACGCCGAAACCCGTCACCTCGGTTCCACAATCGATTCCGAATACCCGCATCGCGTCCCAAGTTTACCGCAGAGAACGCTCCTTTGACTCATGCCGTGACTCACAGGTCACACCTGCGTGATTGCCCTCACCCCGGCAACTCGTTGCGGCGCTCCCGTAAGGCGCACAAAGCTGATACCGTTCTTGATTCCTCCCGGCAAGCTTTCATCTTTATGCAACGATTGGCAGGGTTCGGGAGTCAATACTTCTACAAGGAGTGGTTCTGGGTGGTCGAATCCTTCAGAGAAAACCTGGCAGGCTGGCTCAGGCAGGGCATATCGCCGCAGCGTCTGGCGATCACGCTGGCGCTGGGATTCGCCATTGGCTGCCTGCCCGTCGTCGGCATTCCCACTCTACTCTGTGCAGGCCTGGCGCTCGCTCTGCGGCTTAATCTGCCCGCCATTCAGGCCGCCAACTACGTCGCCATGCCCTTGCAGTTGGCGCTTATCGTGCCCTTCGTGCGCCTTGGCGGCTGGCTCTTTTCAGGCGGAACAGACAAGACCGCTTTGCATGGCATCTGGCTGCATCCTACCGTGCACAGCCTCGCGCAGCAGTCTGGTGCACTCGTGGGCCACACGCTCACCGCTTGGCTGGTCATCGCCGCCCCGGCAGTCCTGCTCCTGTTTGCGCCGCTCACTCTCGTGCTGCGCCGCATCCCGGCGCTTGCCGCAGCCGAGGCCGGAGACTGAGCCTTACTTCCCCGCGTACGGATCAGCCACCGGCTGTGCGCTGTCGATCCACGCCGAGTAGATCATGTCCCGCAGCATGCTCGCTCCGGCAGCTATCCGCTCTGCCGTGAAATCCCGCGACTCCGCGCTGCCCGCGCCTGTGAACCCACCTGCCTTTTCAAGCTGGTAGACCTTCTCCACATACGTCGCCGTATGCCGTAGATAGGCTACATACGCATCGAACAGATCGCCTTCGATCGGCTTCACCGGCGTCATCTTCGGTTCCACATCCGCTGCATGGATGTTCGCCCCCACAAACGGCCCTTCGAACTGCCAGTGGATCGTATGCGCCGTCGTGTACCCATTCGGATTCGGCCCTGTCCAGCCGTTGTACTGCACCGTCGTGTGCAGCGGCTGTGCACCATCGCCCACGTAATGTCCCAGCCAGCCCGCGTAGAAGATGATCGCCTGCTCCACCTGCCGGGTATCCTCGCTCTTCGCCTTCAGTGTCCGGTATTCGCGCATCGCCGCCTTCAACCGCTCCCACACTTCGTCGGTCACCCAGGGCTGCAACCCGATCTTCTCAGGCCGCTGGTTGGCAGCAAAGACCTTAGCCTCAAAATCCAGCCTTTTGCGCGGCAGCGGCCCGAGCGCATCGGCCAGTTCCAGGTCGATAAAGTGCTCCGGCGCTTGTGCTGCAACAAGCTCCGGCTCGGCCGGCGACCGCCATCGATCAGGCTCGGGCCCCAGGTACTCGATCTCGTCCACGGCGGCAGGCGAGCGCAGAAAATCCGGTACATCAGTTGGCAAGTGGCTGGCAGCGAGCCGGTTCACCATCCGATGCCCCTCATTGCCCCATGCGTGTGCAAACGGCGCGCCTGAAACAAGGCAAGCCAGGACGGCAACAGGAAATGTGCGCCGAAAAGTGGCGAAAACAGCAGATTTGCTCAGCATACGAGCCAGTATACTTGCCTCGCCTGTTGCGCTGTAGCATTCCCAAACCCGCACCCGGCGGCTCTCCGCGCAACTGATTTGGTAATCCCATGATCTATACAGTTACCTGCGGAAGCTGCTTAGGTGAAGATCGAACCCATCAGCGCTTATACTGTTGAGAAATCGCAAGAAGATCTCGAAGCATCGCGATCGCTTCCCCGTTGCAACGACATTATCGGATCAATCTCTCTGCATCTCGAGATAAGAAGCCGCGCGCAAGTCAAAACGAAGGCTGTTCTATTCTCCAGCACGGCGAGGGCTCGCCACGCTGTTATTTGAAGGCGCAGGTGTTCGGCTATTTGAATGCGCCCGCTGAATCTGACTGGCGCTGAAAGGCGAATCTGGAGAGCGAATGACGATTGAGCGAAACGAATCGCCAGCTCACGGCAGCGCACGAGCGCGGGGCGCCGGCCTTCACTTCCTATGGCCAGTCCTCGCCTCGCTTACCCTCGCGCTGGCCACCACCGCCGTCCTTCTTCGCATCGTCGCCGGACCGCGCTATGACAATCTTCTTCTGCTTGCCGCCGCAATCGCAGCAGCCGTTCTGGCGCTGCGCCTTCCACTCCGCTACCGCACTGCGCGAAGTGCGTCCTCTGCCCACGATCAACGCCTGAAACAACTATTAGATTCAGCCGGACCGGCCGTCATTGCCATTGGCCTCGACGGAAATCTCACCTACGTCAATCCCTCAGCCGAGCGCCTCCTCGGCTACCATGCTGACGAGCTTATCCGCGACTGGACCTCTACCGAGATTCTGACTCACGAAGAAGGCGCGCGACTGGTCTCCGAGATGCAAAAGCTCTGCGGAGTAGAAAAGCCTGCCGAGCCCACGCCTCTTGGCCGCATCAGGGCCTATCTCGACTGCGTAGCCGCCATGCCGCCAAGCATGGTGCCCAGCTTCGACACACAGATCCGCCGCAAAGATGGCGCCACGGTCCACATCACGCTGCACGTCTCCGCGCTGCGCAATGCCTCCGGCGCGCCTGAAGGCCTCGTCGCCGTGGCTGTCGATCAAAGCGCCACCCTCCGCCACGAACAGGCGCTCCGCGAGTCGCAGGAGCGCTACCGCGATCTCTTCGAGAGCTCCAACGAGATGATCGCTACGCTCAGCCCCGCTGGCCGCTTTCTCTACGCCAATCCGGCATGGAAGCGCAGCTTCGGCAACGACAACGCTGCACTGCTCAGCCTTGAATCCTTTGACAGCCTCTTCAGCGGCGACAGCCGTGCTGAGGTGGCAGCGCTCTTCCGCCGTGCGCTTAACGGCGAAACCATTGACCGTGCCCCATTGCGCCATCACACCCGGGATGGCCGTGCCCTCGACCTGGAGCTCAGCCTGAGCCAGCGGCAGAAAGCCGGCAACCCGCTCGCCATCCGCTGCCTGCTGCGCGACGTTACGCAGCAGAAACAGCGTGAGCACCGCCTCAGCCTGCAGCTTATGGTCAGCCAGATCCTGGGCGAAAACGTATCCCACGAGTCCGCTGCCATGCGCATTCTTGAGGCGCTCTGCATCTCGCAAGGCTGGGATGCAGCCATCCTCTGGAAGCTCGACGCCAAGCAGGAAGCTCTCGAGTTCTCTACCGCATGGGGCACACCCGGTCGCCGTGCTGAGGCTCTCATCCGCGAGTGCATTGGACTCTCCATTCCCCGCGGTTCCGATCTCGCCGGCCGTGCCTGGAAAGACGGCCGCGCCATCTGGATCGCCGACCTCACTGCCGCCGAGCCAACCCCCCGCATCAAGACCGCACTGCAGCAGGAGATGGCCTCCGGTTGGGTGGTTCCCGTACGCGTAGGCAGCAAAGTTCTTGCAGTCCTGGAGTTTTATTGTCACTACGCGCTGCGCGAGGAGCGCGAGACGATGGCCGCCATTGAAGCCGTCGCCACGCCTCTCGGCCAGATGCTCGCGCGTTCTGAGGAGCGCGGCCGCGCCGAAGAGCTCAACCGCCGTCAGGAGATTCTGCTCGACTCAGTCGCAGACGGCATCTGCGGACTTGATACCGATGGCCGCGTCAGCTTCGCCAACCCGGCTGCCGCGCGCATGCTCGGCGCAGACGTCGCCTCGCTCGCCGGCAAAGACGTACATGAGCTGCTCCACGGCTGCGCGCCCGCAGACTGCGCCTGCGCAGACGAGTGCACCCTGCGCCGCAATACCGGCCGCTGTCGCGCCAGCGCAGGTGAAGACAACATCTTCCGCAACGACGGTTCTTCATTCCCCGCCGAGTATGTCCTCACCCCCATCCTCGATCAGGGCCGCTTCTCCGGATCCGTGCTCAGCTTCCGCGACATCAGCCAGCGTTACGCCCTCGACCGGCTCAAAGATGAATTCATCTCCACCGTAAGCCACGAGCTGCGCACCCCGCTCACCTCCATCCGCGGCGCGCTCGGCCTGCTCTCATCCGGCATCCTCGGCAACCTCAGCGAAAAGGCATCCAACCTTCTCCGCATCGCACTCACCAACTCCGACCGACTTGTCCGGCTCATCAACGACATCCTCGACCTCGAACGCATCCAGAGTGGACGCGAGCCGCTGGCATTCCGCCATGTACAGCTGTCCGATATTGTTCGCCAAGCCATTGATGGCATGCAGCCCGTCGCCGACCAGGCAGGCGTCCAGCTCATCCACGACGCCACGCAGGTGCAGATTGCAGCCGATCCTGACCGCCTGCTCCAGGTGCTCACCAACCTGCTCTCCAACGCCGTCAAGTTCTCACCGCCCAACTCCGCGGTTTCTGTCATGATTCGTCCGGGCATCACGGGTGTCACCATCTCGGTGATCGATCATGGCCGCGGCATTCCCGCCGACAAGCTTGAAGCCGTCTTTGGCCGTTTCCAGCAGGTGGATGCATCCGACTCACGCCAGAAAGGCGGCAGCGGACTCGGCCTCGCCATCTGCCGCACCATCGTGTTGCAGCACTCCGGCCGCATCTGGGCCGAGCGCAACCCTGTTCGCGGCTCCACGTTCCGCGTCTTCCTGCCTTATCAGCCACTGCCGATCGAGCCCGGCGAATCCAGCAGCACGGCGCCGCGCGCCGGCACCGTCGTTCTTGCCGGAGTCAACGCGGAATCGCGCCCGCGGGTCATGGAACAGTTGACCCGCCACGGCTACAACGTTGTAGAAACCTCATCAATTGAACAGACGTTGCAGGCTGCGCGCGAATCCGTGCAAGCCATCCTGCTCGGCACCTCGCTCGACGGCATGAGCGGGTGGGAGATGCTGTCCATGCTGCGCCGTGTCGATCCCGAATCGCACACACCCGTGGTGCTTTTGTGCATGGACGGTGAGCATACGCCCGCAACGTTGCCTACCGGCGCTGAAGGATGGGTAACCGATCCCTTCAAGGAGGATGCTCTGCTCGGCGAACTTGCCCGTGTGCTCTGCGGCCCCGGAGACAAGGCGCGCATCCTGGTAATAGAAGACGATGAAGATCTCTCAAGCGTAATCGCCGAAGTATTCGCGCGCGCATCCATTGAGACACGCGTAGCGCATACGCTTCAGGAGGCTGTGGACGCGTGCTACGCCTTCCAGCCTCATCTGGTTGTACTCGACGTCGGCCTGCCGGACGGCAATGGCTTCAATGTGGTCGACTGGCTCCGGCAGAACGAAAACCTGGCCCGCCTGCCGCTGGTCGTGTACTCCGGCCGCGATCTGACGCCTGCCGAGCGCCGCTATCTCACGCTTGGCCCCACGCACTTCCTGGCCAAGGCCCGTGTACAGCCGCAGCAGCTTGAAGCGCTGGTCATGACCATGCTTCGCCGCTCCCGCCAGATGGAAGAAAACCCCTCTCAGGAATCTTCGGTACCGAACTCATAACCCGCCCGGTGCTTGACAGCATCGACATAACTGCCCCTCGCGTTTCAAAATAGTCCGTGAGGAATCTCCCCCGTGTCACGCAAGATACTAATCATCGACGATGAAGACGACATTCGCGAGGTAGCCGCACTCAGCCTCGAGAGCATTGCCGGCTGGGAAGTCATCGTGGCCAGCTCCGGGGCCCAGGGCATTGTTCGCGCCGCTGAGAACAAGCCGGACGCGATCCTGCTCGACGTCATGATGCCGGGCATGGATGGCCCCAGTACCTTCCGCGAGTTGCGCAAGAACCCTGCCACCTCCACCATTCCCGTGCTCCTGCTCACCGCCAAGGTGCAGGCCACCGATCAGCGCCGCTTTGCCGACCTCGGCGTCGAGGCCATCCTGTTCAAACCCTTCGACCCGCTCACGCTCTCCACGCAGATCTCCGACGTGCTCGGCTGGAGCTGAGAGATGGAGTCCCCCACCGCCAAGCCCGTGCAGCCCGATCTCACCGCTGCGCTTGACCGCCTGTGGGTTCGCTTTTTGCCTGAGATTCGCGAGCGTGTCACAATCGTCGAATCCGCAATTCAAACGCTGTCCTCCGGCGCCCTCAGCGCCGAGCAGAAAGAAGCCGCAGCCTCTGCCGCGCACAAACTCGCCGGCGTCTTAGGCACCTTCAGCCTCCACCGTGGCACAGAGCTGGCCCGCGAACT
>DASZXD010000255.1:0-15776 GCA_035546015.1 Occallatibacter sp.
TACTGCACAGTATTGAAAGCATTGTTAATGGTTGCGCGCACTTCCATGCTGCGCGTGTCGCCGAGTTGCATAGTTTTGGAGAGCGCCATGCTGTTTGAAACGGTTCCGGGGCCGAGGATCGAGTTGCGGGGCGCATTGCCAAAGAAATCGCAGAAAGTCTGCGTAGGCGTGACGGTGTTGGCGGGCGCGGAATATGCAGCGGGATTGAACCACTGATGCAGCGAACCACCACCTGTAGTAACCGAAACACCGGTTAGGTTAGGGCGCATGACGCCGCCAGTGCCGCAGGCCGTGCTGGCGACCGAAGAGGTATAGCTGGGGCTGAGCCATGTGCCGGTTGCAAATTTGAACTGTCCGGAGACGGAGAAGCCTTCGAGGATGTGTGAGCCTACGCCGGTGGTGACCCAGGTCTTGTCTGAGCCGAAGGGCAGTTCGTAGAGATAGGTGCCGCTCACGGAGTGGCGTACATCGAGGCTGGAGTTGCCGAGTTCACCGAGAATGTTCTGCCAGTTTTGTACGCCGACACCACCTACGCTACCGAGCGCAGCGGCGTCGTCGATCGAGTGCGAGTACTGGTAGTTTGCGCCCAGTGCCAGGCCTTTGGAGAGGCGCTTGTTCACGCGCACCGTGCCGGCGTTGAACTTGGAGAACGAGGCGGCTTCTTCGTAGCGGAAGTTGAGCGGATAACAGGATGAGCCCTGACAGATGGATGGATCAGTGAGCGGGCTTGATGGAATGGCACGCGGCGCGATGACGGTATCGAGGTGATTGGCGCGGGTGCCGTTGTAGCCGATGTTGAGCACGATTTCCCAGGGTAGAGACTTCTGGATATCAAGGTTCCAGGCCATCAGGTAGGGCAGGCCGTAGTGTGGGTCCAAAGCGTAGTTGCCTAGCGTAGCTGGTGTGGGGAACCCATTGGCCAGTGTGAAACATGTAGGGGTCGCGGCGCGTGCGCAGGCTGAGGATGCAGCATTACCGTTGGCTTCCTGATTGGTCTGCTGGTTGGTAAAAGGTGGCTGATGCGCCATGAGACTGGCAAAGGTGGCGTACTCACCCACTGTGTAGTTGGTGCCAAAGCCGGCGCGGATCACGGTCTGCTTGATTTTGGGAACGCGCCAGGCCAGAGCGATGCGCGGCGAGAAGGCTTTGTGCCACGGATAGACGAGTGATGCCGGTAAGCCTGCCGCGCCGGACTGGACCTCAGTCTGCGTCTTGAATCCGTCTTCGGGGCTGGTGGCCACTTCCGCAAGGTGGCCGAACTTTTCGGTATAAGGCGCGAAGAACTCATAGCGCACGCCGTAGTTGAGCGTGAGCGACGGGAGCGCGCGCCAGTCGTCCATGGCGAAGGCGTCGACTACGTTGTCGCGCAGGTAGCTCCTGGCCAGCGACGAGTTGAGACTGGTGGACTGCGGCAGGCCGAGAAGCAGATCGGCAATCGCGGAGCCTGTGGATTCATCCTGCGCGGCATCTTCAGTAAACAGGCCGCTGAAGACGAAACTTCCGGTCGCGTTGGAGCCAGCAAGGAAGTCGCGATGGACGCGCCGATAGTCGCCACCAAAGCGCAGGTTGTGTTTGTTGTGAATCCAGCTCAGCACCTCGGAGATGGAGATGGTCTGCGAAATGGAGAAACTGGGTTGCTGCTCATTGACGCCTGTGTACTCGCTCAACTGGATGCTGGGCAAGCCGTAATTGAGAGCTACGTTATTGGGCACCGCGATGCCATAGGTGGAATCGATGTTGTTTGCAGTATTGGTGAAAAAGTTGGTGCTATGACTGTTCGACCGGTTCCAACTGGTGTTGAAGATGCTGGTGAAGCGATGATAGCCGACGGTGTAGCCAGCCTGAAGCGAGTAGGAGTCCGATGCACTCTTGCCGCCAAGGATGGGAATGTAGCTGACATTGTCAGAGGCCGAGCGGCTGGTATTGAAGTTGAAATTGATGCTCTGGCGCAAACCCTGGTTCTGCGAGCGGCGGCCGAAGCCTCCGAAGCCGCCGCGGCCACCGCGGAACTGGCCGGCGTTGGCCCCGATGCTGCGGTTGTAACGGATGCCGGCCTGGGTGGAATTCGATTGACCGGTGGTGAGCAGGTGGTAGTTGTACCTGACTGCGCTTGCGCCAGTGAGGTTCGGCTCGGGAATGAGCGGCTGGCAGTTCGGCGTTGCGGCAGGACAGTTGAGCAGTGCGTAGCCGGGCTGATTCTGGATGCGTACCAACGGAATGACGTTGGGAACGCCATTGCTGGTGAATTGCTGCAGGGTTGTGGGGTCGTAGATGAGCGGCAGTCCCGATGCCGAAAAGTCGCCCTGGCGCTCGGCATCTGTCGGAAGGAAGGCGTACTCGTCATAGGGCGTGGACTGGCGCGTGCCGGAGAGTGAGAGGAAGATGGTGTCTTTGCCGCTGGGCTTGGTGAGATGCGGAATATAGGGCGCGCTCATGAACGTCAGGCCGAAGCGGTTCGATCCGTTCGATGGCTGTTGCTGCTGCTGGCCTAACAGTGCGAACGGCTGGGCGTTGAAGATGGAGTTATTGCCGTCCCAGAATATTGCGCCGTGCGGCTGGCCGGGGTTGAATCCGCGAAAGTTGCCGCGGCCACCACCACCGCGGCCCCGCCAGCCGCCAAAGCCGCCGCCACCAAAACCACCTGGACCACCGCCGAATCCACCTCCGCCAAAACCGCCACCGCTGAAGAGTCCACCGCTGCCGGGCATCTGGCCACCGTTCTGCTGACGATAGGCTTCGATCCGGTCGCGCAGTTCATCCATGTCGACGCCGGCGAGCGGACTCACCTGACCGGTCTGACCCGTAATGGCCACTGATTCGCCGCCAAAGTCACTATTGGCGGCGATGGAAGGCAGTTCTGCACCGTTGGCGCCGACAGGACCGTTGCCCGCTTCAGTTCCCTCGTTGAGGGTGCTGGTCAGGCTCAGGTTCCCTGCACCGTTGCCTGTGAGCTGCTGAATTATCTGCTGCTCTGCACTCTGCTCACCTTGACCATTTTGGCCGCCATTTTGCTGCGCCTGCGCACGATCCTGCTCGGCAGCGCGGGAGGCAAGGATGAGCTCGAAGTTGACAGTGCGATCGTGGCCGGTAGCATTGAGCACTGCTTCCTGCGAGCCGGGAGCAAAGGCGGCAAACTGAGTGCGAATGACGTAGCGGCCGTTCTGCGGGATGGTCATGGACCACGCACCGGTGATGTCAGTGGTGGTGGAGTAGCGCTTGCCGGTGAGCGTGTTCTGCGCGGTGACACTGACACCGGGCAGCGGGATATTACCGCTTTTGACTACACCGTGGAGTGTGCCACCTGATACGGATACTTCTGTTGTCGCAGTAGAGTTTGCGGACGAAGTGACTGCAGTAGGAGCAGGACTCTGTGCGATGGCTCCGATACCATATGCTGCAAGCATCCACACTGCGACCCAGTACCGCATTCACACTCCCTTTACGATGGTCTTCCTGTACTCTCACTGACGATTGAGAAGCGGCCCAGGTTTACGCACGGTCATCGCGGAATGCATCGTACACTCAGGTATGGGTGAAGCAAAAGCTGAGTTTACGGGCACAGATGCCCGGCTGAGAATCGAGGAATTCGGCGCAGAAGCAGGAACGGAAGTCATAGCTGCAGCGCGTGAACTGCTGCTTGAGTATGGGCGGTTTGTGATTGCGCAGCCGGGCGCCGCGCGATTCTGCTTTGGGTTGCTGGAGCGTGAAGCGGACGGGCTGCCGATGAGCTTTATCGAGCAGGGCGGCGGAAGTCTGCTGGCATGGGCTGGTGGCGAGCCAGCGGGATTTGTGGCGTGGCGCACGATTGCACCAGGTGCGAATGTAGCAGCCGATGCGTGGGAGATGAAGCGGCTGTGGGTGCGGCCCGTGGCGCGTGGGCTTCGGCTGGGACGACTCCTGACCCAGGCAGTGCTGGATCGTGCGGTTGCGGCAAAACGGAAAGCGGTCTATCTGGACACTGCGCCGGAGGCAATGGCAAGCGCACATCGGCTATACACCGAGATGGGATTTGTGCCTTGCGAACGATATAACGATAATCCAGTGGATGGGTTGGTATTTATGGTTAAATTCTTCTAATTGAAAAAGTCTTTGTCCCGGGCCCTACCGTCAATTAACCGAGGTCTTCCTGTGAAAAATTTGCGTGTGTTGTGGGTGTGGGCTGCTGCCCTGCTGCTGGTGGCTCTGGCTGCGAGCGCCGGCGCGCAGCAGGCTGTGACGTTTCCGAGCGGCGACTCAACTGGACAGGGGTTGCTCTATCTGCCCAAGGGGCCGGGACCGCATCCAGCGCTGATCGTGATCCACGAGTGGTGGGGACTGAACGACTGGATCAAACAGGAAGCCGCCGGATACGCCGAGAAGGGCTATGTGGCGCTGGCTGTGGATCTGTATCACGGAAAAGTAGCGGATACGCCCGATCTGGCGCATGAACTCTCACGCGGGCTGCCACAGGACCAGGGCGTGCGCGACCTGACCTCCGCGATGGCCTGGCTGAAAGCGCGCAAGGATGTGGACTCGAAGCGGATCGGCGCCGTGGGGTGGTGCATGGGCGGAGGGTATGCGATTCAACTGGCCGTGGCTGCGCCTACGTTGAAGGCTGTGGCGGTAAACTATGGCGCGCTGCCCACCGACAAATCGGCACTTGAGCAGATTCACGCAACAGTGCTGGGTAACTTCGGCGGTGAGGACCGCGGCATCACGCCCGATTCGGTGCGTGCCTTTGAGGCTGCGATGCAGTCGCTGGGCAAGCCCGTAGACGCGAAGATTTATCCCGACGCGGGACACGCCTTCGAAAATCCGAACAATACCAGTGGATACCGGCCCGCGGACGCGGCCGATGCGCTGGACCGGGTGGACCGCTTCTTTGCGCAGACGCTCAAGCCCTGATTTAACAGAGCGATAACTCATTGCGACGGTTTGCTCCATGTTTGAGCGGCCAAAGTGCGGGATTTTCCCACAGGCCGTCGAATCGACGCAAATCGATGAATTCACAGCCGCGTGCGGCGACGCTCCTTACCAGTTAGCCACATGGGTACCACTTAAGTGACAGCCGCTTATACAAAGATGCGCTTGCATTGCGTGGCTGCGCATGTTAACTCTTAAGCCAATACTTTGCTGATAGCTTCCGTGCGGGAAGTTCGCTCGTCAGGCATCGGACAGGACACGCGACGCAATGAAGATCGGGACCACGATTCGCGCATACCGGCTCCAGAAGGGGCTTTCGCAGGGAGACATCGAGAAGAAGACGGGACTGCTGCGCTGCTATCTCTCACGCGTAGAGAACGGCCACACGGTGCCCTCGCTCGATACGCTCTCGAAGATTGCGTCGGCGCTGGACCTGCCGATTGCGCAGTTCTTTGCCGACGACTCGCTGGGCAGGCAGTTGAACACGCAGAAGCTTTCAGATGAAGAGCTGAAGTTCCTTACACAGATTCGCCGCTACTCTTCCAATTTGAATGAGAGCGACCGCAAACTCCTGCTTGCGATGGTGAAAAAGTTCGCCGCTACGGCTGTGCGGTAAAGCCTGCTCCTCAAACTCCTACACATCGTTACCCAGATGAAAGAAGGGCTCGACACCTTTACCTCCGGCGAGGAGCGTCTGCTCCTCGTGCGGTTCGAGCGGCTTGTAAGTCTGCGCCACATCCATGGCGAGGCGGAAGTAGCGCTCCTCGCCCGGAGGGATGGCTGCAGTGATGGGGTGGCCAAGTGTCCAGCGCAGACCCAGTGATGCCTCGTCTGGAAATGCGGCCGGCTGATACCAGCATTTGGGCTCAGGATGGTTCTGCTTCTGTTCGGCAGGCCAGACTGTCTTGGCCATGCTTTTAAGGCAGAGAATACCCATCTGCTTTTCCTGCGCGCGCTTCAAAATCTGGAGTCCAAAGTTGGCCTGGCTCACGAGCAGCCAGTTGAGCGGAAACAGAACGGTATCGAAGTTGTAGCGGTCCATGGCGGCAAGCGCGGTTTCAACCGAGTGAACCGAGAAGCCGATGTAACGAATCTTGCCTTCTTTCTTTGCCGCTTCCATGGTCTCAATTGCACCGCCGGGACCGAGCACTTTATCGAGATCGGTCATCTTGGTGAGCGCATGAAACTGGTAGAGATCAACGTGATCGGTCTGGAGCAATTTGAGCGACTGCTCGAGTTGCGCGCGCGAATCGTCTTTCAAGCGGCCCTCAGTCTTACAAGCCAGGAAACAGTTTTTCCGATAAGGCGCGAGCGCGGGACCAAGCCGCTCCTGTGCATTGCCATAACTGGGCGCGACATCGAAGTAATTGATTCCGCGATCGACAGCCTCGGCCACAATGTTCGCGGCGGCGTTGGGGTCTTCATTCATTACGACGATGCCGCCGAACCCGATGATAGAGAGCCGCTCGCCGGTCTTGCCGAGTGCGCGGCGGGCGATGGGCTGTGTGTGCGAGGCGGATGCGTTCAGATTGTGAGTTGAAGCGACAGCCGCGGCGGTAATGGCGGCTTGCCTGAGGAAATCGCGGCGTTCCAAGGAATCCCTCCGGAGGGATGGAAGTAAGCCATCCCTTTACGCAGGTATTCTTGCACAATCTGCAAAACCGGTGGGGCCGGAGATCAGTTTTGCGCCGAGAGTCTGGATAGAAAGAATCCGAAGAGCACGAGCAGGCTGGTCAACACAGCGATGGCTGTGCGCAGCCGCAGATTGAAGTTGGAACGTGGAGAACCTATGCGCGGCACCATAGGCGCGGCGAAGAGCAGTCCAGTAGCAAAGCCGCCGAGATGCGCAGAGTTATCAACGTAAACGCCCGTGAATCCACTGCCGAAGTTCACTGAGAAACCAATAACGAGATTGAGCACGGCGAAGTAAATGACTGATTTACGTAGTCTTTTGAGCTCTTCGGGCGGCACGGGCAGGCGTTTGGACTTGAGCAGGATAATGAGCGCTCCTGCAATGCCGAAGACAGCGCCCGATGCGCCAGCACCGGCCTGATAGAAGATGGCACCCGAGGGATCGTGTATCGGGTTCATCCAACTGTAGAAGGTAGACAGGAGATTACCAGCTGCGCCGGTGAGGATGTAGACGGCGAACACACCGAATGAACCCATGAGCGGCTCGGCGAGAAGGCCGAGGTTCCACAGGCACCACATGTTCGTAGCAAGATGAATGATGCCCACGTGGACAAACATGGCAGTGACGATGCGCCACCACTCTCCATAAATCAGCACGTTTCCTGCGTTATCTGCCCCCCAGTGCATGAGTTGACCGACACTGGGCATCCACAGGCTGATGCCACGAGAGACCATCGCGATGTACACGGCGCAGTTGATGCCCACCAGCAGATAAGTGGCCGGCGCTGCGGCCCATAGCGGACGCCGACGCTGTGGCTGAGGCGGTGCATACCCACCCGGCGGCACATAACGGCCGCCAGGAGGCAGAATCTCCGGCTCAGCCTCGTGGCCGACACGCGGCGACTCTTGTCCCTGGGGTGGAGATAAGGGGGGAAAACTTCCCATATCTTCAACTGTAATGCATTTTGCGTTGGGCGAACTGTGGATGCGCGAGAAGACACAGCGTGAGAATGGCATTTGAGGTTGTAGTCTGAAGGTGGTGCGCAGGCGGAGCAATTTGCCTGTGGTTGAAAATAATTTCAATGGGAGTGAACGGGTGGAGAGCGGCGAAAAGAAGATAAGGCGCGCGTTGCTCAGCGTGACCGACAAGACCGGACTGGTGGAGTTCGCACAAGCATTGGCAGGCTATGGCGTGGAGCTGATCTCGACGGGTGGAACAGCGCGGGCGTTGCGCGAGGCCGGCCTTGCGGTGAAGGATATCAGCGAGCTAACCGGCTTCCCCGAGATGTTGGACGGGCGAGTGAAAACCCTACACCCGAAGGTGCATGGCGGGCTGCTCTACATTCGCGGCAATGCAGAGCACGAGGCGGCAGTAGCAGCACATGGGATTGCACCCATCGACATGGTGGTGGTGAATCTCTACGCATTTGAAAAGACGGCTGCGCAGCCAGGCGTGGCATTTGGACATCTGATCGAGAACATCGACATCGGCGGGCCGTCGATGGTGCGCTCTGCAGCGAAAAACTTTGAAGATGTGGCGATTGTCACGCAGGTTAGTGATTATCCGGCGCTGATTGCAGAGCTGAAGGCAGGCAGCGGCGCACTGCGCCGTGCTACGCGCTGGCGGCTGGCCAAGCAGGCATTTGCTACGACTGCTGCGTACGATGCGGCGATTGCAGGCACGGTCGAACGGATTGCGGAAGCTCCTGCACCGGAGGCGGCTGCGGCTCCCGACACGACTTCACTGCCATCGACGCTACGCATCAACTTTCCGCTGGCACAGGCTCTGCGGTATGGCGAGAACCCACACCAGAGGGCAGCGCTTTATTCCGACGGATCGGGGTTGGGGATTGCCGGGGCAAAACAGTTGCAGGGCAAGGAACTGAGCTTCAACAATCTCGTCGATCTGGACGCCTGCTGGGAACTGGCGCAGGAGTTCGAAGAACCGGCGGTCATCATCGTGAAGCATACCAATCCCTGCGGCGCGGCCACCGGAGCCACGGTGCTGGAGGCTTACAAGAAGGCGCTGGAGTGCGATCCGGTTTCGGCGTTTGGCGGGGTGATTGGGATCAACCGCGATGTGGACGGCGCGGCAGCCGAGGAGATCGCCAAGCTGTTTGTGGAAGCAATTGCAGCACCGGCGTTCACCGCCGAGGCACGGGAGCGGTTTGCAGCCAAGAAAAATTTGCGGCTGGTTGAGGTGCAGGCAGCACCACCCAAGCCGGTAGTGAAGCATGTTTCGGGTGGGCTGCTGCTGCAGGATGCGGATACAGGACGCGTGACCGAGTCGGAGTTGAAGGTGGTCACATGGCGTCCGCCGACACCCGAAGAGTTGCGCAGCCTGCTGTTTGCATGGCGGGTGTGCAAGCATGTTAAATCTAACGCGATCGTCTATGCGCGGGACGGACAGACACTCGGCATGGGCGCGGGGCAGATGAGCCGTGTGGATGCGGCACGTTTTGGCGCAATGAAGGCGGTGCTGCCGCTCCAAGGATGCGTGGCTGCATCCGACGCGTTTTTCCCCTTTCCCGACGGGTTGGAAACCGTGGCCGAAGCCGGGGCTACGGCGGTGATTCAACCGGGCGGATCGGTGAAGGATCAAGATGTGATTGCCGCGGCGGACCGGTTGGGGATTGCTATGGTATTCACGGGGATCCGGCACTTCCGGCACTAGAGCAACCATTTTCCAGGCACCCCCGATTCAGGGAATTGGCCGCCCGTAACGCCGGTGGCAGGAAAATCGTGCAATCGGCTGCGCGTTTGCGACGAATCACGCGTAAAATCGTCTTTACAAGCAGGCAGAGCTGCTCGATCCGGCTGCCTGCGCCTCCTTTGGGCCCTCACGGAATAACTGAACGGTCCGTGCAGCTGAAGGGGCGTGGAATCCCTGCATGATGACAAAGAAAACCGCTTCACCCACCTGCTGGCTCCAGTTCGCCGCCGCGTTACTGGTTCTCTCACCCTTGACACCTCTGTGCGCACAAAGCGCGCCGGCTGGTTCGGCCACGGCGAAGAGCCAGGCTGCCCCGGCGAGCACGGCCGCGGCCACCAAGGCTGCGACGGCTGTCAGCACCACTCAGGCTCCGAATCGTGCGCAAGCCTACTATCACCTGGCGCTGGCGGCCACATACGAGGACGACGCAATGTCCGAGGGGCGGCCGGAGGATGTGACTCACGCCATCGAGGAGTACAAGCTGGCGCTCGACGCCGATCCGAACTCGGCCGAGCTGTCAAATGCTCTGGCTGACCTCTACTTCAGGACGGGGAGCATACGCCAGGCCGAGGTGACGGCGCACAATCTGCTTAAGACATCGCCCGACGATATCGATGCACACAAGCTGCTGGGACGCATCTACCTGCGGCAACTGGGCGAATCGCAGAACGGTGTCTCGTCATCGTCGCCGGCGGGCAATGCACTGGATCAGGCAATTGCCGAGTTCGAAAGGATTGTTGCGCTGCAGCCCAGGAGCGTGGAAGACCGCATGGTGCTGGGTCAGCTCTACTCGGTGAAGCATCAGCCGGATAAGGCTGAAGCGGAGTTCAAGTCGGCGCAGGCTATTGAGCCAGAGTCGGAAGACGTGGTGCTGAACCTGGCGCGGCTCTATGCCGAGAGCGGCGACATACAAAAATCCGTTCAGGCGATCGAGGCGGTTCCCGAGTCAGACCGCACGCCGAAGATGGAGTTCACGCTCGGTGCAGCCTATGAGCAGCTCAAGAAACCCAAGGATGCAATTGCCGCTTATGAGCGCGCTGAAGACATGCAACCGGGAGATCCACGCACCATCGACGCACTGGCACAGGCCCTGTATAACAACGACCAGTTTGACGAAGCGCTGAAGCAGTACAAAGAGTTGGCTGAAGCAGACCCAGAAAACAATCAGCCGCTGATTCGCATCTCGGAGATTCAACGCCGCCAAGGCAAGTATGAGGAAGCGCTGGCTAGTATTGAAAAGGCTTTGAAGATCGATTCAACCTCTCTTGAAGCTGGTTACAACGAGGGATTGCTGCTCGATGTTCTGGGGCGTTTTGACGAAGCTGCACAGGCTTACCAGAAGATGGTGGATCTGACCTCGCACGCCAACGGTGCGTATACCGACGAAGAGAAGAACAATCGCAGCATCTTCCTGGGGCGGCTGGGTGCTGTTTACCTCGAACAAAACAAGACCGATCAGGCAATCGCCGCCTACCAGAAGATGATCGAACTGGGCGGAGATAATGCTGTGCGCGGCTACCAGGGTGAAGTAGACGCCTACCAGACGGCCAAACAGTTCGACAAGGCCATTGAGGTTTCGCAGAAGGCTGTTGAAGCCAATCCAAAGAACCGCGACATGAAACTAATCCTGGCTGGCGAATTGGCTGACCAGGGCAGGCCCGATGACGGGCTGGCGATGGCCAAGAGTCTGCTTAATGGCTCAGCCGAGAACGACAAGACCGTGTGGTTTGCGATTGGACAGATCAATATCCGTTTGAAGCGCTGGAAGGATGCGGAGGATGCATTCAACAAGGCCGAGCCACTGGCGACGAAGAAGGACGACCGCACCTACCTGCTCTTTCTGCGCGGAGAACTGGCAGACCGCGAGAAGCGCATGGATCAGGCAGAGCAATTTTTCCGCCAGGCTCTGGAACTGGATCCCTCGAATGCGATGACACTGAACTACCTTGGCTACATGCTGGCCGATAAGGGCATCCGGCTGCCGGAGGCGCTTAAGCTGATCCGCCAGGCAGTAGACATCGAGCCGATGAACGGCGCGTATCTCGATTCATTGGGATGGGTCTACTTCAAGCTCGGCCAGTACGAGTTGGCTGAGGACAATCTGCGTCAGGCCGTGCAGCGTGACCAGACCGACCCCACAGTCCATGAGCATCTGGGCGACCTGTATGAGAAGACGGGGCGTATCCGTCTGGCCGCGGCCCAGTGGGAGCTTTCGCTGGCGGAATTTGCGAAGTCTTCTCCGGCCGATATCGACCCCGGCGATGTGACCAAGGTACAGAAGAAGCTAGAAAGCGCGCGGGTGAGGCTGGCCAAGGAAGAAAGCGTGATTGGGCAACCGAAGCCGGAGTAAGGCCCGTGCGACGCCTCTATACAAGTCAAACAATCATGATGGCGGTTCACTCTTTGAGAGAACCGCCATTTTCTTTGTACACGGAAGCTCAGTGTGTCCCCTGCGCGGCAGATGCAATGTAGAGATCGACATTGCTCTTGTCGACGAGCGATGTGCCGGTATCAACGAAGACCGGATAGGGCGCGAAGGAGTCTGTACTGTAGTCGCGGGAGAGGCTGGCAGGCGGATAGTGATAGACCTCGTCCAGAGCCTTGAGGCCGACATAACCCATGGTAAAAGGCTTCTGCGCAATGGTTGAATCTATGGTTCCCGACTTAATGCTGTTGAGGGTGTCCTGGCTTACATCCCAGGCAACGAGAAGACGGTCAGTTGAGCCAGTGCGTTTGACGGCGTCGGCCACCATCTTTCCTGAGGCCGAATCGAGGCAAACAAAAGCGTCGATCTTCTTGGGGCCGGTAAGGGCCATGAATTGCTGTGTGCGATCGAAGGCGTTGCGCGGGTCTCCTTGTATATCTACAACCTCAACGATATTGATGCCGGGCCTTGAGGAGAATACGTCTTTAAAACCCTTGAGGCGTTCGTCTGTGTTGGCCTGACCGGCGAGAGTAAAGAAAACTACGTTACCCTTGCCGCCGAGCTTTTCAACCACACGCCGGCCACCGAGGCGGCCAGCCTCAAGGTTGTTGGTGCCAATGAAGTAGAGACGGCGGCTGCCGGGGGCATCGGAGTCGATAGTGATCACGGGAATACCTGCGTTGATAGCAGCATCGATGGCAGGCTGCAGCGTCGGCACATCGGCCGCAGAGACCAAAATGCCCGCCGGCTTGGCGGCAGTCGCCTTCTGGAGCGCGGTGAGTTCGACCTGTGGCGAATGGTCGTCGGGGCCGTCGACTTTGGCGGTCACATGGTACTGAGCCGCGGCATGGTGAAAGCCGGCGACGGCTGTCTGCCAATAAGGCAGCGAGAGATTGGATGCGATCAGGTAGTAAACCTCTTTGTCGGAGTGCCTTGCTCCACAGCTCGACGTAAATACGGCGGCGAGGGCCAGAATGGCGAGCGCCGTTTTCCCGATAATTCTCATGGCTACCTCCCGTACGAGATCACCGCGGCAGGATCAACCAGAGACACTCCGCCGCCGGTTCCGAAAATCCGGCAGGATGTTACTCCCTTTTCAGCAAGATGCGCAACTGCCGCGATTTGCGACACGAATCGGAAAGGCCGTCTGCGATATAACGAAACGTAAGACCGCACGCGACGCCCAAGACGTCAAGCAGGCAGACAATAAACCTATGACGGGAGCGAATACCGAATTGAACCTGCCACTGCCCGAGGGCATTGCCGTGCGCGGCAACGTTGACAGCGCGCTGGCACAGCGTACGCACACTGAGTCTCCACACGCTTATCGCACGCCATTTGCGCGCGACGCGGCGCGGATTCTGCATGCGCGGGCCTTCAGGCGGCTTGCGGGCAAGACACAGGTGTTCACACGGCTGCCGGGCGATCCGCTCAGTGACCACTTCCGCAGCCGGCTGACACATACGCTGGAGGTGACGCAGATCTCGCGCACAGTGGCCGGTGCTCTGGGGCTGAACGTAGAGCTAGCCGAGGCACTGGCGCTGGTGCACGACATCGGGCATCCACCATTTGGGCATGCGGGCGAGAAGGCACTGGACGAAGCGCTCGCGGCGCACGGATTGCGATTTGATCATAATCTGCATGCACTGCGCATCGTAACCTGGTTTGAGGAGCGCTATCCGGCTTTTCGTGGGCTGAACTTGACGCTGGGCGTGCGCGAAGGGATCATCAAACACTCTCGGGATTATGCGGCTGCAGAACATCCGGAACTGAGCGAGTATTTTCTCGACAGGTTTCCGCCGCTGGAGGCACAGTTGATCGATCTGGCCGATGAGATTGCCTATCTCACGGCCGATCTCGATGACGGGCTCGACGCAGGCATTCTAGCGGTAGAGCAGGTGCGGGAGAATGTACCGCTCTTTCGTGGCTTTCACGATGCCGCGGGAAGTGCCTATCCCAACGCTGCGCCGCGGCTGGCAGTGTATGACGCGCTGCGACGAATGCTCAATGTGTTTGTGTCCGACCTGCTGGCAGAGGTGCGCAGGCGCGTGCACGCACTGGGCGCGACGACACTTGAGGAGATTCGCCATGCGCCACAAAGACTGGCGGCTTTGAGCCCAGAGAAGGAAGCGGAGCGCGCAGCTGCAAAGCGGTTTCTTTACGCGAATTTTTATAACTCTCCGGCAATGGAAGAGGTCCATCAGCACGGGGACCGCGTGGTGAAGGAACTGTTTTGCGCGTTGATGGCAGAACCGGTGCTGATGCCTGAAGATCATCAGGCGCAAATAGAGAGCCAGGGGTTGGCGCGTACGGTCACCGACTACATCGCGGGCATGACTGATGCGTTTATTGAGCAGATGTGGATGCGGTGCAAGGCAGAATAGAGACGTTCGAAGAGGCGACTTTTTTCAGAGCATGGAATCAATGCCGTCTACGTCGACGACGGTATCGCGAACCGCAACGGCTGCGAACATGAATCGGATCAAAGCCGCAAAAATCGGATCTTTAGATCGTCATCCGGACACCAGTTGGTCAAGCGCCCCCATTCATGCTGCAGGTTTGACCAAACGGTTATACAACCACCCGAATATGGCACCTCCGATCAGGCCATCGAAGATGGCATAGACGGTTACGATCAGAACTTCAACGAAATTTCGGGTTGCATGGTAGCCCGGATACCACGACGCGAGCATTTCCAGAAAATTCTGGCCATAATTTCCGCAGCAAAGGTTAATCAAAGCAACTAGAAGAACGGCTGCACCCCAGAGAATCGCAAAGGTCAAAGCCAGAGCTTTAATGTCGAGCTTCATTGTGCTTCACTCTCCGGAACCGGATTTTAGCTCCTCAGGAAACGGGATCGGCCTTCCGAAGCAATCGCGCTTTCAGCGCATGAAAGCGAAACCGTGGTGGTTATTGCACGGTTCCCTTCGGCCGCAGGCGGCGCATGTCGAGAGCGCAAGATACGGCATTTTGAGCGTTCAGGCGCAGATTGTCAGATGCCGCCCAGAGCCAGAGGCGGTTGATGCCCGAGCCGCGGGCCGGCTTTTCAGGGCGCAGACGGACAAGCACGTCGCTCTGACCTGTAGCGGCCAGATTCGAGGGTGAATCGGTATCTTCGAGGACGAGGTCGATGTGCTCAGCGCTCAAAGCCTCTTCAAGAACGGCCGCTTCGGCGGCGCGTTCGAGTTCAACGGCGATAGAGAAGGTGTGACCGTGGAAGACAGGCGCGTGCACGATCTGGAGCGCCAGCGCGGGCCAGCGGCCGCTTCCGATGGACTGATAGTGGCGGCGGATGCGTGCCTCAGCGATGTTGAGGCTGACAGTAGCCGACTCGCCAAGGCCGCCGAGCACGTTGTATGCGGCCTGTGCGTCGTAGATGGCGCGCGGCAGACCCTGAAAGCTGAGCAGGTTTACGGTCTGCTGGTGCAGTTCATCCATTGCAGCACGGCCAAACTCGCTGGCCGGCTCAAGAACCGTCGCGGCGATGGAGCGGATGGGGGCGGCAAGCTGCAGGCGGTCGACGAGCAGGCCAAGAGCAAGAGCTGCAGGATGCGCGGGCACTACGGCTGGCGTGAAGAGATCGACCGATTCAGAGCCGGCACCAAGCCATGGGGAGCGGACGAGGACTCCGGGCTCCTGGTCAAGAGCTCCGGAGAGATCGAAGACGGTAGCACCAGCACGCAGGGCCTGGCTCCAGTGCATACGGGTGAGGCTTTCTGTGCCGCAAAAGAAGGCAAAGTCAGCATGATCGAAAGCATCTGCGCTGATGGCCTGGATGAAGGTGACCTCGTCGCCTACCTGGTCAAGCTGGCCCTGGGTATCCTCCTCATCGAGCAGGATGAAGTTGGCTGCTGCGAGCGGCGAGTCAGAGAGAACATCTTTGAGCTCACGGCCCAGCAGGGTTGAGGCTCCGGCAATGGCGATCTTGTACACGAGGATCCTTCTAAAAGCAGCGAGTTAGTGGGTTAGCGGGTCAGCGAGTGTGCTTGCGGGGGAATGTTTATTCAGAGAACCTTGGGCCAAGGTGTTCGGATTCTGCAGAATGGCCCGCAGCCTCATTGAGGTCTGGTCTTCGCCGGCGACGCCGCGACCATCCGTAGACAG
>DASZXD010000256.1:0-49920 GCA_035546015.1 Occallatibacter sp.
GAAAGAGAAGACGATGGCAAACGTGGATGTTTTGAATCTGAACGGGGAGAAGGTGGGCTCGCTCGAACTGGCCGACGCGGTGTTTGCGCCGGAGCAGGTGAACGAGGCTCTGCTGTGGGAGGCGGTGAAGCACTACCGCGCCTCGCTGCGCCAGGGCACGCACGCCACCAAGAACCGCAAGCTGGTGGCCGGCTCTGGCAAGAAGCTGTGGAAGCAGAAGGGTACGGGCCGCGCACGTATCGGATCGGTGCGCTCGCCTCTGTGGCGCCATGGCGGCACGGTGCACGGACCGCAGCCGCGCAGCTACGACTACGCCTTTCCACGCAAGAAGCTGCTGGGCGCTCTGCGTTCGGCGCTGGCGGCAAAGCTGGCCGACGGCAAGCTGACTGTGGTCGATTCGCTCGAGATCAAAGAGGGCAAGACTAAGCTCTACTTCAACGCGCTTGGCAAGCTGGGTGTGACCCGCACGGCGCTTCTGGTGGAAAACGGCAAGACGCTGGCCCAGTCGCTGGTGCTCGGCGCGCGCAACCTGCAGGGTGTGGAACTGGTGCTGAACAACGAGGTTCACCCTTACGATCTGCTGCGTTATGACCGCGCCATCTTTTCGAAAGCGGCCATCGAGCAGCTGACCGAGGCTCTGGTGAAGTCGGCCTCTAAGCGCAAGGCCGCAGCAAAGGAGGCCGCGTAATGCCGACCGTTTATACCGTGATTCGCCGCCCGCTGATTACTGAAAAGGGGCTGGGCGTTAAAGAGACCGAGGGAACGCTGGTATTCGATGTTGCTCCCGAGGCGACCAAGACTGAAGTGAAGCAGGCTGTTGAGGCGCTCTTCAAGGTAAAGGTTGCCGCGGTGAGGACTTCGAATGTTGCCGGCAAGGAACGCCGCCGCGGCAAGTACGCAGGTTTCCGGCCCGACTGGAAGAAGGCGTACGTGAAACTGAAGGCGGGCGAAAAGCTGCCGGAGTACGTGAGCAATTTGTAAGCGGGTAGACAGTGGCCAGTGAACAGCAGTCAGTTCACAGCGGACGAAGGGCCACAGAGAATATCGGAGCTCGTAAGTGATGCGGCTCCGGAAAAGCGAGAGCGGGTGGTAAGTTTCCTTGCTCCAGGACAAAGACGATGGCAATCAAGACATACAGACCGATAACGCCGACGCTGCGGTTTCAGACCTCGCTGACAAACGACGATCTGACGACGAACAAGCCGCACAAGCCGCTGCTGACGACGCGCAAGCGCACCGGCGGACGCCGCAACTCGGGCGACCTGACCATCCGCCACCATGGCGGAGGCCACAAGCAGAAGATTCGCCTGATCGACTTCAAGCGTGAGAAGTTCGGAGTGCCGGGCAAGGTGGCCACGATCGAGTACGATCCCAACCGCTCTGCGCGCATTGCGCTGGTGCACTACGCCGACGGCGAGAAGCGGTACATTTTGCAGCCTGTGGGCCTTAAGGTAGGCGCGACGGTGAGTTCGGGACCGGATGCCGACATCCTTGTGGGCAACGCGCTGCCGCTCAAGAATATTCCCGCCGGCACCACAGTGCACGCGATTGAGCTTCGCCCCGGCAAGGGCGCGCAGATGGCGCGTTCGGCGGGCGCGCAGGCGCAGCTTGTTGCCAAGGAGGGCGACTACGCACTGCTCAAGCTGCCTTCTGGCGAGACTCGCAAGGTTCTGGCCGAGTGCATGGCGACAGTGGGCCAGGTGGGTAACACCGACCACGAGAATGTGGCGATCGGCAAGGCGGGACGTACGCGCTGGATGGGCATCCGGCCGACCAATCGCGGCGTGACCATGAATCCCGTGGATCACCCGCATGGCGGCGGCGAGGGCAAGACCTCGGGTGGACGTCATCCTGTGACTCCGTGGGGCCAGCCGACCCGCGGATACAAGACGCGCAACAACAAGCGGACGGACGCATTCATCGTCAGCCGCCGGTCGAAGTAGTAGAGGAGCTGAAGATTTATGGCACGTTCGACGAAAAAAGGTCCGTTTGTGGATGCCCACCTGCGGGTGAAGATCGAGGCGCTGAACCGGGCCAACGACAAGAAGGTTGTGAAGTCGTGGTCGCGCCGCTCCACGATCTTTCCTGAGTTCGTGGGCCACACCATCGCGGTGCACAACGGCAAGAAGTTCGTTCCGGTGTATGTGACCGAGAACATGGTGGGCCACAAGCTGGGTGAGTTTGCGCCCACACGCACGTTCAAGGGGCATACCGGCGGCGCCAAGGCGGCGGAGACAGCAGCCAAGGCGAAGTAGGGAAGGCAGCTTCCAGCTACTAGCCTCTAGCTTGTTCGTGCTGGAGCGAAGGCTGTGGCGGGAGTGAGATGTAGCTAGAAGCTAAGAGCTAGCAGCTAGAAGCTGGCATTTGAGGAAGAACTATGGCAGTCGAGACAAAGGAGTACCGGGCCGAGGCAAGGTTTCAGCGCGTGTCGCCGCAGAAGGCACGGCTGGTGCTGGATCTGATCAAGGGGCGCGGAGTGGAAGAGGCGCTGAACACCGCGGCCTTCACCAAGAAGAGAATCGCCCCGGTCATTCACAAGCTGCTGACCTCGGCGGTGGACAACGCCAAGTATGTCGCAGGCGAGCAGGGCCTGGATCTGGACGTGGATAACCTCTACGTCAAGCAGGCACTGGCCAATGACGGGCCGCGCATGAAGCGCATCCGCCCTGCGCCGATGGGCCGCGCATATCGCTATCAGCGCAGACTGACGCACATCATTCTTTCGGTGGCTGAGCGCCAGCCATCCAACGGCTCGAGCCTGGTGACCAAGGTCGATGAGCCGGTGGCAGAGGCCAAGCCCGCAAAGAAGACCGCGGCTAAGAAGGCTCCTGCAAAGAAGGCGGCGGCGCCCAAGAAAACGGCAGCCAAGAAATCGAGCAGCAAGAAGGCCGAGTAAGCAGGCCTGGAGAGTTTGAGGAAAAGAACATGGGACAGAAAGTCCATCCTTACGGATTCCGGCTGGGAGTGAACAAGCCCTGGCGTTCGCGCTGGTTCTCGGAGCGGGAGTATGACAAGCTCCTGGTCGAAGACGTGAAGCTTAAGGCTGAGCTGCGCGAAAAGCTGAAGGCGGCAGGCGTCAGCTCGGTTGAAATTGAGCGGCCCGGCAACAAGCTGCGCTTCCTCATCCGCACTGCGCGTCCGGGCATCGTGATCGGCCGCAAGGGCGCGGAGATCGAGAAACTCAAGACCGAGCTTGGCAAGCGAACCAACCGCGATGTGTTCATTGACATCATCGAGGTGAACAAGCCGGAACTCGACGCGCAACTCGTCTCGGAGAACATTGCGCTGCAGCTTGAGAAGCGCGTGAGCTTCCGCCGCGCCATGCGCAAGAGCGTGGATTCGGCGCTGCGCTTCGGTTGCAAGGGAATCAAGGTGCGCGTCTCGGGCCGCTTGAACGGCAATGAGATTGCGCGTTCGGAGTGGTATCTGCAGGGCCGTCTGCCGCTGCACACGCTGCGCGCTGATGTTGACTATGGCTTCACCGAGGCCAACACGACCTATGGCGTGATCGGCGTGAAGGTATGGATCTATCGCGGCGACATCTACGAGCAGAAGCGCCGCCAGACGCCGGCAGTTGGTACGAGCGTGTTTTAAGACAGAGATCAGGGTTCAGAAAACAGAGATCAGGTGAACAGATTTTTCTGACAACTGACCGCTGAGTTCGAGGTTTTCGTTATGTTGATGCCAAAGAAGGTGAAGTACCGGAAGCAGCAGAAGGGCAAGCGCCGCGGCAAGGCGTGGCGCGGTTCGTCGCTGTCGTTCGGTGAGTACGGCCTGAAGGTCATGGAGTGCGGTTACATTACAGACCGCCAGATTGAGGCCAGCCGTATTGCCATGACGCGTTTCATCAAGCGTGGCGGCAAGATCTGGCTGCGTCTGTTCCCCGACAAGCCGATTACCAAGAAGCCGGCCGAAGTCCGCATGGGATCGGGCAAGGGAGCACTCGACCACTGGGTTGCCGTGGTTAAGCCGGGCAAGATCCTGTTCGAAATGGAAGGCGTTGCGCCGGAGATCGCGCAGGAAGCGATGCGGCTGGCCTCGCACAAGCTGCCGCTCAAGACCAAGTTCGTGATGCGGCAGGGCGTGACGGAGACGGTGAGCGCGGCCAAGTAAGCGCGCTGGATTTGTGGCGCTTTGCGGTTTTTACAAATCTGCCGAGCGCCGGAGAGAGAAACAAGAGATGGAACTCGAGAAGATTCGCAATCTAAGCGACGATGAGCTCAAGCATCACGAGAAGACCACTGCAGAGCAGCTGTTCCGGCTGCGCTTCCAGGTGGCGCTGGGCCAGAACGACGGCGTGAAGAAGATCCGCCTGCTGCGCAAGGAGATTGCGCAGATCAAGACTATCGCGCGGGAGCGCGAGCTGGGCATCCGCGGCGAGGTCAAGCCGGCTGCGGAGACCAAGAAGAAGGGAGTGCGCTAAATGTCGGCGACTCAGGATCAGGCACAGGCTCCGGCGAGCACCGCGCGGCGCAATGAGAAGGTCGGCCAGGTTGTCTCAATCAAGATGCAGAAGACCATCGTGGTCGCGGTCGAGATGCGCAAGGCGCATCCCAAATACAAGCGCATTGTACGCCAGACCAAAAAGTTCTATGCGCACGACGAGCAGAGCTCGGCGCGTCTGGGCGACGTGGTGCGCATCCGCGAGACGCGGCCGCTGAGCAAGCTGAAGCGGTGGTCTTTAGAGGAAATCGTCCGGCGCTCGTCGCTGGCGCAGATTGAAGACACGGCCCACGAGCCGGTGAACTAAGCCCAGGCGAGAAGGAGACAAAACCATGGCTGTGCAAATGAGAACCATGCTCGCGGTGGCCGACAACTCCGGCGCGCGCAAGCTGCAGGTGATTCTGCCGCTCGGCGGCGGACTGGGTGTCAAGGCCGGTCTGGGTGACATTGTGACCGCTGCGGTGAAGGAAGCTTCGCCGGATGGCACCGTGAAGAAGGGCAAAGTGGTTAAGGCGGTTATTGTGCGTACGCGCAAGGAGCATCGCCGCCGTGACGGCACCTACATCCGCTTCGATGAAAACGCGGCTGTGGTGATCGGCGACGATCACGAGCCGGTGGGCACGCGCGTCTTCGGACCGGTAGCCCGCGAGCTGCGCGAGAAGAAGTTTTTGAAGATCGTTTCACTGGCCCCCGAGGTCGTTTAGTAGCAGCGAAGAGCTGCGTTGGGAGAAGCAATGCCGAGTTTGGATATTCATCGCAACGACACGGTCAAGGTCCTCACGGGCTCTGATCGGGGCAAGACGCAGCGCGTGCTGCGCGTCTTCCCGGACAAGGGCACAATTCTGGTCGAACATGTACGCGTGGTGAAGAAGACGGTTTCGAGCAAGACCGGACAACGCACCCGCGGCGGCATCGCCGAACAGGAGTCGCCGATCCACATCTCGAATGTGGCGCTGGTATGCCCCAACTGTGGACCGACGCGTATCGGGCACAAGATAGAGGGCGATCATCGCGTCCGCATCTGCAAGAAGTGCGGGCAGACGCTGCCGACGAAGAAGTAAAAGGGCAGCTTCTAGGCGCTAGCTCCTAGCCTTCAGCTTTTTCGTGCTGAGACATAGGAGCGGCGAAGAGCAGAAGAGGGACAGAAGCTAGTAGCTCGATGAAAAAGTTCCTTCCGCAACGGTATACGGCCACTGGCAACAGGCCACTCCGGGCGCCGGAAGAAAGAGAGTAAAAGGAAATGGCTGCAAGGCTGAAAGAGAAGTACCACAAAGAGATCAAGCAGACGCTCCAGAAGGAGCTGGGCATCGAGAACCCGATGGCTGTGCCAAAGCTCGAGAAGATCGTGATCAACATGGGTCTGGGTGAAGCGACGCAGAACTCCAAGCTTCTTGACCCGCTGGTGGCCGACCTGACTCAGATCACCGGACAGAAGCCGGTGACCACCAAGGCCAAGAAGTCGATCGCCGCCTTCAAGGTGCGCGCGGGTATGTCGATTGGCGCTATGGTGACTCTGCGGTCGGACAAGGCCTACGAGTTTCTGGACCGCTTGATCGCAACGGCGCTGCCGCGCGTGCGCGACTTCCGCGGCGTGTCGACAAAGAGCTTTGACGGCCGTGGCAACTATACGCTCGGCCTGCGCGATCAGCTGATCTTCCCCGAGATCGATTACTCGAAGGTGGAAAAGCTGAAGGGCATGAACATTACCATCGTGACCACGGCCAAGGACGACAACGGAGCCCGCGCGCTGCTGCGCCACTTCGGCATGCCGTTCCGGCAGGGAGCGTAAGAGGATTTATGGCAACCACTGCAAAGAGAGTGAAGGACGCGCGGAAGCCGAAGTTCAGCAGCCGCAAACACAATCGCTGCCAGCTGTGCGGACGCCCACGCGGCTTCCTGCGCAAGTTCGGCATCTGCCGTTTGTGCTTCCGGTCGCTCGCGCTGAAGGGCGAGATTCCCGGCGTCAACAAGTCGAGCTGGTAAGACGGCGAATAGGGATCAGGGAATGGCCGGTGTGAAGACGCTGGCCCTGTAGAAACCCAAATAACTGATCTCTGATCTCTGACAACTGTTTCAACCATTCCCGCTGGTTTCCGCCTGAGCAGCGGCGGACGAACGGGGGATGAAGGAGAAGGAATGAGTCTGACCGACCCAGTAGCAGATTTTCTGGCACGCATTCGGAATGCGATCCGCGCGCGCCATCAGAAGCTGGATGTGCCGGCTTCCAAGCTGAAGACCGAGATCGCCCGCATCCTGAAGGAAGAGGGCTATATCTCGAACTACAAGACCCAGGAAGAAGACGGCAAGCTGGTGCTGCGCGTGTACCTGAAGTACGGCGGCACTGAGGCGGCCATCCGCGACCTGGCGCGCGTCTCGCGCCCTGGCTGCCGTGTTTACGTGGGCCGCGACGAGATCAAGCGTGTGCAGGGTGGTCTTGGCATCTCGATTCTCACTACGCCCAAGGGCGTGATGACCGGCCGCCAGGCACGCCGTGAAGGCGTGGGCGGCGAGCTGCTCTGCGAAGTCTGGTAAAGGCAGTTATCAGCTTCTAGCCTCTAGCTCGTTGTGCTAAATCGGCGAGCCCTGAAGAAGCAGGATGAGCGAAAAGCTGGGAGCTAGCAGATAAGAGCTGTTTTCAGGGCTGCAGTGGAACGGCAGGTGAACGCCTGTTCGGGACTCGCAAGCTGGCAAAGGATTGAAGCAATGTCGCGTATTGGAAAGAAGCCAATTCCTCTCCCCGCGGGAGTGAAGTACAGGGTTGAGGGCAACACGGTTCTCGTTGAGGGACCCAAAGGTAAGGTCTCGGCGCTGGTTGCCGATGGCATCACGCTGAAGACCTCTGACGGCCATCTGCTGATTGAGCGCGAGAGCGACAAGCACGCCGCTGTTCACGGGCTCACGCGTGCATTGGTCTTTAACGCCGTGCAAGGTGTGACCAAAGGCTGGACGAAGGAGCTGGATATCGTCGGCATCGGTTATCGCGCCGAGATGAAGGGCAAGGGCACGGTGGTATTTACGCTGGGCTACTCGCACCCGATCGAGTTTCCGCTGCCTACCGGCATCGAGTGCGCCATCGATCCGAAGCAGACGCATCTGACTGTGAGCGGCATCGATCGCCAGAAGGTAGGCCAGGTGGCTGCCGATATGCGCGCGCTGCGCAAGCCGGATCCGTACAAGAATAAGGGTGTGCGCTATACCGATGAGCGGCTGAAGAAGAAGGCCGGCAAGACGGGCGCGAAGTAGAACTGAGGGACGTAGGGACTAGAGAGTGGCAAGATCCGCTGACTTGCTAACTCGCTAACCTGCTGACTGGCTAATAACAACCGAACGGGGCCGCCGGGCGGCTCCGCTGATAGGTGAGAGAGACAGATGATCAACAGAAACGAAATTCGCAAGCGCATTCACGCACGCATTCGCGAGAAGCTTTCGGGCACCACAGAGCGGCCGCGCCTGAATGTATACCGCTCGCTGAACCACATCTACGCGCAGGTCATCGACGACCAGAAGGGCGAGACGCTAGCGGCAGTCTCGTCACTGCAGCTCAAGCTCAAGACCGGCGGCAATGTGGCGGCAGCGAAAGAGATCGGCAAGGCTGTGGCCGAGAAGGCTGTGGCCAAGGGTATCAAGCGAGTGGTCTTCGACCGTGGCGGCTATCTCTATCACGGCCGCGTCAAGGCCCTGGCCGATGCGGCGCGCGAAGCCGGACTTGAGTTCTAAAGACAGCGATTTGCTGGCAGAGAAAACGAGAAGACTATGACGACTGTGAAGAAGAAACTCGATGCCAACCAGTTCAACCTGAAAGATCAGGTGGTGGCCATCAATCGCGTCACCAAGGTTGTGAAGGGCGGCAAGAACATGTCCTTCGCTGCGCTGGTGGTTGTGGGCGACGCCGCTTCGGGCGTGGTGGGATACGGTTCTGGCAAAGCCAAGGAAGTTCCGCAGGCCATCCGCAAGGGAATTGAGTCGGCCAAGAAGAATCTGGTGAAGGTCAATCTGACCGAAACCTCGATTCCGCACCAGGTCCTGGGCCGGTTCGGCTCCGGCCAGGTGCTGCTGAAGCCGGCTCCGGAAGGTACCGGCGTGATCGCCGGCGGCGCTGTGCGCGCTGTGATGACCTCGGCCGGCGTGCAGAACGTGCTGACGAAGAGCATCGGTTCGCCGAATCCGCACAACGTGGTGAAGGCGACCTTCGATGCGCTCGTGCAACTGCGTGACCGCGCTGAAGTGGCTTCGACCCGCGGCAAGCAGGTGGAGGAACTCTGATGGCCACGCCGAAGAAAATCCGCATTCAGTACTATCGCTCGGCTATCGCCACGCCTGTCAAACACAAGCTGGTGATCAAGGGCCTGGGCTTTACGCGCCTCAATCAGATCGTCGAGCGCGTGGACAACGAATCGATCCGGGGCATGGTGAAGACGGTGCCGCACCTGGTTCGGATTCTTGAAAACTAGGGAATAAGGATGAGGGAACAGGGAATAGTTTGATCCTGCCGGCATTGGCAGCGTCGACTAATCCCCGATGTCCGATCTTCAAAAAACGCGAGTCGGCATATCCAATTTGCCGGCGCTATAGCGAGGAAATCATGGCTAAGAATCTATCAAATCTGCGCGCGCCCAAAAAGGCCAACACCGGGCGCAAGCGTGTGGGCCGGGGTATGGGATCCGGCATGGGCAAAACCTCAACCCGTGGTCACAAGGGCCAGGGATCGCGCTCGGGCTCGAGCCTGATGCGTGGTTTTGAGGGCGGCCAGATGCCGCTGCATCGTCGTCTGCCCAAGCGCGGCTTCACCAACATCTTCCGTACCGAGTACACGATCGTGAACCTCGACCGGATCGCTGAGTTGGGTGTAACTGAGATCGGCTTGGACGACTATCGCAAGCTGGGCCTGGCCTCGAGCAAGAAGGCACTCATCAAGATCCTGGGTTCGGGCGATCTGAGCAAGGCCATCACCATCCACGCGCACAAGTTTTCCAAGTCTGCAACTGAGAAGATCGAAAAGGCCGGTGGCAAGGCTGTCGTGGCAGGAGCTCCGGCAGCAGCTTGATTATTGTTGCTTTTTTGTGAGATAAGCAGGGTTGCCCAGGTTTCCGGTTTTGGAACCTGGGCACTCGCATCTTCAATGCCTGGTATGTGATGGTACGCACAGGCAGGCTCTTCCGGCTTTCGTACTCTGAACGGGAACCGGTAGATGCTCTAAGATGGAGTAACAAAAGCTCGAAAATGGCGCCTGGCGCCTGAAGCGGATACATCATCATGATTGAGAAGTTTCTCAACATCTTCCGGATTCCTGACCTTCGCAAGCGGGTACTCTTCACGCTGGGCATTCTGGCCGTCTACCGTCTGGGCGCGTTCATCCCCACGCCGGGCGTCAACACGTCGCAGCTCGCGCTTCTGTTCAACTCGCAGAATGGATCGGCGCTGGGTCTGATGGATCTGTTCGGCGGCGGCAACCTGCGCCGCATGACGATCTTTGCGCTGGGCATCATGCCCTACATCACCGCTTCAATCATCTTTCAGCTCTTAACCGTGGTGTACGAGCCGCTGGCACGCATCCAGAAGGAAGGCGAGCTGGGCCGCCGCAAGATCACGCAGTGGACCCGCTACCTGACCGTGATCCTGGGCGTGCTGCAGTCAGTCGGCATCGCGACTATTCTGATCAAGCAAGGTGTAGTGCTGCATCCCGGCTTCGGCTTTATGCTCATGACCGTGCTCACCCTGACGGCGGGCACCACATTCATCATGTGGCTGGGCGAGCAGATCACTGACCGTGGCATTGGCAACGGCATGAGCCTGTTGATCTTCGCCGGTATTGTCGCCGGACTGCCGCGCGGCGTGGGTGACCTCATCGCGAAGGTCCAGACCGACGCATGGGGCCCCATGAGCTTCCTGGTTGTGCTGCTGCTGGTTGCCGGCATGGCCGTGGTTGTTGCGTTCATCGTCTTCGTGGAGCGTGCCGAGCGCCGCATTCCCATCCAGAGTGCGCGGCGCATCGTAGGCCGGCGCATGATGGGTGGCTCGTCGAGCCATCTGCCGCTTAAGGTCAACTCCGGGGGCGTTATGCCCATTATTTTTGCCAGCTCCATTCTGTCGGCTCCGCTGCTCTTCGGGCAGGTGGACTGGGTGCAGAACTCCAAGCTGCTGCAGCCCATTATGCAGGCGCTCACTCCGGGCTACCCCTGGTATGAGTTTCTGAGCATGCTCGGCATCATATTCTTTGCGTATTTCTATGTGTCCATCGTGATGAAGCCGGATGACATTGCCGACAACTTCCGGAAATCGGGCTCGTTTATTCCCGGAATCCGTCCCGGCAAGCGTACTTCGGACTTCATCAACGACATCCTTACGCGGATCACGCTGGTCGGAGCGTTGTATCTGATCGTTGTTCAACTCGTGCCCACATTCCTGATCTCCGGCATTCGTTTCGACAAGCTCTGGCTCATTGGCCGGGCCTTCGAAAATCTGCCGAACTGGATGATCCACGGCATGAACGTGAACTTCTACTTTGGCGGAACTTCGCTGCTGATCGTTGTGGGAGTGGCGATGGATACTGTCAACCAGATCGAGTCGCAGCTGATCATGCGGCATTATGATGGCTTTTCCCCGCGCTCGGGTCGTATTCGGGGAAGGAAGACATGGTGATGTCGTTAGCAACCTCTGTGAAACCAGCCGGCCGGGCAACGGGATCGACAACCTTGCCCGGCCCAATTCTTTTGATGGGTCCTCCGGGAGCCGGCAAGGGCACTCAGGCCAAGGAATTGATCAAGCTGTGGGGGATTCCGCAGATATCCACCGGCGATCTGCTGCGCGCCAACGTGGCCCAAGGCACTCCGATCGGCAAGATTGCTAAAGAGATCATCGGCCGCGGTGAGCTGGTGTCCGACGCCATGGTCAACGAGATGGTGGCTATCCGTCTGCTTGAGCCGGATACGGTCAATGGCTACATCCTGGATGGGTATCCACGGACAATCGGCCAGGCCAACTGGTTTGATGCCCGGCTTGTATCCCAGCCCGAGGCCCTTCCGGTGGTTGCCGTCAGCATCAAGGTGAACTATAATCAATTATTGCGCCGGATTACCGGACGCAGGCTTTGCCCTGTCTGCCAGAGCATCTACAACATCTATGTGAATCCACCCAGGAAAGATGGATTCTGCGATAAAGATGGTGCGGAGCTCATCCAGCGAGCCGACGATACCGAAGAGGTCTTCAAGGAGCGCATGCGCGCCTATGCGGCCCTCACCGCGCCTGTAATGGAGCACTACAAGGCGCTGGGACGATTCGCTGAAGTGGACGGAGATCGGCCGATTGATATGATCGCGGCCGAAATAGTTGCAGCCGTTGAGAGGTTGCGCCATTAAAGGGCAGCCGCGCGGCGAGTTTGTGCGTTTGCGGGACAGTTGTCTGGCATCGGTTGTCAGAAGTGGCAACGAGACTGAAGCCTGAGAGCTGATAACTGAAAGCTGGTTTAAGTGGCTGTTGTACTGAAGTCGTCTCAGGAGATTGAAAAGATGCGCCGCGCGGGCAAGGTCGTTCGCGAGGTTCTCGAGCTCGTGCGCAGTAAGGTTAGGCCGGGCGCAACGACTTTCGATCTCGAAAAAGCGGCGGAGGCACATCTGGTCGAGCTGGGCGTGAAGGCGGCATTCAAGGGCTACCACGGTTATCCCTGTGTGTTGTGTACATCCGTGAATAGCGAAGTCGTCCACGGCATTCCTTCTCCGAAACGGGTGCTGAAGGACGGCGATATCGTATCGGTCGACTTTGGTGTAGTGGTTGATGGCTACTACGGCGACGCGGCAATCACCGTGCCGGTAGGCAACATCGACGAGAAGGCTGCGAAGCTCCTCAAGGTTACCGAAGAGTCGCTCAAGGCTGGCATTGCGGCCGTAAAGCCGGGTGCAACGCTGGGCGATGTGGGCGCTGCTGTGCAGACAGTGGTGGAGAGTGAGGGCTTCTCGGTAGTTCGCGATTTTGTGGGTCACGGCATCGGGATGAATATGCACGAGGATCCGCAGGTACCGAACTTTGGCGAAGCGGGCCGTGGCATGAAACTCAAGCCCGGGATGGTCATCGCGATTGAGCCTATGGTTAACGCTGGCGGGCCCGACGTGAAAGTGCTCGATGACGGATGGACGGCAGTGGCGAAAGACGGAAGCATAAGTGCTCACTTTGAGCACACGGTGGCGGTGACGCCGACCGGAGCGAGGATTCTGACCGAGTAAAGCACTCGGTACAAAAGGTCGGAGTGCGGAAGCGCCGGCGGAAATGGACACGGTTTGTCGAAAGAAGACGCGATTGAGGTGATGGCAACGGTGGTGGAAACACTACCGAACGCCATGTTTAAGGTCAAACTCGAGACTAATCACGAGGTGTTGGCCCATGTTTCGGGAAGGATGCGCAAGAACTTCATCCGCATCCTGCCCGGCGACCGCGTGGCGGTGGAACTGAGCCCCTACGATCTGAATCGCGGACGCATCGTGTACCGCTACAAATGAGGCAGTTGTCAGTTTCAGTGGTCAGCGCGTAGTGCGCTGAACGGCTGGGCTGGAAAATAACCCGCGGCCAGAGGTCGGTTGCGCGGAGAAAAAAGGGCAACAATGAAGGTTCGGGCATCGGTAAAGAAGATTTGCGTGAAGTGCAAGGTTATTACTCGCCGCGGTGTGGTGCGTGTAATCTGCGAGAACGCAAAGCACAAGCAGCGTCAGGGGTAAGCAACTGGCGTAAGAGGGGAAGTTCCAACGCGAGGGAGCAGGGGATAGAGAACAGGGAATAGTTGAAGGCGCTTGCGCTGGCACTATGCAACTGATCTCTGACCACTGATCTCGGGCAAGAGGCGAGTTAGCTGGTGTCAAGGCTTGCGATGAACCTCTGGATGTCTTCCTTATAACCCGTGCGAGTCGGCGATAGGCCGAAGGCACACAACCTGTAGCAGTAAAGGAATTCAGATGGCACGTATTGCTGGCGTCGATCTGCCGCGTAACAAGCAGGCACGCATCGCGCTGACTTACATCTTTGGCATCGGCAATCCCCGCGCGCTCAAGATACTGGACAAGGCGAACGTTGATGCCTTCAAGAAGATCCAGGATCTGGGCGAGGACGAGGTGAACCGCATCCGCCAGGTGATTGAGGACGAGGGTGGCGTTGAAGGCGACCTGCGCAAGGACGTCGGGATGCACATCAAGCGCCTCATCGATATTCAGAGCTACCGCGGCACGCGTCACCGGCGCTCGCTGCCTGTGCGCGGTCAGCGTACCCACACCAACGCCCGCACCCGCAAGGGACCCCGTAAGGGCACAATTGCAGGCAAGAAGAAAGCGACGGCGAAGACCTAATGGCGAAACCACAGCAGGGCGGAGCCGGAAAGGCCGCCAAGAACAAGAAGTTCAAGAAGCGCGAGCGCAAGAATGTGCCGTTTGGCATTGCGCATATTCAGGCCTCGTTCAACAACACCATCGTTACCATTACCGATCAGATGGGCAATACACTGAGCTGGAAGAGCGCCGGTTCGCTCGGCTTCCGCGGTTCGCGCAAGGGCACGCCCTTCGCGGCGCAGCAGGCCGCTTCGAACGCAGCCGGCATGGCACGGGATCACGGCCTTCGCGCCGTGGATGTGCGGGTTGCCGGTCCGGGATCGGGCCGCGAGTCCGCGATTCGCGCACTTGCAGCCGCTGGCATCGAAGTGAAGTCCATTCGCGATGTAACCCCGGTGCCGCACAACGGCTGCCGGCCGCCCAAGCGGCGTCGCGTGTAAAGGCAGCTGTTAGCTGCCAGCTTCTAGCTGCTAGCTCCATTGTGCCGTTGGCTCAGTCCGCGGCTTTCAGAAGGAGCACGAAAAAGCCAGAGGCTGGAAGCTGAGAGCTAGAAGCTCAACATGGGCCGGGACGAAGTCCGCGTGTCGGACGTAAACCGGCCGTCATCCGCAGTCAGGAGAAGAAATGGCACGTTATACCGGAGCAGTTTGCCGCCTTTGCCGCCGCGAAGGCACCAAGCTCTTTCTGAAGGGCACCAAATGCACATCCGATCGCTGCCCGATCGAGAAGCGTAACTTTCCGCCGGGACAGCACGGCAAGGACCGCAAGGCCAAGATCGTAGGCTATGGCCTGCAACTGCACGAAAAGCAGAAAGCCAAGCGTATGTACTTCACGCTCGAAGGCCAGTTCCGCGAGTACTACGAGAAGGCCAGCCGCCAGCAGGGCGTTACCGGTGAACTGCTCATCCAGCAGCTCGAGCGCCGTTTGGACAACGTGGCATTCCGCCTAGGCTTCGCGATCTCGCGCCGCCAGGCCCGCCAGGTTGTGCGTCACGGCCACGTCACGGTAAATGGCAAAAAGGTCAACATCCCGTCATATCAGGTGAACGCCGGCGACGAGATTTCAATCCGCGACAACGCCAAGAAACTGGTCGTCATTGAGCAGGCTGCGCAGTACGCTGCGCAGAACCCGGTTCCGGCATGGCTCGAAGCCAACTTCGAGAACCTGTCTGGCCGCGTTCTCAGCCTGCCCAAGCGTAAAGACGTCAATCTGCCGATCAATGAGCAGTTGATTGTTGAGTTGTACTCGAAGTAACAGCTATTAGCTTTCAGCTGTCGCCTTCAGCTTTTCGTGCCGGAATCGCAACATCCTGTTCCGACAAGACCAAGCTGAGAGCTGACGGCTGAAGGCTGGAAGCTGCATTTCAACCAAAGGAGAACTTGCGCGGCCGCCGCAAAATGCATCGCGACGTTCTCGCCGCGCGGGAAACGAGAGACGAATATGCTGTGGAGAGGATTCCAGAAACCGAAGCGCCTGGCAGTCGATGCTGAGACGCTTACCGACACATACGGCAAGTTCAGCGCCCAGCCATTTGAGCGTGGCTTCGGCACCACCATCGGCAACGCCCTTCGCCGCACGCTGCTCAGCTCTATTGAGGGCGCGGCTGTTACCGCCATCCGCATCGAGGGTGTGCTGCATGAGTTCCAGTCGATCACCGGCGTGGTCGAGGACGCGACCGACATCATCCTGAACCTGAAACAGGTTCCCTTCAAGCTTGCAGGTGAGGGCCCCAAGGCGCTCTATCTGCGTGCCGATCAGCCCGGCATTGTGACCTCAGGCATGATTGAAGCCGACGGCGACGTCGAGATTCTGGACAAGAACATTTATCTGGCCACGCTGTCCGAAGGCGGCAAGCTCGACATGGAGATGCGCCTCAAGCGGGGCCGCGGCTATGTCTCCGCTGACAAGAACTTCGACGCGGATCTGGGTCTCGGCTTCATTCCCGTGGACTCGGTCCACTCGCCTGTGCGCCGCGTGAACTACGTTGTGGACGCCGCACGTCTGGGCCAGATCACCGACTACGACAAGCTGACGCTGGAAGTGTGGACCAACGGCGCCGTTCTGCCCGCCGATGCCGTGGGCCTGGCCGCCAAGCTGCTCAAAGACCACATGAACATCTTCATCAACTTCGAGGAAGAGATTGAAGCCGAAGCGCGCGGCGAAGAAGGCCGCATCCTGCTTCGCAATGACAATCTCAATCGCTCCGTCGAAGAGTTGGAGCTTTCGGTCCGCAGCTACAACTGCCTGAAGAACGCCAACATTCAGACCATCGGCGAGCTGGTGCAGAAGACTGAAGCCGAGATGCTCAAGACCAAGAACTTCGGCCGCAAGAGCCTGAACGAAATCAAGGAGATCCTCGCGCAGATGGGCCTGTCGCTCGGCATGAAGATCGACGAGCAGGGCAACGCTGTTCCTGGCCCCACCAGCATTCCGCCGGCGACGGCGCTGGCAGCCAGCTACGGCCGCTATGACGACGAGGACGAGCCTCTTGACTCGGTGGATCTGCAGTTGCCCACGGAGACGGAGAATTTCTAAGTACGAGCTTCCAGCTTTTAGCAGCTAGAAGCTGATTTTGGAGAGTTTTTATGCGCCATCGCAATGCAGGATTCAAGCTTGGACGCAACACCAGCCATCGCCGCGCTCTTCTGCGCAACCTGGTCACGTCCGTTATCGTAGAGGATCGCGTGGAGACGACCGTAGCCAAGGCCAAGGCCGTTCGTCCGCACGTGGAAAAGATGATTACTCTGGGCAAGAAGGGCGATCTGCACGCACGCCGGCAGGCGCTCAGCTTCCTCCAGACCGACAAGGCCGTCAAGCGGCTCTTTGATACCGTGGCCTCGCGCTACGGCGACCGCCAGGGCGGCTATCTGCGCATCGTGCGCACCGGCTTCCAGCAGGGAGACGGCGCGGAGAAGGCGTTCATCGAGCTTCTGGGTGCTGAAAAGCAGCTCGATGAGAAGCGCGAGAAGCGCGCGGCGATCAAGGCCAAGAAGCGCGCCGAGCTCGAAGAGCAGCTCAAGCAGCAGAACGAGCAGGCTGAGGGTGAAGGCAAGGACGGCGAAGAGGCGGCTTAAGCCGATTTTTCGCACGAACTTTCTTCTGCTTCACGCAAGTCAGCGGACGCATTCCATAAGGAGTGCGTCCGTTTTGTTTTATATTTAGGCGGCTCGTACGAGCCGTTCGGGTTTGAACCAGCGAATGCAGAGATACACCAGCAACTGCATGACGACCCCACCCGAGCAGTCGAGCAGCACATCCCAAGGCGATGACGTGCGATTGGGCAGATAGCTCTGATGCCATTCATCCCAGCTGGCTACGAGCGCCGTGCCAATTAACGCCAAACCAGAGCAGACGAGAAGGCTTATGCGCGGCAGTGTCATCCACCACGCACGCAGCCACGCGAGGCCGATGAGCCCGTAGCCAATAAAGTGGCCGGACTTGCGGATCAGGTGATGGATCACTTCCCAGTGCGCATCGCTTACATGGCCAAAGATGGCTTGAAAGATGAAACGCAGCGGGCCGGATGTGTGATCGGAGCCGAAGGCCTTCGTCGATTCAACTACGATTGCTGCAATTCCAATTGCTACCGGCAGCCAGGCGCTAATCCAGAATTGAAGGCTTCGCTGCAACTTCGGATCGGGCCGGCTACTCGACATGGTAGTTGGGCGCTTCGCGCGTGATGATCACGTCGTGGACGTGGCTCTCGCGCAGGCCCGCGCCGGAGATGCGCACAAATTTTGCGTTCTCCTGTAGCTCCTTGATCGTTTCGCAGCCAAGGTAGCCCATGCCGGAGCGCAGTCCGCCGACGAGCTGGAAGACCATGGCTTCAAGAGGTCCGCGATAAGGCACGCGGCCTTCAATGCCTTCCGGGACGAACTTGGCCAACCGGTTCTGGTTGGCGCGCTCGCGCTGCACAACGCCTTCAGTCGATGTTTCGGTCTCGCCCAGGTCGGTGCTGGACTGGAAGTAGCGTTCGCCTGAGCCCTGACTCATGGCGCTCAGCGATCCCATGCCGCGGTAGGTCTTGAAACTGCGGCCCTGGTAGAGGATCGTCTCGCCGGGGCTCTCGTCCACGCCAGCAAAGAGCGAGCCGATCATGATGGAGCTTGCGCCGGCCGCGATGGCCTTGGTGATTTCGCCAGAGTACTTGATGCCGCCATCGGCAATGACCGGGATGTCATACTGACGTGCGGCGCGATAGGCCTCTGCAATAGCCGTGATCTGCGGCATGCCTGCGCCGGTGACCATGCGCGTGGTGCAGATCGATCCTGGACCGATGCCGACCTTGATTGCATCAGCTCCAGCGTCGATGAGCGCCATTGCGCCCTCATAGGTCGCCACGTTGCCGGCCAGCAGCGCAACGCTCGGGAAACGCTTCTTCACTTCACGCACAGCTTCGAGCACGCGTGACGAGTGCCCATGCGCCGAGTCGATGGCCAGTACGTCAGCTCGTGCTCGCACCAACTCTTCGGCGCGTTCCACAAAGTCTCCTGTGGCGCCAATGGCTCCGCCCACGCGCAGCCGACCTTGGTCGTCTTTGCTGGCGTTGGGATATTTGAGTTTCTTCTGGATGTCTTTGACGGTGATGAGGCCCTTAAGTTCGTACTGCTCGTTCACCACCAGCAGTTTCTCTACGCGATGCTTGTGCAGGATCAGCTCGGCTTCTTCAAGAGTGGTCCCGACCGGCACCGTGATCAGGTTTTGACTGGTCATTACCTGACCAACGGGAATATCCGTGCGCGTCTCGAAGCGGAGGTCGCGGTTAGTGAGGATGCCCACTAGCCGCTTGCCCTGCGTGACCGGCACACCGGAGATCTTGTAGCGGCGCATGACTTCGAGCGCGTCGGAGATAAGCTGATCGGGGCCGATGGTCACTGGGTCGACGATCATGCCGCTCTCGGAGCGCTTGACCTTGTCGATTTCGCCGGCCTGCGCGGATATAGAGAGATTGCGGTGCACAATACCGATGCCGCCCTGCTGCGCCATGGCAATGGCCATACGCGATTCGGTCACCGTATCCATGGCCGAGGAGAGAAGCGGCGTATTGAGCGTGATCTCGCGCGTCAACTGCGTCTGCGTGCTCACCAGGGCTGGCACGACTTCGCTGTACGCTGGCACCAGTAGAACGTCATCAAAAGTAAGGGCTTCGGGTAAGTTTTGAGTCAGCATGATAGTCTGACGCGCCTGGCGACGCCGGGAATCGAGTCCCGGGCGCAGCAGGCGCTTCGTTCTATTGTAGCGGAGCGGTCAAGGATGGCCAGGCGACCAGTATCGCCCTTTACACACCCACCGGAAACGGCTTGGGGCTGGACTCCTCGGTATTCGCAGCGCCTGTGCGCCAGCGCTCGAAGCGGCCCTGCAGTAGACTCATCAGTCCTGTATACCAGTAGCCGACGACGAAGAGGATCAGGAACGGCGCCGTGAAGTAGTTCTTGTTTGTGAATGTGTAGTAGATGGCAGCGGCAAAGTAGCAGCCTAGCAATAGCTCAATCCAGGGAGCCAGCTTGAGCCGCTTGCGGTACTTGGCGGCTTTCGACTTTTCACCTTTCACGGCTACGCGATATTTGGGCGTGCGCACAAATGCGCTCTTGATGCCGAACAGGGCTTCCATCACTGCCTTGGTATTGGTAACGGTGAGTCCGATACCCAGTGCCATAAGAAACGGCAGATAGTAGAAGGTCTTTTTCCACGTCTTCGGGAAAAGCTCCCGCTGGCTCATGACATAGAAGACCGCGATGGAGAGAGACGATGCTGTGAACAGAGGCACGTCGATGAGCAGCATCTGGAACCAGCCTTGATAGAAGCGGCAGATCATGGCCGGAATGAGCAGCGCAGACATGATGACCATGAGCGGATAGCTCATGTTGGCCGTGAGGTGGTAGACCGACTCGATCTTGTTGCGCCGCGAGATGTTGGAGCGGAAGACCATCGGCAGCACCTTGATGCTGGTCTGGATGAGTCCCTTGGCCCAGCGGGCCTGCTGAGTCTTGAAGGCGGTCATCTCGATGGGCAGCTCGGAAGGGCACTCGACATCGGGGAGATATTTGAATTTCCAGCCGGCCATCTGCGAACGGTAGCTCAGGTCGGTGTCTTCAGTGAGCGTGTCGTGCTGCCAGCCGCCGCCGTCAGAGATAGCCTTCCTGCGCCACATGCCGGCCGTTCCGTTGAAGTTGAAGAACTCGCCTGAGCGGGCACGCGCGCCGTGTTCCAGCACAAAGTGACCATCGAGCAGGATGGCTTCAATCTGGGTCAGCATGCTGTAGTCGCGGTTCAAGTGCGTCCAGCGGGTTTGCACCATGCCGATCTCCGGCTCAGCGAAATGGTGAACGACACGCATGAGCCAGTCAGTGGGCGGAACAAAGTCCGCATCAAAGATGGCGACGAACTCGCCCTTGGCAATCTTCAGGCCAGCGTCGAGCGCTCCGGCCTTAAAGCCGTGGCGATTCGTACGGTGAATGTAGACGATCGGATGTCCGAGAGCCGCATAGCGCTCTACGATGCCTGAAGCGACGTCCACCGTTTCATCGGTCGAGTCGTCGAGCACCTGGATCTCCAGTTTTTCCCGCGGATAGTCCATGGCGCAGACGGATTCAACCAGCCGGTCGATGACGAACTGCTCGTTGAAGATGGGCAGCTGCACAGTGACCATCGGCAGTTCATCGAAGTGCCTGGGTGGATTGGGGTTATAGTTGCGCCGGTACTTGAAGTACTGGTAGCACATCGTATAGCGGTGAATGCCATAGATTGACAGCACGATCATCACCGCGAAGTACGGCAGAAGCATCAGTGCGTCGAACCAGTTCCAGTGATAGAGGCCTTTGAAGGTCTGGTCGGCGTACTGCATTTTCAGGTAATGCCGCCAGCCGTTCTGTGGCGCAAAGATCACCAGTGCAGCCAGTCGTGTATGCAGCCCGTCGAGCAGGGCGGGAACGGAGTTCAGACGGGTCACGAGCTCAGTCAACAGGGCATGCCTCCACGATGGGGCTAGGAAAATTGTACGCGAAGCCGTTCGTCGCGTCATGCCAATGATTTGATTGAGGTTGGTCAGTCAGGTTGCCTGCCGGACTCCTGCTGGCGTACCTTGAACTCGCAGGCAGAGAAGATCTATCCCATGTCTATAGCCACAGATTCCCCCATTCTGGCCGCTGCGGGCGGCAGCTTTCTCCTTGATGACCGGACTCCATCCGAGGTCTTTACTCCCGAAGACCTGAACGAGGAGCAGCGACAGATTGCCGCCACGGCCATGCGCTTTGGACGCGAAGAGATTCAGCCCTCGCTGGACGCCATTGAAGCCAAGGAGCCCGGCGCCATGGAGGGCGTGCTCCGCAAAGCTGCCGAACTCGGCTTTACCGCTGTCGACATTCCTGAGGTGTACGGTGGTATGGGCATGGACAAGGTCGCCTCGACACTGGTGACTGACCATCTCTCTGTTCTCGCAAGTTTCTCAACCGCGTTCGGGGCGCACATCGGTATCGGCACGCTACCGCTGGTCTGGTATGGAACAGAAGAGCAGAAGCGGCGCTATCTGCCCAAACTTGCCACTTGTGAGTGGATTGCAGCCTACGGCCTCTCCGAAGCAAGCTCGGGTTCGGATGCCATGAATATTCGCACACGCGCTACGCTTTCGGCAGATGGCTCTCACTACATCCTCAACGGTGAAAAGCAGTGGATCACCAACTGCGGTACCGCTGGCCTGTACACAGTTTTTGCGAAGATTGACGGAGAAAAGTTCTCTGCCTTTCTCATCGAGCGTGACACGCCGGGCCTGAGCGTGGGCGCAGAGGAGCACAAGCTTGGCATCCGCGGCTCGTCAACCTGTCCGCTGATTCTTGCCGACTGCAAGGTGCCGAAGGAAAACCTGCTCGGAGAACCCGGCAAGGGGCACCACATCGCGTTCAATGTGCTGAATGTAGGACGGTTCAAACTGGGCGTCGCCTGCGTGGGCGGCGCGCGTCATGCGCTTGCACACATGATCCGCTACGCGAAAGAGCGGCATGCCTTTGGCGGGCCCATCGCAGAGAGGGGGCTGATTCAGAAGAAGATTTCCTCAAGTGCGGCGCAGCTTTATGCAACCGAGAGCATGGCATATCGCACGGCGGGGATGATCGATGCGCGGATGGCGGATGGCAGGTTGGATGCGCCAAGAACGATCGGCGAGTATGCGGTCGAGTGCTCGATTCTGAAGGTTTATGGATCGGAGATGCTTGCGCATGTGGCTGATGAGTTGCTAGCCACAATGGGCGGCTACGGCTACGTCGAAGAGTATCCTGCCGAACGTTTCTATCGTGATGCGCGCATCAACCGTATCTTTGAAGGCACGAATGAGATCAACCGGCTCATCATTACCGGATGGCTGATGAAACAGGCCATGGCGGGCAAGCTGCCGCTGCTTGCAGCTATCAAGCGCACTATGGATGAGGTGACCGAGCCACCGTCGTTCGACGCAGACAGCGGAGATGCCGCGTTGCTTGCGCGCGAGGCCGCTGTGCTCACCTCAGCACGCAAGATTGCTCTCTTTGCTGCGGGCGTTGCCAGTCAGCGTTACATGACAGAGCTTGAAGAGCAGCAGGAGATTGTGGCCGATCTGGCCGATATGATCAGTCAGATTTACGCGCTTGAATCTTCGCTGCTGCGCGCACAAAAGCTCGCTGCCGCCGGTCGCAGCTCTGCGCAGGTGGCAGCCGCCATGACTGGACTTATCGCGGAAGACACAATGGCTCTCGCCGAGCAGGCTGCCCGGCGTGTACTCGCAGCGAGTGGCGAGGGCGACGCATTGCGCACACAACTCGCCATTCTGCGGCGTCTGGCGCGCTTCATGCCAGCCGACGCAACGGTACTCAGCCGTAGCGTAGCGCGATCTTGTATTGAGCTCGAGCGCTACCCGATGTAGACCTGCCGCGAAACTAGTTCTGCTTCGGTGCCTTTTTACGGGAGCTCGCGTACCTTGAAGTCTTTGAACTCAATGCGGTAACCCTCCGATTCAAGACCGATGTAGCCTTTTTCGACTCCGGTTTGAATCGTATTCACCGTTTCACCGTTTACGGCCAGCGTGCAGGTTGTGCCCACACAGCGGATATCGTAGGAATTCCACTTCCCAGGCGCATGAAGCCGGTTTTCTTTCATATCCTTCTTATCGTTAAAGCGCGTGAGCTTGCCGTCGATGGGCGTTTCTCCGAAGATGTATCCGCCATCCGTTGCCGTTTGCGCCTGATGCCAGATGGTTCCATCTTCGTTGTTGCGGAAAAAGACTCCGCTGTTGTACTTCTGTGTGCCCGGCTGCGGAATGAAGCGCCACTTGAGGTGAAAGGTGAAATTACGCAACTCATGGTTGAAGCGCAGCCACTCGTGACCTCCGTTGCCGTCGCAGACGATCTCGCGTTTGCCGGGATCGATGTGCCACTGCGCAATGTTGCTCACTGGATGCGCCGGCGGAATCGTCACGCGCGTCCACTGGCTCTGGTAATCGGCAGGGAAAAGATCGATGGTTTGCGAATATGCGTGTGCTGCGCCTGCGAGGAATGCGATCGGCGAAATGGCGCACGCCAGGATAACAGTGCTTCTCTGCATTCGAGCCCAAAGATTCATCTGCACCTCTTCGGCAGCCAGAGCGTATATGGTTTTGGCTCATCGACGGCCGGCTCGAATTGTAGCACCGCATCAGAACAGTGTGCCGTTCGCGTAATCTTTGCTAATGGCGGTATAGACGCCTGTCATGCACGCAGCATCTGAGAAGATCAGCCCAAGTTCGCGGTTTTCCAGCAGCGAGGCGGTTGAAAAATTCTCTGAGCCGAGGAAGAGCTTGGCGCCGGCCGTGCCGTAATCAGCCAACACGGTCTTTGCATGGATGTAGTAGCCCTTATTCGATGTGTAAACTGCAATCTTCGCGCCCGCACTTTTAAGAGCATTCAGAGTGGGTGTGTACTTACCTCCAATATTTTCCTGCACAAGCGTCACCGAGATGCCTCGCTTAAGTGCCGCCGTCAACGCCAGCTCGATCGTGTTCTCGCTGAACTCCTCCTGAGAGAGTAGCAATGATTGCGTGGCGCCGTTGATCAGAGTTTGCAGGGAACTAAGTGAGTTGGTTGGGCTCCAGACCAGGTTTTCCCCTGTGGGCGGCGTAATGGCGGTGTTGGTAAGGTCGGCGTTGAAGGTCGTCTCGATTGCAGCCACATCTGCCGCGTTATTGGTGATTACTGCAAAATCCCGCGAGGTCGAATAGTAGTTCGGCGTCAGGTTCAGCGTCATGATGGCTGACGTCGCCTGATCGACGGTGATGGTTTTCTGGTGAGTCACCGCGTAAGCAGGGTTGGCCCAGTGCACCGTCACCTTGTTCTGCGTGAGTGAGTTGTATGCCGGCGTATTGGCGGTTTTTTCGCTGTTCTGGTCGAGAATCACCCGCACAGTGATGCCATTTGCGACGGCCTTGGCGAGTGCGTCGGTCACAGTCACGTCGGTCAGCTCATACATCGTCATGTCGATGGATTTTTGCGCCGACGCGATGAGGCTATAGATGGCCGTCAACCCCAGGTCGGGCTCAGTCACCAGCGTGTATGTCGTGTCATGCGGCGCAGGCGGCTTCGGAGGTTTTGGCGGCTTGGGCGGTTTAGGCCGATGGTGTGATGAATGAGAAGAGCGGTTGACTGCCATAGTTAACTCCGTGATGCGCAGTGGAGCCTGGAGCAGGAATGGAAAGATTGTAGCGCCGAATGTTGTGGAACGGACCAACTGCGCGTAAATGTAACGTGAATCGCACTACAATAAAATGTCTGAGTCGATGGCATCGAAAAATCTCCAGAAGAGCATGTACGAAGTGCGCGGCACATGCAAGGCGCAACGCGTGGCGCTCGCTGCGAGCATCGCGTGCTGTACTGCGCTTGTATGGTGGCTGCTCTTTGGTGGAGGCATTGGCCTGGCGGGAGCGTGGTTTGGGCATTCTCTGCCTGCCGGTGATAGCATCCGCAGCATGGCGGTCGCCATCGCACTTTCCATTTATTTCATTCGCGTGCTCTGCACTGAGTTTGTCTTTCTCAAGCGCGGCGTAAGCTGGACGGAAGTCTTCACGATTGCACCGTGGGTGCTGTGTATCTTTGTTTTTCTCAGCATGGTTGCAGGAACCAACTCCGCCACGTTCGGAGCGGTTGGCTTTGCCGGTGCTGTGCTTTTCGTCGTCGGTTCATGGATGAACACGTATGCCGAGTACGAACGGCACGTCTGGAAGCATCGGCCAGATAATCGCGGAAAGCTCTACACACTCGGCCTGTTCCGTCTGACGCGTCATCCCAACTATCTGGGCGACCTGATTTCGTTCAGCGGGATATGCCTCTTGTCGGGCCGTTGGATGACTGCCGTCATCCCCATGCTTATGCTGTTGGGCTTCGTTTTCGTCAACGTGCCGGTGCTCGATGCGCATCTGCGTGAACACTACGGCGAAGCATTCGATGAGTATGCGGGCAAAACGCGCAGGCTGATTCCGTTTATCTATTAAGGCTGTCGTGTCCCGCAAAAAAAACCCGTGGATGAAAGGCATCCACGGGGTTTCTTTTTCGGGTTCTGCTTGAGATTTATGCCTTGGCCGAAGTGAGCGCGCCAAGATCGGCGGCAATCTTTTCGGTCGAGAATGCCTCGATGATATCGCCTTCCTTGAGGTCGCCATAATTGGCGATGCCGATGCCGCACTCCATGCCATTGGTGACTTCGCGCGCGTCGTCTTTGAACCGCTTGAGCGAGCCGATCTTGCCCTTGAAGATTTGCTCGCCGCCGCGCATCACCTTCACTTCGGCATCGCGCCGGATAACGCCATCCTGCACGCGGCAGCCGGCAATGGTGCCCACCTTCGGAATCCTGAAGATGTTGAGCACCTCTGCGCGGCCAAGGTAGTTCTCCTTGTAGGTCGGTTCGAGCAGCCCCATCATGGCCAGGCGAATCTCATCCTGCAACTCATAGATGATTGAGTGCAAACGAATTTCGACATTCTCCTGCTGCGCCAGATCCGCAGCCTTGCGCTCCGGACGCACGTTGAAGCCGATAATGATGGCGTTCGACGCAGTCGCGAGCAGCACATCGCTCTCAGTGATGGAGCCCACGCCCGAGTGGATGACCTTGATGCGCACCTTCTCGGTAGACATCTTCACCAGCGAGTCGGCCAGCACTTCCACCGATCCGGTGACGTCGCCCTTGATGATGAGCGGCAGGTCCTTGATGCCGGCCTGGCGAATCTGCTCCGCCAGTCCTTCGAGCGATACACGGGAGCTCTTGGCCAGTTGCGCCTCGCGCTCCTTCATCTTGCGGTATGCGGCAATGCCCTTGGCCTTGTCGCGATCAGCCACAACAAGGAATGTGTCGCCGGAGTCAGGCATCGACTCAAGACCGAGCACTTCCACCGGTGTCGATGGGCCGGCCTCTTCGATGGCGCGTCCGCGATCGTCGAACATGGCACGCACCTTGCCGAAGGTATTGCCCACAATGTAGCTCTCGTTGAGGCGCAGCGTGCCGTCCTGCACAAGCACCGTAGCCACCGCACCGCGGCCGCGATCGAGCTTGGCTTCAAGCACCGAGCCGACAGCCTTGCGTCCCGGCGTGGCTTTAGGTGCCTTGATATCGGAGACAAGGCAAATCATTTCGAGCAGAAGATCGAGGTTGAGATGCTTCTTCGCCGATACTTCGACAAAGACGGTTGATCCCTCGCCGCCGCCGGCCCACTCCTCGGGAATGAGTCCACGATCGGCAAGCTGTTTCTTTACGCGGTCGGGATTCGCCTCGGGCTTGTCGATTTTGTTTACGGCAACGATGATCGGCACTTCTGCAGCCTTAGCATGGTCGATAGCTTCGAGCGTCTGGGGCATCACGCCATCATCTGCAGCAACCACGATGACCACAATGTCGGTCACCTTGGCGCCGCGCGCACGCATTCTGGTGAATGCCTCGTGGCCCGGCGTATCGAGGAAGACGATCTCGCGGCCTGACGCCGGTGAGCCTTCCTTGGCAAACTTCACCTTATAAGCGCCGATGTGCTGGGTAATGCCGCCGGCTTCGCCTGCAGCAACGTCGGTCTCGCGGATAGCGTCGAGCAGTGAGGTCTTGCCGTGGTCCACGTGACCCATGACGGTGACGACTGGAGCGCGCGGAACTTCGAGCTCATCGGAGTTCTCGGCTTCGAGCACTTCTTCGAGCGCCTGATTCTCCAACTCCTCCTCGTAGCTGATCACGGTTGCAGCCGCACCAAACTTTGCGGCGACGTCCTTCACCATCTCGGCATCGAGCGATTGGTTCACAGTGACGAAGACACCGCTCATGAGCAGGGTCGCGATCAGGTCTTTGGCGCGTACTTCGAGCTTTTCCGCAAGATCTTTCACGCTGATACCTTCGGTGACCGTAATCTCGCGCGTAATGGGAAGAGGCTCTGCGCTGTACTGCGGCCCCGCATAGCGAGGCGGCGGCACAAAGCCCTTCATCGGGCCTTCCTTGGTTTTGGGGTACTGCTGCTGGCCACGTCCGCGGCCGCGCGATGAAGCGCGTTGTGCGCGCGGAGCTTCGCCCGGAGGTGGCAAGGCGCCCCCCGGTCCACCGGGTCGTGGTCCGCCGAAGCCACCAGGTCGCGGTCCGCCAAAGCCTGGACGAGGGCCAAAGCCTGGGCGTCCGCCCGGTCCACCTGGAGCACCGCCGGGAGTAAAGCCTCCGGGCGACGTGCGTGTGGGATGTTTGGGCCGCGGTCCACCCTGGAACTGTCCACCTGCTCCAGGGCCTCCAGGCCGTGGTCCACCAAAGTTTCCGGGTGCACCTGCAGGCCGGCGGTCGAAGATCGGTTTGCCACGTTGAATGCCAGGACCGGCTGCAGCGGGTGGAGGCGCCGTGGGCGGCACAACTGTTGCCTTGTAGACAGGCCGTGGTCCGGTCTGCGGCATCACCATACGGCGAGCCGGTGGTGCGGGGGGAGGTGGAGCAGAAGCGCTCGCAACGGGCACGGCTGCAGGTTCAGCAGCGGTAACAGGGGGCGTAGCGGGAGCTTCCGCCACAGGCGCGACTGGAATGCTTGTGCTGGCTTCCACGACAGGAGGCGCAGCCGCGACCGGAGTTGGATGCGTTTCAGCAACAGCAACCGGAGCATGTGGAATGGTCGGCCGTTCGACACCGGGAGCTGCCGGGCCTGGAGCCACTGGAGCAGGCGGCTTGACTGCGACGACAGGCTTCTCCGTCGGGCGCGGTTGATCAGAGCTGGGAGCCGCTGGAGCAGGCGGCTTGACCACCACTGAGCTTGCGGGCGGCGACACGACGACTACAGGCCGAGCTGGCGCAGCAGCGCCGGCAGGGGCCTTGGCGATTACTGGTCCGGCAGGTGGGCGGGAAGCAATGGCCGGGGCAGCCGGAGGCGCAGCCACAATCGGCGGTGCAGACCGCGGCTGCGGAACAATCTTGCGTGGCTCAGGACGTGCTGGCGGTGCAGGAGCGGCCGCCACCACAGGTGCGGCTGGCTTGGCGGGCGGAGGTACGGCCACTGCCGGCTTGGCCGGCGCATGCGCATGGCGCGCCTCTTCTTCTGCCTCTTTCTTTTTGGCCAGAATCGCCTTCATCACATCGCCAGGCTTGGAGATGTGCGAAAGGTCAATCTTTGGTGTAATCGTCTGCTGGGTACGCGAGGATGCGGCGCTTCCCGATGCGGCCGGGCGATCGGAGCGTGCAAAGTGTGCGCGCACCTTATCTGCTTCATCAGCCTCGAGAGAGCTTGAGTGCGTTTTGCCGGCGCCCAGGCCAAGCTCCGCCAGTACGTCAAGAATCTGACGGCTCTTGACTTCCATCTCGCGTGCGAGATCGTTGATTCGAACCTTACTCATCCGCCTCTTTTCAACGTGCCGCCAAAACGCTCACTCAGTCGCTCATAGCTACTCCGTGGCAATGGCCGCTTTTTGGTCTTGCGTTAATCGTCGTACAACTTGTCGATGGCGTGCGCATCTTACGCGCCGCCCTCATCTTCTGATTCCTCTGCGTCTGCCGGCGGCACGTTCTCAATCGCCAGTTCTTCAGCGGTGATATTTTGTTCTTCCGCAAGCTTTTCAGCCAGAGCTTCATTGCCAGTCGAGGCTTCCAGCGCCTTTTCAGCCTGCTCTGCGGTCACGCTCTCCGACTCTTCCAGCACCTCGGCCGCGTTTTCAAGCTCTGCTTCCGATGTGTCCACAGTCGCCGGTGCGGTGAGTACCTCGGCCTCGCCTTCGGGCTTTTCGGCTCCTTCGCCCTCTTCAAAGTGCCCGAAGTAGTGGCGCACAGCCACCGAGATCTTTTCGAGCGTCTTCTCACCGATGCCCGGAATCTCTTCTAGCTGTTCGGGCGTCATGTCGGCGAGAGATTCAACTGTGGTGATACCTGCAGCCACCAGCTTCTGGATGATCGTATCGCCCAGCTCGCTGACCTGCTCAATGGGAGTGGTGGGTCCGCCGGCCAGGGCCTGCATCTGCTGCTCGACCTCCTGCCGCTTCTCCTCTTCGCTCTTGATATCGATCTTCCAGCCCAGCAGCTTGGCCGCAAGGCGAACATTCTGGCCCTTCTTGCCGATCGCCAGCGAAAGCTGCGTATCGTCCACGATGACTTCAAGCTGCTTTTCGCCGAGATCGGTGATGGAAACGCGGCTCACCTTCGCCGGCTGCAGGGCCTTTTCGGCAAAGGTTGTGATTTCTTCGCTGAACTCGATAATGTCGATCTTTTCGCCACGTAGCTCGCGGATGATCGACTGCACACGCATGCCCTTCATGCCGACGCACGCGCCTACGGGGTCGACATCTTTGTCGCGGCTCTGGACGGCGATCTTGGTACGCTCGCCGGCCTCGCGTGCAATGGCGCGAATGACGACCGTGTTGTCGTAGATCTCCGGAACTTCGGACTGGAAGAGGTTCTGCACCAGCTCCGGCGCGGCGCGGGAGACGATCACCTGCGGTCCCTTGGCTGCACGATCCACCTTCAGCAGCACCACGCGGACACGCTCGCCTACGCTGAACTGCTCAAGCCGCGACTGCTCGCGCTTGGGGCAGCGCGCTTCAGCTTTGCCCAGATCGAAAATAATGTCCTGGCCCTCGACGCGCTTCACCGTAGCGGTCAGAACTTCCTTCTCGCGGTGGGCGTACTCCTGGAAGACCGTATCGCGCTCGGCCTCGCGCACTTTCTGGAAGATGATCTGCTTGGCAAGCTGCGCAGCAATGCGGCCCAGCGGGCTGGTGTCGCGATACATACGAATTTCGCTGCCCACTTCGACGCCGGGAGCCAGCTCGTTGGCCTCGGCCAGCGTGATCTGGTTGACCGGGTCCTCAATCTCGTCCTCGTCGGTCACGACCGTTTTGTACACGTAGGCGGTAATCTCACCGGTCTCTTTATTCAGCTCCCCGCGCATGTTCTCCTGGGTCTTGTAGTACTTGCGTGTAGCCAGGGCAATGGCTTCCTCAACTGCCCCGACAACAATGCCGGGGTCGATGCCCTTTTCCTGACTCAGGATCTCGATGCTCTGATACAAAGCGCTGGTGGCCATACGTCCTTAACTCTCTTCTTCGCGATGTTGGGAGGAGGGCTCAGGGACTAGGGACATAACGACTGGAATTGCGGCAATCTCTTTTGTTCGCCGCTTATTTGCGCGTCCAGTTTTATTTTTAGTCCCTATTCCCTAGTCTCTGTTCCCTATCTTTCAAATCTCCGGCACCAGTTGGGCCTTTTCGATGTTTCCGAAGGGGATCTCCACCTGGGTTACGCCGGTCTTCCGGCTCTTGCTGTTCTGCCGCACCGCGGCAAGGTCAATCGTGATGCTGTCTCCGCCCGCAGCAGTCAGCCGACCCTGCCAATGGCGGTTGTTGCGGATCGGCTCAAAGGTCTGCACCTTGACCAGGCAGCCTGTGAACCGCTCGAAATCCTCGCGCCGGCTCAGCTTGCGGTCCAGCCCCGGAGAACTTGCCTCCAGCGTGTACCCCTCGCCGGGAACCAGGTCCTCCACATCCAGCAGGACACCAAAATCACGGCTGAAAGCGGAACAGTCCTCATGGGTAACGCCGGATAATTGCTCGACACTCAGCGAACCCTCGGTCAGCCGTTCCGGAAGCCTCTCGGCGCCGCTGGCCATCTCGGCTTTCAGCCGGGCGCGGCCCTCGGAGTTTTTTTCGAGGAAAATCCGCAGCGTCCTGTCCTTTGCCGGGCCGGCGAACTCGATGTCCACCACATCTAGCCCATGCGAGGCGGCCACGCGCTCTGCCGCCAATCGGATTTCGTCCAGCCTGACTGTCATCAGCTTCCGCGCTGCGTCTCCCGCAGCCTCTATTCACCGCTTCAGAACCGGTTTCCGGCTCAATTTGCTGCCTTGACCGGGTAAAAATTGCCGCAAATAAAAAGTGGGCTTTGAGCCCACTCATCTCTCCGCCAGCCGGTGCGGACACGGTCAAAATCCGGCGGATAAACTCGTCTGCATGGTTAGAATACCGCGAAATGCTGGGAAATTCAACCACTGGCAGGCGCAGCCTGGCGGCAATGGCATACTTTCTTCCATGAATCGGAACCCGATTTTCAGCCTCGCGGCTTTGCTTGCCTCGATTTTTCTTGCTTTGCCGGTTACCATGCTGGCCGATGACTCAGCCGCGTCCATTGCCGCCGGAGGCCTGGTGGCGCGGCGCGAGACACGCGTCGTGATGGCGAAGGAAGTGCTGAGAATCAGCCCGGCAAAAGTAATCGTCGACTACGACTTCCGCAACGATACGGACGAGGATGTGACGACCGAGGTCGCATTTCCAATTCCGCCTTACACGGAAGGACCGGATGAGTCTCCAGCCTCGATGACGTCGTTCTCTGATTTCCAGGTTCGTGTCGGCGGCAAAGCAATTCCGGTTCAGGCAGAGGCGAAGGCCTTTGTGAATGGCAGGGAAGTTACAGAGATTCTTGTGGCAGACAAAATCGACATTGCAAGCTTCGGCCATCACGACTGGAATTCAAACCGTATTCCCGATTTCACGCGTCTGCCGTCTGCAGAGCGAAAGAGGCTCGCAAAGCTGGGAATCTTCGATCCGACTTTGCCGATGGGAGTTTGGACGGTCCATCTGCAATATCACTGGACACAAACTTTTCCGGCTCATTCCACGGTTCAGATTCGGCATGAGTACACCCCCTACGAGGGCTTTGAATTCATGCAGCACGATGCAATCAGGAACGCGCTTCATGAGCCGCTTCTCGACAAGAAATCGGAGGAGAACTCAGGTTGGTCAGAAGATGTAAAGCTTCTTGCCAGTTTTTGTCCCGACGCACCATTCTTGCGCGGAGTTGAGCACAGCATCCAGACAGCGCCACCCCACGCCGGCGATTACGCATATCCGCACTGGGTCGATTTCATCCTGACCAGCGCGAATACCTGGAAACAGCCGATCGAAGATTTCACATTGATCGTCGAGCGCGGAAGGCCCGTCGATGGGTACGGAAAGCCAATAGAAAATGAGCAGAATCTGATCAGTTTTTGCTCGCCGCAGAACGTGCCCGTGGAAAAGCTCGATGCGGATCGTTTTCAGGTGCATCTGACGAACTTTGTGCCCAAATCCGAGCTGCGCATCGGATTCTTCGATATTGTAACGACCGGCCGCAAAACCGGGTCCTCACCGTCAAAGAAATAGACACAGCGGCATGGCACACAGCAGAAGATGAGCGCTCTTACTTTCGGCGATCGTACCGTTTATGTCTCTGTGGGAGACATCGAATCTCTCCTCGCCTCTGTCGCAGCGTCTGTTGCCGACCCTACGGCCGGGCTCTTTGGCCCGGACTCCATTACATGGCGCATCAACCGCGAGTCGGCGGTGTTTCTGGGAGCGGGCCGGGCGGCGCTGCTGCAACTGGCTCATCCCTGGGTGATCGCTGCGCTCACTGATCACTCCAATGTGCTCCACCAGCCCATTGCGCGCTTTCATAATACGTTCCGCATTGTCTTCACCATGGTTTTTGGATCGCTTGGCCAGGCCATGGCTGCGGCCCGTTATCTGCATGGCCTGCATACTCACATTCGTGGCGAGCTTAGAGTAGACGCCGGCCAGTGGCCGCGTGGGGCACACTACGAGGCCAACGAGATCGGCGCGCTGCGCTGGGTGTACTCCACACTGGTGGAAAGCGCAATCTTTGGCTATGAATGCGCCATCGGCCCGCTGGCTGCCGATGAGCGCGAGCAGTATTATGCCGAAAGCCGCACCTTCGCCTCACTCTTCGGATTGCCCACAGCAGCTCTGCCTGCAACCTGGAGCGCATTCGCCGAGTACACCAGCCAGATGCATGCCTCAACCCAATTGGCTGTGACCGATGCAGCCCGCGCATACGCGGACAGGCTTCTTTCTGGCGCTGGCTCATGGCTTCGTCCGCCCGCGTGGTTTCGCGCGCTTACCGCTGCATGGATGCCGCCGCTCCTGCGCGGTGAGTTTTTCCCCGGTTATGGACGCGCGGAGCAGTACACTGCGGAGGCCGCTGCACGCCGCCTGCCTCGCGTCTATCGGCATCTGCCCGCGTGGGCCCGCTACGTTGGGCCATGGCAACAGGCTCACGCACGTCTCGCGCATCGCTCGCCAGGGTTGCTGACGCGCATGAACAACCATTTCTGGATCGGCCAGCCGTTACTGCCTTTCGCTACCGGTGAACCGTAATGTGCATCGGTACCGGGAACAATTCCACTTTGCATGGCGCGCCGCGAGGACCGACAATAGCGAAATGAAATTCCTCTTTGCCTCGGCAGTTGGCTTGCTTGCAGCGCTCACCGCGGCGCCCGCACTCCATGCGCTTGAAAAACAGCCGGCCAGCGTCTATCACGCGCGTCGCGTAGCTCTGGGTCAGCGGCTGCGTGGCGGCGTCGCAGTGCTCTTTGCTGCGGAGGAGCCTCTGCTGGACTTCATGCCGTACCGGCAGGATTCGGATTTCTACTACCTCACCGGCTGGACCGAGCCCGGTGCGGCGCTGATGATTGTGGGCGACGCGCCTGAGGCTGCTTCGCCGCACGGTTACAGCGAGATACTCTTTCTGCCTACGCGCGACCTGCGCATGGAGAAGTACACCGGCGTCAAGATGGATGCAGCGACGCCGAATGCCGCTCAGAGTGCAGGTGTAGATGCAGTGGAACCCATGACCGAGCTGCCCGCCGAGATGAACAAACTTGCGGGCGCCGACCGCCGTCTGCTTAACGACATCTGGGTGCAGCCGCTCGCGCCGCAGTCGAAGTCTCTGCTTGAATTCACGGCAACCATGCTTGGCACGGGCACCATTCCTGAAGGTCGCGATGTAACGGGACTGACGGAACAGCTCCGCGTCGAAAAAGATCCTGGCGAGATCGAACTGCTGAAGAAGGCCTCTACCGCCTCAATTGATGCGCAGCTTATTATGATGCGCGCCACAAAGCCGGGCATCACCGAGCGCTCCATTGCAGGCCTCATGACCGCATCGTGGATGGATCGTGGCTGCGAGCGAGCCAGTTACGCGCCTATCGTGGGCTCGGGCATAAACTCCACCGTGCTGCATTATTCATCGAATGACCGCACCATGCAGGACAGCGATATTCTTCTCGTCGATGCGGCCTGCGAGTACTCGATGTATGCCTCGGACATCACGCGTACCGTACCCGTGAACGGCCATTTTACGCCGCGCCAGCGCGAAATCTACAACATCGTGCTTGGCGCACAGCAGGCAGCCATCGACGCTTTTGTTGCCGGCAAATCGACGGTCAACGATCGCGACCGGCAGGACCCGAACTCGCTCGACACGGTTGCCTACAACTACATCAATACGCACGGCAAGGACCTGCACGGCCAGCCGCTCGGCAGGTACTGGCTGCACGGACTTGGCCATATGGTAGGCATAGATGTGCACGATCCAGCCGAATATCCGGCGGTGCTCAAGCCTGGCATGGTCTTTACCATCGAGCCCGGCATTTACATTCCAGAAGAGAAGATAGGCGTGCGTATCGAGTGCGATTTTCTGGTCGGCGAAGACGGCAAGCTCATCGACCTCGATGCGGCGCTTCCACATACAGCCGACGAAGTAGAAGCAGCCATGCGTGCAAAGTAGACGCATATTTATGGACCCACGCGATCAAATGGACGCCGAGCAACTCGACTCCCTCAGCCGCGCTTTCAGCGAGCAACTGCTGGCGTGTCTCGATGAGTGTGCTCGCGGGCGTCAAGGGTTGTTTTCGGAATCTATCGATCAGGAAGAGGAGAAGCTCTGGCCCGAGGCAGTGCAGCTCCGCAAGTTAGCCATTGCTCTACAGGCAGTCTTTGCGCAGCAGGGCGAGCGCAATGCGCTCTGCGATGAATTTCTCGATCTCTGCTCGATCCACGGCGAGTACCATCCCGGTGAACACAGGCTCGCTCGCGCGTTTCTCGAGCGCATTGATCGTGGAGAGGTGGGCTCGCAGACGGAGGAAGACCGAAAGCCATGATAACGCTGCATGCATTTCTAGCTTTGCTGGCGGGCTACGCCACAATGGCTGTGTTGGTGATCGTGATGACAGCGCTGCTTGCGCGGCTCACGCCCAGCTGGGTTGGTGCAGAGGGCAGGCCGGGACTGGGCTACGTGATCGTAAACCTCGGCTACTCTTTTCTGGCAGCGGCCGCGGGTGGATATGTCACAGCGTATGCTGCGGCAGGCAATCCGCTCTATCATGTGCTTGTGCTGGGCATTATCGTGCTTGTGCTCGGCGCATTGAGCGCGCTGCAGTCGCGCGGCAAACAGCCGATCTGGTATCAGCTCGCGCTGCTTGGAGTTGCGCCACTTGGGGTAATGGCAGGCGGTCTGCTCAGGCTGCGCATCCTGGGGATCTTATAGCTCACAAACATGGTGGCAGTTTCTGCATTACCACTGCACACCTGGATACAGACTTGGCAGTCGGTTTACGTGAAACTGATCTGCTTTAGGCGTTGTTGCTTGCCATACAACCTGCAGGGTCTGGGGATTCAGTTCCTGCACAATCGCTCCTGAAGCTGGTGAGCAAAAATCAGCTTCGATATCGTCGTTGGCCAACAGTCCGGCATTTCCGCCGAAATAGCTGAAATAGCTCGGCGGCGGAACATAGTGCGAGACCATTGTGGCTGTCCTGTTTGCTTCGTTGATCTCGAGAACAGGTACTGTGGAGTAGCACTGCGCCGAGCTGGGCTGATCAGGCCTGCAGACTACCTGCCCCGATGAAAAGAGACGGTCATTTCCGTTATCCATGAGCCCGATGCGGAAAACGCCGGTTGTATTGGGCGTAAAGTACGACATGCCGTGCTGTGCATAGAACCAGTCGACCGGATCGGTAGCGCCAACCAGTTTGAAGTCTCCACCTTCGCCGAGCCGCCACATAATGTCTCCCGACCCTGTACCGTCGAGGAAATTGATCTTGATGATCCAGTTCTGGTGGCGCACGGAAAGCAGCAGGTTGTGATCGTCGCTCGAATAGAGGATGTCGTTCGAGTGCGTCCAGTCAGGAAAGTTCATCGGATGCCGGTTGATGTCGAGGTGATCGAAAGCATTCCACACCCAGTCGGGGTTGGAGTTCTGGTCTACATCGATCAGTGCATCGCCAATCACGGTGGTTGTCCCGGACCGGCCTGGAAGATTGGAGTAATTCTTCCAAGAGTCGGCCAGCAGCACCCAGTGGCCGTTGGGCAAGGCGACGACACTGTGGTGAAAACTCCGCAGTTGATAGAGATTTCCTTCTGCGTCCCGCAGATTCGAAGCAGCCAGGCGCTGATTGAGTGCATCCATTGTGATGTTGCGAACCGTGTTTCCGGCCAGGTCTACTTCGCGCACTTCGTTCAGGATGCTCGGGCTCTGGCTCGTTGTTTGCGAAGACAGATAGGAGATGAGCAGCAGCATATTGCCGTTCGGTAGTAACTGGATTCCCTGTATGAAATCGCTGGACGAATGTTTATAGCTATAGGTCCAGATCACGTTGCCCTTCAAATCGGTGGCGAATGTCTGTGCGACATCGAACGGCAGTATCGTGTTCCACAACTCGATGCCGGGTTGTGGCGTTCCTCCATTAGGCGCGGAAACCTGCACCGGTGAGGTGACGGGAGGGGCTCCAGTCATGCACGTGTGGTCGGAGTCGCTATAGGTGGCGCCGTTGTTGAGCGTGACCTGCGCACGCATATGGTAGAGGGTCTGGCCCAGCATACCTGCCACATAGATCTGCACCCCACCGCCATTGGCTGATGGTGTGGCGACGCGCCAGGTATTCAGACTGTAAGCGGTCGTTGTGCCAAACTGAACGGACACCTGCCCCGGAGCCGGCAGATAGATCGAGTAAAGCGCTACCTGCGGATTGCCTGTTGTGCCTGGGCAAGCCACCTGTCCTGGCTGGATGATCGCTACGACTGCACTGGCGTAGTTCCGCTGTGGTGATCCCGCGAGGGCCACGGTTACTGTCACATTTTCGCTTTCGGAAACGGTAGCGGGTGCCGTGTATCTTCCCGATGCATCTACGGTGCCGGTGGTAGAGTTGCCTCCGGCAGTGCCATTGACCAGCCATTCTGTCTGGCCGCCGCCGGTGACTGTAGCTGTGAACTGAAAACTCTGTCCAGCTGCAAGCGCGACGTACTGCGGTGAGATAGATACGGTCCCACTTTGACCCGGTATCGGAGGGGGACTTGAAGGGGGACTGGGTATCGGAGGCTTAGGGCTGGGGCTCGATTGGATATCGATCAGCCGGGCAGAGCATGCAGCGAGCGGTACCAGCGTTGTAAGGAGGCAGATCAGCCACACGATACAGGCTGTGAAACTACGCTTCGCTCCATACATTCCACACATTCCACGAAAGCAAGCTCGTTGCATTGGGAGATGCCTCAGGCCGGAATGAGCCCTGGATGCCTGTTCAAAGAACCGCTCATCGGTTGCTTTAAGGGTTGTGGAAGCCGGGAAAGGATGCGGGATATCGCTTCGCGCCAGTTCGCTGAAAAGGTCCCACCCTGCCGCAGGAAGGGTGGGACCTTTGCTTACGCTTGTATGAGGTTAAAACCGTATGCCGAAAGTGACCGGAATCAACTTTGTGTCTTTGGCAACAGTTGTTGAGGACAGACCATTGGGCGTGGCTCCGATGACGGCGGGGGTGAGCACATCCAGATAGCGCGCTTCAATAAACACCTTCATCTTGCTGTCGCCGTACATGCCACCCAGCCGGTGCTGGAAGCCTGCGCCGATGTTCCAGCCGCCCTGGTTTGAGGAGAAGTGCCCAACCACGGCGTTCTCGGTGACGTAGCCGCAGTAGAAGTAGTCGCAGTACAGGGCCTGAGTGGGATCGGTAAAGCTGGTCACCTTGCGATAAAAGCCTCCGCCGCCGGTGACGTAAACGTCATTGGTTGATTGGGGGAATAGGTCGATGACCGGCGCCAGCGTAAGCGACCAGATATGTGCGTGTCCACCCTGGGCGCCTGCCTCTGCGATCAGATAGCCGGGTAACTTGTCTCCAATGAACTGGTACTCGGCCAGCACTGCGAGGTGCTTGTTTAAATTTACCCCGCCGCCCAGAGTGAAGTTGCCGCCGTAGGTGATGGCGTCGCTTTCTGGCGCGTTAAAGCCTCCGCCTACCTCAAAGGCGAAATTGCTTTTCGCTTTGCTCCACAGGCTGCCGCCGCCATACTGCTGTCCGGCTCCTCCACCGGCGGGCCTAGCGGCGGCCGGTGCAGCGGGGTCCGCAAAAAGGCTGGCCGGAGCCATGGAGTTGGCAACCTGCAATGAGCTCGACTCACCAGCAGAAACGGTCGGCCCGCTTGACTGATTTATGGCAACGTTAGACTGAGCACTCGCCAGAGAAGCAGCGAGAAAAGCCACAGCCCCAAGGACACTGACACGCCGCATGGGCGAAATCCAGCAGGGGGATGACATATCGGAACCTCTAGTATCGAACTGTTTTAACAGCATCTGGAAAATACTGTCCCGTAATAACGTTAGACACGGAATCTACGAATTGGTTGCTAGAGCGGGGAACGATTTTTGCCTGAGGGGGACTTGGTCGTGGCAAATTTTTCCTCAAATATCAAGGGCCGGAAGCATGCTTCCGGCCCTTGATATTTTGCCAGTCTTGTCGCGGTTTATCCCTGGATATCGAACTGCTCCGGATGCAGCGTGAGATCGCTCTTAAGCAGAATGTTTTTGCTCGTGAGCTCTTCGAATTCATTGAGCCAGCGTGCATTGTTAGCCTTCAGGACCTTCACCGTCTCCGGGTGCACGCGGATCATCACGTCGGCGCCTTCGAAGTGGCGGCGCATCTTGCGCAGCTCGATGTAGATCTCGTTGCACACTGTGGCCGGGCTCTTCACCATGCCTGTCGCCTGGCAGGTGGGGCAGGGAACCGAGAGCGTGCGCTCCAGCGACTGCTTCACGCGCTTGCGCGTGATGGCTACCAGGCCAAAGTCGTTAAACTGCAGAACCTTGGTTGGTGCTCGATCGCTCTTGAGAGCCTCTTCAAGTGCGGCCATCACCTTGAAGCGGTTCTTCCGCTCGTCCATATCGATGAAATCGATGACGATGATGCCGCCCAGGTCGCGCAGGCGGATCTGGCGCACAATCTCCGGCACTGCATCGAGGTTGGTCTTGAGGATCGTGTCTTCGAGACGCGCCGACTTGCCCACGTACTTGCCGGTGTTGATGTCGATGGCCACCAGCGCTTCAGTCTGGTTGATGACGATGGAGCCACCGGACTTGAGCCATACCTTGGAGCGCAGGGCCTTCGAAATCTCATCTTGGATGCCGAAGTGCTCGAAGAGCGGCGTTTCCTTTGTGTACAGCTTCACACGGCGCACCAGTGAAGGTGAGAAGCGGTTGAGGAAGCGCACAATGCGCTCGTAGTCGGCCTCGGAGTCAACCCAGATATTCGAGAAGTTGGCGCTCACCTGGTCGCGCAGGATGCGCTCGATGAGCGACAGGTCGTGGTAAATCAGCGCAGGTGACTTCGACGACTCCGAGCGCTGCTTAATGTCGCTCCAGAGATTCATCAGAAAGCGCAGATCGGCGCGGAGTTCTTCTTCTGATGCGCCTTCAGCCGCTGTGCGGACGATGAATCCGCCAGAGGACTCACCGCGCTCGTTGATGAGAATCCGCTTCAGGCGGTGACGCTCCTCGTCGGATGCGATCTTGCGGCTCACGCCCACATGCGTGACCGTGGGCATGAAGACCAGAAAGCGGCCCGGCAGGGCGATGTGACTGGTGATACGCGCACCTTTCTTGGCGATCGGCTCCTTGGCAATCTGTACCAGAATCTCCTGTCCCGGCTTGAGCAGATCGCTGATCACCGGCAGGTCAGTAGTTTGCATCGAACGGCGCGAAGGTCCACGGCGATTGCCCTGGCGGTCGCCGCGGCCATGGCGTCCGCGCCCGTTGCGGTCCCGCCGAGGATGACCTGGTGCGGCAGCCTGTGTCTCTGCAGGCTCCTCTTCGCCTTCTTCCTCGATGTCGAACTCTTCCTCTTCGCCGTTGCTGACGTCGAGGTTCAGTTGAATCTTGTGATCGAGATGAGCTTCCTGCAGCATCTCGCCGAGGTCGCCGGAGCGAATCTGCGAGCGCAGTGTCTCCTCTTCATAGTCGTCCAGGTCATGTACCTCAACGCCGCGGCGATGCGGGGCAGCTTCAAACTCTTCGCCTTCGATGACTTCTTCTTCGATGAGTCCCTCGCCGGGTGCGTAGGTTGAAACCGCAGCTGCTGAAGCGGCCGGCGCAGGCGCAGGAGCCGGTGCAGGCTCTTCTTCAGTCTTCTTCTTGCCAAATCCAAACAGTCGGAATCCGGAGGGAGATGCAGGGTCAATGCGATGCGAAGCAGAGGCATCTGCTGAGGGCTCGCTCTCGGCTGCACTTGCGTCTAACGCCTCGGCGGGTAGTGACTCAGATTCCGAAAACTCTATTTCATCGACAGGTTCCTCTTCAGTGCGCGGCGCGAGAATCTCCGCAACTACGGCGTTTTCTTCCACCGGAGCAGACTCAATGGGTGCAATCTCAATCTCATGCAGAGCCGGAGGCGTCGATTCCTCGGCGGGAATAGCGAGTTCTTCTTCGAGAAGACCACCCTCTGCAGCCGCAGACTCCTGAGAGGCCGGCTGAGCCTCCCACACTACCTCAGAGTGATCCTCAACAGATGGTTCGGACTGACGGTTGCGATGGCGCGCGATCGACTCGCCTGGCAAAAGCCCGCTGCCGTCCCACGTGAGCGGTGCTTCCACCAATGTGGAAGGCTTTGAGGAGTAGGAGGAGCGAGGCGGAGTTGCAGCCTCAGGCACAGATATTTGAGCCTCTTCAGAGGTGGTGCCGCCATACTTCGAGAGCGACTCACCCGGTAACAGAAATGCCTCAGGAGCTGCAGGAGCACGATGCGTGGGAGCGGGCGCATGCGGTTCACCTGCCTGAATCTCTTCAACAAACTCAGCCTCGGCTTCAGCTTCCGGCTCGTCTGCCGGTAGTTCGGCTGCTTCAGTTGAAGGCCGAGGTCCCTGGCTCGACGCTCCACGGCCACGGCGATGCCGGCGTCCGCGCCAGCGCCGTGCGCCTTGTCCTCCTCCGGCTTCCTCACTCGCTTCTTCGAACTCCGGAACCGATAGCGATTCGGCCACCTGTGCTGTTTCTTCAACCGGCGCCACAGCTTCTTCTGCTTCGGCCGGCGCTGGACGGCGATCGCGCTGGCGGTCTTGCCGGCCCGAGCGGCTGCGTCCTTCCTGCTGCTGTTCGCCCGTGTGGCGCACCTCGCGCGGAGGCTGGTTCGCTCCGGAGGCTGCAGCCTTTTCGATTTCGTCGGTGTCTTCCTGATCTTCGAGCTCGACGAAGTCAGTGACGTAGAGGAATGCGTCTCGTTCCAGCCCTAGGTCAACAAAAGCCGACTGCATGCCGGGCAGCACGCGTGTTACGCGACCGTTATAGATGGAACCCGCAAGGGTATACTCGTTTTCGCGTTCGTAGTAGATTTCCGCGAGTTGATCGTCTTCAAGAATTGCAAGCCGCGTCTCATGCGGCGTGCTGGAAATACAAATTTCCTTTGCCATCGTACCTTTCCGTCCGGCAACTCATGGCTGCCGGTACATGCGGCAAGGTCAGATGGAAACTCGGGGAACCGGAAGGCGAGGCGATGGGCGGCTTGGATGACCTGATTACACCGTTGCGGCGGCTTCCGGGCGGTGAATAGACCCGCGGTAAATCTCCGGAAATGCAAGCCGAACAAACTTGGGAATGCGGCGATCCGTTTGCAGAGAGTTGTGGCCAACCTGCCTGGGGCGGCGAGGCCGTTCGGTCCACAGTGGAGCATAGTGCCCACTCAAAAGACCGGTTTTCCCGTCTCTGCGTGCTCATGTACTCAATCCTGCCGGGCACGATCCAACGAGACCTGGCCGGCGAAACTTTTCAAAAATGATCTTTTGCGAGTCTAGAAGATTCCAGACGACGTAAAAGCAAAACCTGCCTTAAAACCCTGTCCGGTTCCGTGGAACCGGAGAATGTCAGTTAACGAAACGGCGCATGCGGACATTCATGGCCACGCCAAGCGCCAGAAACGTGAACAACACCGAAGATCCGCCGTAACTCATTAACGGTAGGGGAATTCCGGTGACGGGCATAAAACCGATGACCATGCCCACGTTGACCGCGATCTGGAAGGTCAACACAGCCACGATTCCCATAATAATGAGGGAGCCGGGCAGGTCTGCGGCTGTTTGAGCGTTTTGTATCAAACGCATCAATATGAAAAAGTATAGCAGCAGCACAAAAACTGCGCCCACAAAGCCGTGTTCCTCACTAAACGCGGCAAAGATGAAGTCCGTATAGGGAATCGGCAGGAAATAGCCCTGGGTCTGGCTGCCCTTGGATTGCCCCTTGCCCCAGATGCCGCCGTCACCCACGGCAATGAGCGATTGGCGAATCTGGTAGCCCGAACCTCGGGGATCGTTGTCGGGGTTGATGAAGCTCGTAAGCCGAGCCTTTTGATAGGGTTTCAAGATTTTGCCGCTCGTCCAGACGCCGGCGATGAGAGCCGTACCGCAGATAAGGAGTATCGCAGCCTGACGGAAGTTGATGCCACCGAGGAAGAGCCCAGCCACAAGGATCGGGGCGTAGGTAAGTGTTGTGCCCAGGTCAGGCTGAATGAGCACCAGCGCCATTGGAATGCCGACCAGTCCAAATGCCTTTAAGATGTCGGTCCACGTAAGATTGCGGCCGCCGAGGTTGGCAAAGTAGCGCGCGACTACCAGCACCAGCACCAGCTTGACCCACTCCGAGGGCTGGAACTGGACAGGGCCGATAGCAATCCATCGTTTTGCACCCAGTGCCCTGCGGCCCACCAGCTTCACAGCCACCAGCGACAGCAGAAAGAACCCGTAGACCCAGGGTGACCAGTCGAGCAGGCGGTGATAGTCGATCTTGGACAGGACGAACATGCCGACAAGACCGGCGGCAATGAAGATGATCTGCTTCGACTCAAAGCTGGCAAAGCGAGTGTGAACGGTAGTGGAGTAGATCTCGAGAATGGAAATGATACACAGCACCAGCACCATGCCAAGCAGTGCCCAGTCGAAGTCACGAAAACTCAAAAAGCGACGCATCTAGTGCAGGTCTTCCTTAAATCGCAGAAGCGAGGCTGTGAGCCATGCTGGCCATTGCGGTGTGCCGGTTGCCACGGCTTCCGGATGGATATTGGGATCGGGATGAACGAAGAAATGTCCGGCGCGCACTACTGAGGCCCGCTTACCGGACGCCCCACGTCCTGCAGGTGCCGGGTCTGACCAAACTGCACCCACTTCAACCGGCTTGGCCGCTCCTGCCTGATCGAGCACGTTGTGTTCTTCTCTGCGCATTTTGTTCACATACGCAATCACGACGCGCTGCGCAATCATGGCCGATCCCGAACCCCAGTCGCCGTGCTCCTGCAGGACCACGATTGCCATTTCCGGATTGCGGCGTGGAACCATTCCGACGAACCAGGCATTCGGCGTTTTGGAGCCGCCTTTGGTGTGTGTGTCGCCGCCGCCCACCACCTGCGCCGTTCCGGTTTTGCCGGCGAAGTCCACGCCGTCCAGATGTGCCGCTTCTGCCGTGTGATAAAGCCCCGGCGTAGTAGCAGCTGCCATACCATCGGTAATCGTCATCCAGGTGTCTGTATTCAATGGGACATATTTGGTGCCTGAGCCAGGGAAGCTGTCGAGCAGTGCCTGCCGGAAATTGGAAGGAAGCTGGCTGGGATCGACAACACGCGGGCGCACGAAGTGGCCATCGGAAGCAATGCCGCTCAGCGCTCGCAGAAGCTGAATCGGCGTTACCTGGGTCTCGCCCTGACCAATGCCGACCGAGATCGTGTTGCCGGCGTAATACTTCTGGTGGAAGTTCTTGAGCTCCCACTCTGTGGATGGCATGATGCCTGTCATCTCGTTAGGCAGGTCGATGCCGGTCTTCTGGCTCAGGCCGAACTCAATGGCATACTTCGCGATGGTGTCGATGCCCAGTTTCTGCGCCAGCGCGTAGAAGAAGGTATCGCAAGACATCGGAATCGCTTCTTGAATATCGAGCAAGCCGTGATGGTGGTCGCATTTAAAGAAGCGGCCATAAAAAGTGGCTCCGCCATTGCACATCACGTGCATATTCTGCGCTACGCCTTCCTGCAGGCCGGCGGCAGACATGATGATCTTAAACGTGGAACCGGGTGCCAGCTGGTCCTGAATCGCCTTATTCATCAGGGGATGGCGGGGGTCGGTGACGAGCTTGTTCCAGTCAGCGCGATTGATCTTGACTGCAAATGCGTTGGGATCGTAGCTGGGGTGCGAAACCATGGCCAGGATGTCGCCATTGCGTGGGTCCATCACAATGACCGCACCGCTGGCGTCGCCCAGTGCCAGCTCGGCAGCGCGCTGGATGTCGTTGTCGATGGTCAGTCGAAGATCCTTGCCGGGAACGGCGTGCTGTGTGCGCAGGTAGCCTACTTCGCGCCCGTGGCTGTCTACGATTACGTCGCGGCTGCCGTCCTCGCCACGCAGTAACGCGTCGTATGTCTCCTCCACGCCGGCCTTTCCCACCACATCGCCGGGCTGATAGAAGGCAAAGCGGGGATTGTTCAGATCTTCTTCGCTTACTTCGCCCACATAGCCGATGAGGTGCGAGGCAAATCCGTCGCGCGGATAAAGCCGCCGCTCCACATCGATAGTCTCAAGCTCGGGCAGCTCATTGCGGTGCGCAGCGATAAAAGCCTGCTCATCTGCCGTGATGTCCTGCTTGATTGGGATCGGCTGGTAGCCGGGTGAGGAACGGTAGTGTTTCAGGGTGGCGCGCAATTGGTCTAGATCAAGGCTCAGTCCCTGCGCAATGAGCGGCAGATCGGCATCGACATTGTGGCTCTGCTCGCGGACCAGAAAACAGGTGACTGAGGGGTAGTTGTCAACGATAAGCCGGTTTTCGCGGTCGAAGAGCTTACCACGCGGAGCCATGATGGGCTCTTTGCGAATGCGGTTAGCTTCAGCAAGCTGGCGGAAGTTTTCGGCTCCAAGCACCTGCAGCCGCCATAGTCCAGCGCCCAACGCGAGCATCATCAGCAGGATGCCGTATTGCACCACAGCCAATTTGACACCGGGGATCTTTTCGCCGCGGTTGCTGCTATGTTCTGAAACCATGATTCCGCACTATTTCTAGCATACCGCCATTTTTCTTGGCGCCGGGAAGGGCTGCATCAACTGTCTTTCTATCTTGATTCCTGTCGCAGGCTGGCTTCAATTGTCGTTTCAATCCCTGACCTGCAGGCGGTCCAGAAGCGGAAACAGGATGAGCGCGATCACCGAGTTGCCTATCGCGATGTAAACCTGTACGAGCCAGCTCCATTCCAGATTGAAGCCCAGCAGCACGCTATAGACGAGCAGATAGAGAGCGCTCGATAGAAGCGAAAGCAGAAACGTCAACACGAGCCTGATGGTGAAATTCTCTACGTCGATGCGAATGCCGACCGAAGCCGCCAGAAAACCCACGGCCGTCTTCGCGATTCCGTTTACGCCGATGGCTCGATGAGAGAGCGCGTCTTCAAAGATGCCCATGGCCGCGCCCATCAGCGTGCCCTGGATGGGACTGCGTCTGCCCAACGCGAAGTAGATGGTGACCACCAGAGGGAGATCGAACCACGCATAGCGCCCTAATGGACGCGGAAGCCACGCCTGCAGTACCAGCGCCAGGAGCGGAACCAGCCCGTAGACGATCAGCGGGTAGCGATGAATCTCCATATCGCGCCGGGCGTCGGCGCCGAGCAGAGCCATGGCTTACAGATTCCTCCCGGGTCCATTTTGCGGTGCGGGTTGTGCAGTTTGTGAGTCCGGCTTCGATGTGGTTCCAACTGGCGAGTTTGCATCTGCTCCATTATTTGCCGTAGATGCAGCGCCCGGCGAGAAGCGGTCGGGATGCAGCGTAGGCAGCAGCTTGGGTGGCGGCTGCTGCGTAGGCTCTGCCGGATTTGCCTGTCCGGGCTGGCTGGGGGCCGCGCCGGCCGTCGGCACAGCCGGCGGAGCATTCGGATCGGTCAGCCCGGGCAGCCGCTCGGCATTGATCTGTGAAGCTTTCAACTGGTCCTTGATGGCCTGTGCTTCAGAGCCCTTCTCTTCCTCGCTGGTTTCAATATCCTTCTGTTCCTGATCGGAGAACCGGGGTTGCAGCGACGTAATCACCAGCACTTCGTCGAGCTGGTCGAGATGCGCGGCCGGCTTGACCATGACATCAATAAAGGCATCGCGCTCGGGGTCGCGAACTACTTTCTCGACTACTCCGACGGGTAAACCGCGCGGAAAGATCAGATCGCCGCCAGCTGTAAGCACCGTTTCGCCCGGCTTGATGCGCTCGTCGGCAAGGATGCCCACAATCATGAGCTGGCCATCCGCATTGCCGCGCAGAATGCCACGGATACGCGTAGTGGTCAGGATCACGCCGGCTCCGCTGGATTGGTCATTGACGGCCAGCACCTGTGCAGAGTGCGGAAAGACGTCACGCACCTTGCCCACAATGCCGTCGGGAGTGATCACAGCCATATCAGGCTTGATGCCTTCCAGGGAGCCCTTGTCGATATAAAACACATGCGACTGCAAGTTGCCGCTTGAGCCTATGGCCTGCGCCGCTACGGTCGAGTAGATGTACTTTTCCTGGAAGCCAAGCAAACTCTGCAGACGCTGTCCCTGGCGGGCGTCCTCGAGCAGCGATGCCTGCTCCAGCCGCAGCCGGTCGATGGTCTGCTGCAGATCCTGATTCTGACGCCGCACATTGCGCAGATCGAAATAGTCGTTCCAGATGTCCTGAATGCCTAGCTTCGAACCATGAATGCCTCGTTCAAACGGCGAGACAATCGCTTCAGCCCACAGCCGGATCAGCCGTACCCCCGGCCCATCGTGCGGATCGAGGCTCGACCGGCCGGTGCTGTTGATACGCCGCACCTGCACGGCAAGCCCCACGATCTGCGCCAGCAGGATGGCCAGCAGAACCAGCAGGTTGCGGTAGCGGACGAAGAAGGATTCCATAAAAGCCAGGAAACAGAGACTAGGAATAGGGAGTGGAGATGAACCTTGGACGATGGAGTTTTCTAGTCCCTATTCCCTTTTCCCTGGTCCCTGCCTTTATCAGTCGATCTTGATTTTGCGCAGCAGGCGGAAGTCGGACAGCATTTTTCCCGTGCCCAGAACCACGGAAGCCAACGGGTCGTCGGCCACCGAGACAGGCAGTCCGGTTTCCTCGCGGATGCGCTTGTCGAGATTCTTGATGAGTGCCCCGCCGCCGGTGAGCACAATGCCGCGGTCGGAGATGTCCGCCGAAAGCTCCGGCGGCGTCCGTTCGAGGGCCACGCGGATGGCGTTCATGATGACCGCGATGCTCTCGCCCAGCGACTCGCGAATCTCGCTGTCGTCAATCGTGATGGTCTTGGGCACGCCTTCGATCAGGTTGCGCCCCTTGATCTCCATCGTCAGCGGCTTGTCGAGCGGGTAAGCCGATCCGATCTCGATCTTGATCTGCTCGGCCGTGCGCTCGCCGATGAGCAGGTTGTACTTGCGCTTGAGGTAGTTGGTGATGGCCTCGTCCATCTGGTTGCCGGCCATGCGGACGGACCGTGAGTAGACAATGCCGGAGAGCGAGATCACTGCAATATCCGTGGTGCCGCCACCAATGTCCACGACCATATTGCCCGAGGGCTCGGTGATGGGCAGGCCCGCGCCGATGGCCGCCACCATGGCCTGCTCTACAAGATAGACTTCACTGGCCTTCGCACGGTAAGCCGAGTCTTCGACGGCGCGCTTTTCCACCTGGGTGATCTCAGAAGGCACGCCGATGACGATGCGCGGATGGACCAGCATCTTGCGGTTGTGGGCCTTCTGGATGAAGTAGTTGAGCATCTTCTCGGTGACTTTGAAGTCGGCGATGACGCCGTCTTTCATGGGCTTGATGGCCACGATGTTGCCCGGCGTGCGGCCAAGCATCTCCTTGGCCTCTTTGCCCACAGCCTCCACTTCACCGGTATTTTTGTTGAGAGCAACGATGGAGGGCTCGTTCACGACGATGCCCTTGCCGGCCGCGTAGACCAGAGTGTTGGCGGTGCCGAGATCGATGGCCAGATCGCTCGAAAACATGCTGAAAAGCGAGCGCAGCCCATGCGACCGCGAGGAGCGGGAGGGGTAACCGTTCAAAGACATTGCGGACTAGATTTCTACCTCGCTATCCATTGTACGGCCAATCAGCGGGCCATTGCAGTGGAGGAAAGAGCCCGCGAATACAAGGTGAAACGAGGATCGAGGCGAAGCTCGTCTTCTCCCGTCCGCGTTACCATGGACAACGTCAATGCGCGAGGATTTATGAGCCATCCTATCTACCGCAACCTTATCGGCGGCGAATGGGTTCCCGCCGCGAGCGGCAAGACCTTCCTGAATCTCAATCCGGCGGACAGCACAGACGTCATCGGAGCGTTCCCTTCGTCGGACGCCGAAGACGTGTCCCGCGCCGTCGCCGCCGCCAAGAAAGCCTTTGCCACCTGGCGTCTGGTTCCTGCGCCCAAGCGCGCGGAGATTTTGGTCCGCACCGGCAATCTCCTCGTCCAGAACAAGGAAAAATTTGCGCACGATATGACCCGCGAGATGGGCAAGGTGCTGGCCGAGACGCGCGGCGATGTGCAGGAAGCCATCGATGAGGCTTTTTACGTTGCCGGAGAGGGCCGCAGGCTCTTCGGCGTCACCACACCCTCTGAGCTTCAAAACAAGTTCGCTATGAGCATGCGCATGCCGCTCGGCGTCGTAGGCCTCATCACGCCGTGGAACTTTCCCATGGCCATTCCGAGCTGGAAGCTCTTTCCTGCGCTCGTGGCGGGCAATACGTGCGTCATCAAGCCGGCGGAAGACACGCCGCTCTCTACGTATAACCTTGTGCAGACGCTCATGGAGGCGGGCCTGCCGCCGGGCGTGGTCAACATCGTCTCCGGCTTTGGGCCGCATGCGGGCGCGCCTCTCATCGAGCATCGCGACGTGCGCGCTATCAGCTTTACCGGATCGAGCGAGGTGGGCTCGCTTGTGGGCCAGCGCGCCGCAGCCAACTTCAAGCCCGTCTCGCTGGAGATGGGCGGCAAGAACGCGATGATCGTGCTCAACGACGCCAACCTCGATCTCGCGCTCGACGGTGCGCTATGGGGCGCGTTTGGTACTACCGGACAACGCTGCACCGCAACCAGCCGCATCCTGCTGCAGAAGGGGATTGCTGCCGAGTTCACCGAGAAGCTGGTCGCACGCGCCAGAAGACTGAAAGTCGGCAACGGGCTTGACGAGATAGTGGAAGTAGGACCGCAGGTGAACAAGCAGCAGATCGAGACCTCGCAGAAGTATGTTGAAATCGCACTGGACGAGGGGGCAAAGCTGCTTACCGGAGGTCATGTGCTCAGGGAGGGGCAACACACACTCGGCAACTTTTTTGAGCCAACCGTATTCGGCAGCGTTTTGTCTTCCATGCGCATTGCGCGCGAAGAAGTCTTTGGCCCGGTTGTGTCACTTATCGAATTCGATACCTTCGAGCAGGCCATCGAGATCGCCAATTCCATCGACTACGGTCTCTCGACAGCGCTCTATACGAAAGATGTGAATCGCGCCTTTGCCGCCATCCGCGACCTCGAAGCCGGGATTACTTATATCAACGCGCCTACCATTGGCGCGGAGGTGCACCTGCCCTTCGGCGGCGTGAAACAGACCGGAAATGGTCACCGCGA
>DASZXD010000257.1:0-47033 GCA_035546015.1 Occallatibacter sp.
CTGTGGCAACAGCGAAAAACTCAACGAGTATCTGCTCGGTACAGAAGTCTACGAGCGCGGCGCCGACTTCGATCAGCAGAAGGACCCGATTGTCCGGGTGCAGGCGCACGAGATTCGCCGTCTGCTCAGGAAGTATTACGAGGAAGACGGCCGCGACAGCGTCATACGGATGGATCTGCCCGCAGGCCACTATGTCCCCGTCTTCGCCAGAACGGGGTCCGAGGAGACCGGCGAGGCTGCGCCTCACGAGCAGGAGGCCGCGCGCGCATCGAAATCAATCGGCACTCTCCATCTTGCAGCCACAGTTGCGCTGGGCATAACCTGCGTCGTGCTGGCTGTTCTGTTGGTTCACCGGAGCCAGGTGGACGCGAACTCAGCGCAGGCACGCCGTGTGGCCGCGGCTCTGCCCGCAAATCTCGGCTGGTTCTGGCGTCCATTTCTTCTGCCCGCCGCAGCGCCGGTCATCGTCATTCCTAATCATCCGCTGCTGCGCGCAGCCCACGACGGTGACAGCCAGCAGACATGGGCCAGCGGCCACGAAATACCGAAAGCCAGCCTCCCCGAATTCCGCGATACCATCCACTTCCGTGAGTTGAAGCGGTTCGTTTTTGTTCCTTCTTTGACTGACTTCACCTCGGTCGGCGAAACCATAGGCCTGGTTGACCTGTGCGAGATGTTCTTCCACGTCGGCTCCAACTGTGTGGTGCAGCAATCGCGCCTTCTCAACTTCGAGGAGATCAAAGACAACAACGTCATCCTGCTCGGCGGCAATCAATCCTGGAGCGGCAGGGTTTTTCTCAATGTGGAGGGGTTTCATTTTCAAGATGGAGTTATCTACAATCGCAGCCCGCAGCCCGGCGAGAAACCGCTCTACAAGCCTGAATTCGATCCTGTCACCAACCAGCTCACGCGCGACTACGCTCTGGTGCTCATGCTGCCCAATGAGAAAAAAGAAAATCGTGTTCTGCTGATCTACGGCATCTACACGCAGGGCTCTCAGGCCGCGATTGAATTCCTCACCAATCCCGAAAAGATGGCGCAGCTGCGTGCAGCTCTGGCCGCGCTGTCGCCGGACCACAAAACCGTCCCACCATACTTTCAGGTCCTGCTAACGACGACGGTAGAAAACGCAGTTCCTGGCAATACTTCGATTGTCGCTGCAAGAGCAGTCGTGAATTGAAAATCATGCACCCATGAGTTCTCGTTCACGTTTGCGTTCGGCAAGGGGCGTGAACTCAACGTGGTCCTCTTTACAGATAGCCCTCACTGCGGGCCACGCGGTCATAGGACCTGAAGGAAGTCCGCCGCCTGGCATGATCCACTGGCCCGCCATCAGGAAATGCTTCAGCCCCGGAAGCCTGTTCGGCAAAAGTCCGAAGCCTGCACCAGGCTCAACCAGCCAGCCCTCCATCGTTCCTTGCCAGTTCCCGGTATAACGAATGACGGTGGCAGGCGTGGAGATGTCGACGATCTCGACCGCCTCGCGCAGGCCGGGCACTCGCTTCTCCAGCACACCCATCACCGCATCGGCAACGCGGCGTTTCTCGGCAACGTAACTCGGGGGATCGTGACGCTGCAGATTGACCCAATACTCGAAATTCCGTGTCGGCAGAACACTGGTCACGGCCGTCTTGCCCACCGGCGCAAAGGTGGAATCGTAGTGAAAGAATCGGGCACCGATCTCGTGGATCTCGGTGCCCGGATCAACGTGAATCGGAGACTCTAAAATGCGGCTGATCATCCATGGCTGATCGCTCAGATCGAGCCCCACGCCCAGCGATACCTGAAGATAGGAAGCGAAGAGTTTGCGTTCGTTATACAGCCTCCTCGTAGCTTCATCCATGTAGCGCCCGCCCAGTAGATCGAAGATTGTGGAGTGGCCGTCGGCGGCGGAGATAACCCAGTCGGCCATGATCGTTTCGCCGTCGGAGAGTTGAACGCCCACTGCTGTGTCGTGGTCGACCAGAATGCGCTCAACTCTGGCCTTGAAGCGAATTTTGCCACCGAGGCTTGCAATCTTCTCTTCGATCAGACGGATGATTGCCTGCGCCCCGCCGATACAATAGCCGGCATTATGCGCATTCATCCAGGCAAGGGAAAGGATGATGGCGATCACGGACATCCTGCCGACGTCGCCGTTGGAAAAGAAGCGTCTCAGCAACGGATCGGAAAAGCGTCGGCCATATTCTTCTCCGCTTATCTTTGACAGTTTGCGGATCAGCGGAAACACAGGCAGATCGCGAAGCATGTCGCGCCAGTTGTCAGTCAGGCCCTCAGAGGGATCAAGCATTCGGAATTTTCCGACACTGCGAATAGCGTGGGTCAGATCGTGGATGGCATGGGCGTCCTGCGGGGCATGACGAAGAAGTTCTGCCTCCATACGATCGACGTTCGTGTAAATGGAGAGAGTGTCGCCCGTCTCTGTTTCCATTCTGACGAACTCTTCCGGATCCACAAAGGTCAGCTTGTCAATATCGCAGACTTCCTGCCATCGCGCATGGAAATCCCCATGTGGATGTGAGCCCACCAGCCAGTGGAGACAGGTCTCGAACGTCCACGGACCGCGGCGCCAGCTCATCGCGAGTCCGCCGGCCATGTCGTGCATCTCTAGCACTTCCACATCGTAGCCGCTCTTCAACGCGTACACAGCGGCACACAAGCCGGCGATGCCGCCGCCGACGATGACGATCTTCCTGCCATGACGATTCATCTCCTCGCCTCCCTTCCTGAGTCGCGGGCGTAACCCCTCTGCATTCGGCAGCCTCATGCGTTAGGAGTCGTCTGAAAGCACCCGAAGCAGATGTACCGGAAATCTCTCGACAGGATGAACGGGTGCAGATCAAACCATACTGGCTGCAGGACCCACGATTTGGCGAAGAATGGTAGCGCGTACCGGAGAAGATTGCGGTGATATCCGTCACTTGGAGACTTGGTGCGGCCGCTGCAGCAGTCAGCTATATCAAACTCAATTAGCTTCAATATCGTAATGTCCCTTCAATCAAATTTGTGTGTTTCGTCACTTGCTCTAGTGATCTGAGTCGACCAGTTATACCGTTTGTGGAATTCTTCGCGACATCGCACACGACGTGATCTCTGTCACTGCTCTCTATCCGCCCGACCACAGATGATGACCGCGTACACATCTTCTCCTTGCGCGGCTTATGGAGGAGTTCATGGCACGTTCCAGATTGCCGCTGCTGCGCAGGATTTCGCAGATCTTCTTTCTGCTTTTGTTTCTTGCGCTGTTGGCCTTCACATCGCTGCGCTTCATTCCAGGTGCAGCCACTGATCTGCACCTGCGCGCGCCCGTGCGCCTGTTTTTTGAGTGGGATCCTCTTGTGGCTATCGCCAATGCCCTGGCCACGCGCAGCCTCTACCGAGGTCTGCTTTGGTGTCTCGTGGTTGTTATTCCAGCGCTGTTTTTGGGCCGGTTCTTCTGCGGATGGATATGCCCGATGGGCACATTGCAGCATTTCGTCGGAAACATGCCTTCCGAATCCAAGCGTGGTAAGCAGCGGATCGAGTCAAACCGGTACAAGCGCTGGCAAACCATCAAATATGTTGTGCTGATTGCCGGTCTCACCGCTTCGTTTTTCGGATCGATGTCCATCGGATGGCTGGATCCCTTCAGCCTGCTGGTGCGTTCATTTGGCTTGTCGTTTCTGCCGGCCTTCAATTTTGCCATGCGTTCGGTACTGGAACCTCTTGAACACAGCAGCATTGGCCCCATTCATTTCACAGGTCAGCTGATCCATACAGTTCTCGAGGCCCTCATTCTCGATCTTCGTCAGCCGCACTTTACGCAAGGTCTGATCCTTGGCCTCCTGTTCATCGCGATCCTTGCTGCAAGCCTGCGCGTCACGCGATTCTGGTGCCGCTCGATCTGCCCACTTGGCGCGCTCCTGGGGGCAATTTCACGCTGGTCGATCCTGGGCTTGCACAAGGATCCCGCAAACTGCGACAACTGCAATCGCTGCCTCCTCAACTGCCAGGGAGGAGACGATCCACTCCCCGGCGCACCCTGGCGTAAATCTGAGTGCCTGATGTGCATGAACTGTGTGGAGAGCTGCCCGCGCCACAGTCTTCAGTTCCGCTTATTCAGGAAAGAGAAAGAAGTAGCATCTCCCAATCTCGGTCGGCGCCGCGCGCTCACAGGCCTGGCGGCCGGCCTCGCTGCGGTTCCGCTCATACACGCAGATACGGCGATGGGCAAATCCAGAAATGAGCGGCTGCTGCGCCCTCCCGGAGCGCTCGACGAATCCGACTTTCTTTCCCGCTGCATTCGCTGCGGTGAGTGCATGAAGGTCTGTCCGAACAACGCGCTCCAGCCCACGCTCGCTCAGGCAGGACTGGAAGGTTTATGGACGCCCATGCTGGTGCCGCGTATCGGCTACTGCGAACCGAGTTGCGTTCTGTGTTCTGAGGTCTGTCCTACGGGTGCCATTTGGCAGATTGCACCCGCAGAAAAAGGCTGGGTGTCCGGTACTGGAAAAACCCGCGTAACAGCTAGCGGCGATAACGCAGTTCAGCCGATCCGTCTGGGTACAGCTTTCTATGATCGCGGTCATTGCTTGCCCTGGGCCATGGCCACCGAGTGTATTGTCTGCGAAGAATGGTGCCCTGTCTCTCCGAAGGCAATTTATTTGCAGGAGGCACAAGTCACAGACGCATCTGGGAATGTCAAGACGCTCAAGCAGCCGCACATCGATCCCGGCCGCTGCGTCGGCTGCGGAGCATGCGAGTACGCCTGTCCCATTCAGGACCATCCGGCAGTCTACGTTACCAGCATCGGCGAGAGCCGCTCGCCCGGCAATCAGATTCTGCTGACACGCTGATAAGGAGATCACTTAGCAATGCATCGTGCAAAATACTTCGTCGCGATCACGGCCGCGTCAATGATCGTCGCCTTCACCGCTGCGGGCTGCAAAAAAACACCAATCGATCCATTTCCGTCGTCGGGAGCCATCGCGGGCTGGCAAAAGACGAGCGATACACGCGTCTTCGCAGCCAAGAACCTTTGGCAGTACATCGATGGTGACGCGGATCGATATATCAAGGCCGGCGTCGTCTCCGCCGCAACCTCAGATTACAAGTATCAGGACCGCTTCGATGCAACTGTGGATGTCTATCAGATGTCTGATCCCGCGGGTGCGCGCGAGATCCTTGACGCGGATCGTTCGAAAGAAGCTGCAAGCGTCCAGTTGGCAGATGGCGGAATCGTGTATGAGCAGAGCGTAGCGTTCCGCAAGGGCGCCTATTTCGTCCGGGTCGTTGCCTATCAGCAAGCTCCAGGCATGCAGCAGGCTCTGCTCGAGCTGGCGCACGGAGTAGAGACAAAGCTCCCAGTCAGCTAGGCGCGCAATGCGAGAAGAAAGAGAGGTTTTTTCATGAAGAGCCGTCGCGAATTCTTGAAACAAACGGCAGCAGGCGCCATGATCTTCGGATCTTCCGCAGCAGCGGATAAGCTCAGGCTGGTTGCGATGCCCAGTGAGCGCAAGGAAGCCGCTGCATCCAAGGTCGTCGTAGCGCGCGACCCGTCGCTGCAAAGTGCGCAAATGAGTGAAACACGCGTACTTGATCTGCTTGACCGCGCGGTAGTTGCTTACACCGGCCAGGAGCGCCCGCTCGATGCATGGAAGCATATTGCGGCTCAGCGAGGGAGCGCAGATGGGACGATTGGGCTCAAAACCAATGGCCTGGGCGGCAGAGGCATCTCTACGCACGCGGTATTGATCCATGCTGTCAGCGAGCGCCTTCAGCAGGCGGGTGTAAAACCGGGCAACATCATTGTCTGGGATCGCAATGCGCGCGACCTCAATGCATGTGGTCTCACTATCTCTACTGATCCCAATGGCGTGCGCTGTTTCGGCTCAGACGTCATCGGCTTTGAGGACCACACTGAAACCTGGGCTTCAGCGCGTGTCCGATTTTCAAAAATTCTCACGCGTGAGTGTGCCATGGTTATCAACCTCCCGATCTTGAAAGATCACTCGATGGCCGGTCTCACCTTCGCCATGAAGAATATGTATGGCGTGGTCGAAAGCCCGTGGGAACTGCATGCAAATGGTTGCAATCCCGGAGTGGCTGACCTGAACGCGATGCCCGCCGTACGGCAGAAAGTGCGCTATACGATTGGCGATGCCCTCTCTTCGGTCTATCACGGTGGGCCCGGTTTCCATCCTCAGTACCTCTGGCATCCCAATGCGATAGTTGTGGGAGAAGACTGCGTAGCCATCGATACAGTAGCGTGGCAAATGCTCGAGCGCAAACGCTCTGAGGCTGGTCTGCCGTCTCTCGCAGCCGAAGGCCGCGCGCCCCATTACATCGGCACTGCAGCCGATGCAGCACATGACCTCGGCACCAATGATCTCAAGCGCATTCATCTGATGGAGATTTGAAGCAAAGGGAACTATGGCCGACGCAACCGATCGCAACATCGTCAACGAAGCAGCCAAGCCCGCCGTTTCTTCGATGACGCGTCGCGAGGCATTACTCGAATTGCTTCGCGTGGGTGGCATTGCTGCGGGCACATCGGGTGCTGCCTTCTGGCTCAGCGGGAGAAGTCGGCGTCCGGTACCGGCGCGAGCAGAGCAGGCGCGCCGCGATCATCGTGTATCAGCCGAGACACAACTGCCTCAGATCACGGTGGTGCAAAACGGCGAGCCCGGCGCGCTCGTCCGACAGGCACTTGAGAATCTGGGTGGCATCGGACGCTTTATTCGTCCGCAAGACGTCGTCGTCATTAAGCCGAACGTTGCCTGGGATCGAATGCCGGAACAAGCCGCGAATACCAATCCGGATGTCGTCGCAGAGATGGTGCGGCAGTGCTGGCGCGCCGGAGCAAGGCGCGTCATAGTCACTGACGTGAGCTGCAATGATCCGCGCCGCTGTTTCCTCCGCTCAGGTATTCAGAATGCGGCTCGCAATGTAGGTGCCGAGGTGATTCTTCCGGACCCTACGCTCTTCCGCGAAGTGGATATTGGCGGTGTGATTCTCAAGAGCTGGCCTGTTTTTACGCCCTTTCTCGATGCAGACAAGGTGATCAACCTGCCCATTGCCAAGCAGCACAGTCTCTCTGGCGTTACGCTCGGCATGAAAAATTGGTATGGCATTCTGGGCGGTGAACGAAACCGGCTGCACCAGCAGATTCATCAGAGCCTTGTCGACTTGGCCGGCTTCATGTTGCCTACGCTCACATTGGTCGACTGCTACCGCATCTTGCTTCGCAATGGCCCAACCGGCGGCAATCTGGAAGACGTGGTCATGAAGAAAACCATCGTAGCCGGCACTGATCCTGTGGCAATCGATGCATATGTTGCAAAGGCCTATTGGAGCTTCGAGCCCGAGCAGCTGCCCTATCTGCAGATGGCTGCAGCCCGAGGCCTGGGCAGCACAGAATTCGACAAACTCGCGATCAAGGTCAGTCAGTTGGAGTAACGCTGCGATGGCAGGCCAGGTGAAGGACCGTCCCGCTTTGTCCGTTGAGCCAGAGCGTTGCGCAGCAGTGTTCATCTTGCTTCTCGTTGGGTTCGCCGCGGCCACAGGACAAATCGTTATCCTGCGCGAAGTCATTGCATTATTCAATGGCAATGAGCTCTCTCTTGGAATCGTGCTCGCCGCATGGCTCGCGTGGACTGCGGCAGGAAGCTGGCTCACCGGCAGGCTGACACGGAGTTGTGTTGATGTCCGAAATCGAGTAGCCACGGTGGAATGTCTGTGTGGCTTGAGTCTTCCCCTCACGGTAGTCGCATTGAGAGAGTCTCGAGCAATGTTGCAATCGGTGCCCGGAGAACTGCTCGACCCCGCGCGCACGGCACTGATTTGTTTTGTCTGCATGAGCATATTCTGCGTACTCTCAGGAAGTGTTTTTTCACTGGCTGCGCAAATGCTTCGTCAAACGCAGAAGGCTTCGTCGCGCCGGGCCGGCAGTTATGCATATATGTTGGAAACGGCCGGCTCTTCCATCGGAGGCATCGTTGCTGGCATTCTGCTGACCCGCTTTTTGAGCAATGTACGGATCGCTGTTCTCGTTGCTCTCATCTGTTGCTTAGTCGGCGGAATCTTGTTTTTCAGCATACGCATCGCTCCCACGATGACGATGATGGCGGTTGCTGCAGTTTTTGCCATCCCCTTGTTAATGCGGATTGCGCCATGGGTGGAAATCACCTCCTTGAAGCGCATGTGGAGCGGGTTCGAACTGCTCGGCTTCCGCGACTCAATTTACGGCCGGCTCACTGTGCTCGGAGCCGGCGGCATGCGGAGCATCTACGATAACGGCTCAATTCTCGCCAACCTCCCCGATCCCTCAGCAGCTGAAGAATCCGTCCATTACGCACTTCTCGAGCACCCCGAGCCAAAGACGGTTCTGCTCATTGGTGCAGGAATCAACGGGAGCCTTGCTGAAGCTCTCAAGCATCCATCGCTGGAAAGGCTCGATTACGTTGAGATCGATCCAGCACTCATCGACTTGATGCACCGCTTATTCCCGCTCGAATTCACAGCAGCATTTTCTGACCGCCGCGTCCATCTTCATGAGATGGATGGCCGCCTCTTTCTCCAAACCTCGCCTGTGCAGTTCGATGCCATACTCGCCAACGTCCCCGATCCGGCAAACGCACAATTGAATCGCTTTTACACCGTCGAGTTCTTCCGTCTTGCGCGTGCGCACCTCGCGCCTGGCGGAGTGCTCGCGCTGCAGGTACGCGCGTCGGAGGACTACATAAGCCCGGAAGAGGCCGAGTTTCTTCGCTGTCTTGATCGCTCGCTGCAGCAGGTCTTTCCTCATGTATCAGTGATTCCCGGCGAATCTTTTCATCTATTCGCCTCGATGGACCCCAAGGTTCTAACAGAAGACCCGCAGGTGCTGATCTCACGGCTGAAGAGCCGCGGACTCCAGACCCTCTACGTGCGCGAGTACTTCGTGCCGTTTCGCATGATGCCTGATCGTATGGCGCGGATCCACAATCTCCTTCAGCCGCAGCCAGGCACTCCGGTAAACAAAGATTTTCGGCCGGCGGCCTACTACTTCAACACCGTGCTCTGGAGCGCTCAGTTTAATCGTGGCTATGCACGGCTGCTCGAGACGGCAGAACACATTCGCTATCGGTCAGTTCTCTGTACCGCTACCGCCACATGCTTCGCGGTCGTTCTTATTTTCGGCTGGGTCTGGCCGCTGAAAAGACGCGCACAGGCGGCTTGCGTTTTGTGTGTCACAGCAAGCGGTTACACGCTCATGATCCTGCAGATCCTTCTTCTGCTCGCATTCCAGTCAGTATTCGGATTTGTCTATCACGAGTTGGCCTTGCTGATTGGCATGTTCATGGCTGGCATCGCCATCGGCAGTCTGCTCGGAATACTGCGTGCTTCGCATCGAAATCGCAAAGCGCTAATGCGATGGACAGCAATTAATCAGCTGCTTCTCGCTGCTTCGGCGCCGCTGTTGCTGGTCGTGGTGTTCCTTCTCGCACAATACTTCCACGCTGCAGGAGCACTTGCCGCCGCACGCATTGCTTTTCCATGCCTTGCTCTTCTCGTAGCGGTTCCCGGCGGGTACCAGTTTCCGCTCGCTTCCGTAATCTACTTCAGTCGTTCGTCAAAGGGCAAAAATTTGGCTGTGCTCTATTCCGTAGATTTGCTCGGTGGCTGCATCGGAGCGCTGCTTCTCTCCGGATTTCTGATTCCTCTGTATGGTTTTTGGAACGTCGCAACGATTACAGCGGTGGTAAACATTGCAGTGGCGGCGCTGGCCGCTCGAGCATGCGGCGGGTTGGCTGTTGCTAATCTGCATGCGGCTGCTTGTGTTCGCGAAAGGCCAGCGCGGTGAAGCAGAAGATATCCGTATCGCTATCCATCCAGCAGTCGGGCGATAAGCCAGACTTTTTGCAGGTCTCTTGAAGGAACCTGTTGCGGTCCCAGTGCTGTTCAACAGCTACCTGCGGCAGCAAAAGTCCTTCATGGTCACCGTTTTTTATCAGAAGACCATGACGCCCGACATCGATTTCCTTGACATCAAGAACATGTTGAAGCGGTGAAAGAACAGAGATCTCATACTCCAGCTGAGAAAGTTCGTCCGCTGCTACCGGATGGAAGCGAGGATCGCGAATTGCTGCGAGCGCGGCAGTGTCGCGCACGGCTTCGTAGAGCGGCTTTACTGCCGATACATAGCCAATACACCCGCGCAGCCGTCCCGCTTCTCGCAGCGTGACAAACACACCCCGCTCCTGATCGAGCATGGCATCGTTGGTCGTCGAAGGCTCGTAAAGCTTTCGATCGAGAACAGCGCGCTCAACCGATTTGTGAGCAAGAGAGAGCAGTGTCTCCTCTTCATGTTCATTGAGTGAGAAGAGAGGCTCAATCGGCTTTCCATCTTGTGCCTGTACAAAAATGTCCGCGCTGTATCCTACCACCCGCGTGCGGTCGCCAGTCACATCGCCGGAGTTTGCGTAGTCGAGCACTTGGGCGCGATTAGCACCCAGGCGCTCGGCGGCGATCATGGCGGCAACGATAGGCGCGCCGCCGCAGGCCTCCCAGATACGCGTTTCGAAGTTCCGCGACATATTGAGGTAGTCCCATGCTTCGAGTGCGCTGAGAGTTTTGTGGTCGATCTTTTCCGCCTCGGCATACGTGTGATAGTGCGATAAGTCAGAGCTGGCCACGATCAATGTGTCGCCCGCGGCTTGCCCAGGATTTTCTTTATTGCGAAGATGCTCTTCCCGTATCAATTTCTCAAGAGCGATTCCCAGAGCCCGGCTGCTTTGGTAGCTTTGATCTCCCATAACCACAGGCACAAGTGTGAAGCTGCCCAGCACATGTTGTAGCCAGGGCAATTGCACTTCAATCGCATGTTCCGCGCCATGCCGCGTTGCCTTGTGGCCGCGTTCCGATAGCTGAATGGATGTGCTCATCTTTGCCAGTTCGCGCGCAAAAATCTTGTCCACTGGGACTGTGCCGAGTGGAGTCACATATCCGTCACCGTCGTAGACAGAGGCAAAATCGAAAGCTTCATAGTGCGACGGCGCGATGACCACGACTCGTGCGTATCTGTGGCCTTTCAACGCGGCATAGGTATAAGCTGCCACCGGTCCCGAGTATTCATAACCTGCATGCGGTGCCACAACCGCGACAATTTGCCCATCGACTGTTTGTGTCGACGCTTGCGGTAGCATCTTGTCCATCATCGCAGTGAGTTCCGCAGGATCGGCGGGATAGAATACGCCTGCTGCGCCTGCAGGGCGCAGCTTCAGGTTCTGTGTGCTGGCTGCAGGTTGCTGCTCGCAGCCGGCTGCAGCGGTGAGAATTGAGGCTCCCATAACACACGCTCCCAATTTCGATTGCCAGCTCATGTTTGCATCCTGTCACTACGCTCAGACATGCCAGATTCCGGGAATCGCGTGCCTGCAGAACGGGCACGCGCCTTTCCTGATCAGCATTTGCCGAATCTCGAATCCTGCGCGTTCAACCAGCATTCGCCGGCACTGCGGGCAATATGTGTTCTCAGCGGGATGGCCGGGAACATTGCCGATGTAGACATAGTGCAGCCCCTCTGCATCCGCAATCGCTTTCGCGCGCTCCAGTGTGGAAACCGGCGTAATCGGCAGATTTTTCAGCAAATACTCGGGATGAAACTGCGAAAAGTGAAGAGGAACATCCTCTCCGGCATTTGTCTTCACCCAATTAGCCAGTGCACGGAACTCCTGATCGCTGTCGTTGAGTGTGGGCACAACCAGATAAACAATCTCTGTCCACTTATCCATCTTGCGCAGGGTCACGATCGTATCCAGCACCGGCTTCAACTCGCCTGTGACGACCTTCTGGTAATAGGACTCTGAGAACGACTTCAAATCGATCTTGACCGCATCCATCTTTCCGTACGCGGCTCGTAGTGCTTCGTCTCCGATGTAGCCATTCGAAACCACAATGCTGCGGATACCCGCGTCATGCCCGGCATCTGCCGTATCCATCAGGAATTCGCTGAACACCACCGGTTCGCTATAGGTATAGGCAATCGTCGGGCATCGGTACTGCCCGGCTAATGCCGCAACCTGTCGCGGCGGCATGTATTCAGCCGGCACCTGCTCCGGACGTGCCTGCGAGAGGTCCCAGTTCTGGCAGAATTTGCAATTGACGTTGCAACCGGCCGTTGCAATTGAAAATGCCAGTGTGCCCGGAAGGAAGTGAAAGAATGGCTTCTTCTCGATTGGGTCAATGTGCGCCGCGCACACCCGCGAATGCACGAGCGTGTAATAGGTGCCGCCGCGATTCTCGCGCACGCCGCAATAGCCACGCTCCTTGTCGCCTACCGTGCACTCGCGCGGGCACAATTTGCATTTCACTTTCCGGTTGGGCAGCTTTTCATAAAACCGCGCTTCCACGGCAAAGCGCGTGTCATTCTCAGTCCTGACGCTGGCCCATGTCTGCATCACGGGAAGCGGCTCGGCAAAACTAGGAATACTGCCCGCCACGCTGGCCGATGCCGCGCACATCAGGAACGAGCGCCGGTCAATCGGCAGTGCTTCGAAGGGCTTTTTGTCCGATGAGACGAAATGCTCCAGGCCTTCTGAACTGTTCATCGGAGGTTCCCGGCTTGCTGCGAAAGGAAAGTTGATCGGCATATGCCACCTCCCTCAAGCCATGCTCATCTCCACCAGCGCAATGCGCCGCGAATCGTTCGTGCCGAGACGATGCTTCGCATCAGCCGCAGTGGCAATGTAGTGTGGCGTCCGGCCTTCAGCGGCGAGCGTCTTTAGGCCTTTTTCGGCACGCTTGCGCTCGATGAGCTGCCATCCCGTTTGGTCGAGCGCCACCGCATCCTGCGCAACAATAAGCGCATTCTGTTGCCATGTGAATTGCGGCTTGAATCCCGGGCCGCCTTCAAAGCTGGCCGTGGTCGCATCGCAAATGTGCAGACGCAGCCTGGCACGAATCTCCGGCAGCATATTCACATCGGCCACGTAGGGATCGCACCCGTTCGGATGATATTTGTTCGGATTGTGTATGACTCCGTACATATTCTTCAATGCAATCGACACACCCGCTCCATCGTGATCTTTCAGGACCGGAACATTGATCAGCACTTCACAGCTCCGAGTTAGAATCCGCGAAAGCCGGCTGCCCACCTCACCGGCTGTGGAGAGATCGTCTTCAAAGCCAACTCGATCGGTGCCGAAACACTGCACCTGGTTACCGCCCATTCGGATACGAAAACCGGCACGCTCCATCTCCGCCGTGTCTCGATCGAAGATCACAATGTCCCGTGCCCGGCTGCCAGCCTCCTGCAGCCTCTCGCAAATGGCATCCACAAGCTGAGTATTTGTGGAAAGTCCTCGTCCACCCAGTGTGTTTACCTTGATGGCGATCAGTTGCCCAGGCCGTATCACTTTCCCCCACGGCTGGATTGGATCGTCGCTCGTGAAGAAAGATTGCATCGCGTGATCGAGCAGCTTGCGTGCGCGACTGGAGTCCACACTTCCGCCAGCGCCGCGCAACATTGCATCCTGAGCAATCGCAACTCTGGAAACGTATGGTTTTGAGGTGGATGCAGAAATCTCTGCACGCGGCAGGCTGTCGCCAGTGGCAAACGCTGCCACTCCCGCAAGACATCTGGTGAGGAAATCTCGCCGATTCGCGATGCGCCTGTAGCGCATGATTCGTACTCCCCGGCTGCTGGCGGACACAGCCGGCTACTCCTTTTTACCGCTTGCGGCAACTGCTATCAGTGACCTGGAGCACAACCGCAGGACTGGCAGGAGTATCTGCCGTTTACTGTGGGCGAAGACCGGGACTTAATCTGCGTTTCTTTCGCGCGCGGTTTGCTGCGTTGCGAGAAGGCGCCTCAGATATTTCGCGGCGCGATGAACGCCGGGAGGCGTTAGGACGCATCTGCTCTTCCACAGTCTTTTGGCGATTAGCGCGGCCTTTCATGGCGTTCACTTTCTGTAGTCGATTCTAGCTATTTGCCAAAACCTGTTCCATCATTGGAAGCCTTCTTATCCTGCAATGATTTGGCGCAACGTCTCGGCTCTCACACCCGGGAGTGATCGGCATCACTGAACGGAAAATCTTTTGGGTTGACTGTAGTGCCGGTTGTCAAGGCGCGACGTCAGCACAGGAGTGTTCTCGCGAGCTGAGCCGTTGTGCACAGGACCCGAGTCTTGCGCGGAGCGTTTTTGCCTTGCTGACATCAACGGTTCCGGACAAGAGCCGGTTGATAGCCGCAGGAGCCGGAGAAGGCTATGGTTACGGCATCTGAATTAAGAGAAGGGATGGCCATCCGGATTGATCGGAAGATCTACCGGGTCATCGAGGTTGAGTCCAAGGCAGGCGCCGCCAAAATGGGAGGCACGGTATGTGCGCGGCTCTCGAATGTGCACAGCGGCCGGATCTGGGATCAACACTTCAGGCCGCTCGAGAGGTTGGACGATGTCGAACTGGAGAAGCGCCGGGTTGAGTTTCTTTATAACGACGGGAGCGCCTGCATCTTCCAGAGACTCGATACCTTCGAACAGTTTGAATTGCCTTCAGCAAGTCTTGGCCTGGCTGAACAACTCTTGCAACCCGGCACTGAGGTGCCGGCGGAGTTCTTCGAGGGAGAGCCAGTCAGCATCGCTCTTCCTGAAACGGTGGAGGCGCGCGTCAAGGTCACCGCGCCTCCTGCACGTTCGCAACAGGACTCGGGGCGCAAAGAGGCCACACTCGAAAACGGCATGAAGGTGCAGGTGCCATTATTCGTTGCTCCGGATGAGGTCGTGAGCGTCGACCTGAAGACTGGACGATACGTGGAGAGAGTGCGGACACAGCATAAAAAGGGCGTGTGAAAGAGCTTGAGAGATCTGGAGGCAGCCATGACCAACCTGCTCATCGTAGGCATGGAGATTCCCGAGGGAGCCAACATCATCATCGGCCAGGCCCACTTCATCAAAACCGTTGAGGATATCTACGAAGCAGTTGTAACCACTGCGCCGCACGCCAAATTTGGCCTGGCCTTCAATGAGAGCTCCGGCGCGTGTCTGATTCGCTCCGAAGGAAATGACCAGACACTCTGCGAAACAGCTATTCGAAACGCTCAGACCCTGGCAGCAGGGCATGTCTTTGTCCTGATGATTCAGAACGCCTATCCAATCAACCTGCTGAACGCATTGCGAAATATTCCAGAGGTCTGCTCCATCTTTTGCGCCACGGCCAACCCGGTTGAGGTTGTGCTGGCAAAGAGCGAACAGGGCCAGGGTGTCCTTGGCGTCATCGATGGCAGCTCGCCGAAGGGAGTGGAAGGAGAAGCAGACATAGTATGGCGGCACAACCTGCTCCGCGAGTTCGGATACAAGCGATAATCCGAAGCGTCTCGGAGTGCCGCTTCCATCAACTGGGGAATACGGCGAAAAGGAGGTAGTTATGGTCCCGACCAGACTTACTGAATATCTCGACGGAAACAACATCAAGTACGTAATCATCTCTCATGCGCCTGCCTTCACGGCGCAGGGCATTGCCAGCCTTACGCACATTCCGGGCAAGGAACTGGCGAAGACTGTGATCGTCAGGCTGGACGGTGCGCTGGTAATGGCGGTTCTGCCGGCAAAGTTCCACGTAGATCTGGAATTGCTCAGAAAGGCAGTGGGCGCAAAGACGGTTGCAATTGCATCCGAAGATGATTTCAAGGACAGGTTTCCCGATTGCGAAACAGGAGCGATGCCGCCCTTCGGGAGCCTCTTTGGGATGACTGTCTTTGCAGACGAGAGCCTGGAGCAGGATGCCGAAATCGCCTTCAATGCAGGCTCTCACAGAGATCTCGTGCGAATGGCATGGGAGGATTTCAAGAAGCTGGCGCAGCCCAGAGTAGTTCGATTTGCTGCGGGCCGGCCCGCCCAGGCAGCGTGAGCGATTGCGGCACTACGCTGACCACTTTCGGATATTCATTGAGGCGTAAAACCGCAACAAGTTTGCAAACATTTCACTCGCGCGAGTGAAAGAAGGGCGCTGTTATGTCTCTCAAGCTCAAGGTGACCGCATTCCCAAATAGAGGTGTGATTCCCAAGAAGCACACATGCGCAGGCGCCAATAGCTCTCCGGCCCTCGAATGGGCGGGAGTCTCGCTGACCACGCGCTCCCTCGCGTTGATCGTAGATGATCCTGACGCTCCCAGGGGTACGTGGACACACTGGCTCATCTGGAATATTCCGCCTCATCTTACGGCTTTGCCGGAAGGCATTCCCGCGCAAGAGGTGCTGGAGTTTGGCGCGTGGCAGGGAACTAACGACTTCAATCGCATCGGCTATGGTGGACCGTGCCCGCCTCCGGGAAAGGCGCATCGGTACTTTTTCAAACTCTATGCTCTCAACACCGTCCTCGATTTGAAGCCGGGAGCGAGCAAAAAGGATCTCGAACGTGCGGTGAAAGGACACATTGTGTCAGACGCCGAGTATGTGGGTACCTACGCACGTTAGCCGGCATACGTGCAACACACATCTTCTGGTGTTGCGTCTGGCCGCATGCAGCCAGACGCAACCAGCACCGGAACATCAGGAGCCTAGCGCTTGACGATTTTGGACAACCGTGGATCCTGCCAAAGAATGGCGAACTCCTGATCCGTGTAGACCCTGGCCAAATACGGGAAGCGCCCCGCCTTTGCCCTGCGCAGATACTCGAGAGCGCTTTCCAGATTGCCCCGCTTTGCATAAGCTCGCGCAATGAGGAAGTCGGCACGTGAACGCTGCTCGGGCGTGCTGTACTGCGCAACGATTCCGCTTTGCCCCGAGGTTAAAATGTCGGCGTCCAGTTCAATCGCTCGCGCAAACTCGGTCATCGCCCGGTCCACATCTTCAAGTCCCATCCACGCTTCAGCCAGATTCAGGTGAGCCGTGGCATTGAGTTCGTCAAGTGCGAGGGCCTGCTTCAGGTAACGGACCGCAGGTTTGTACTTTTTTTCGATCAACGCCACCGCGCCAAGATTATTGAGAGCAACAGCGTTATGCGGATCGCACTTTACAGCCTTGCCAAAGTCTTTGCGCGCAGCGCCACGGTTACCGAGTTTGAGTTCGGCAACTCCCAGCTTGTTCCACAGATTTGAGTTCTGTGGGGTGAGTCGGACAGCTTTCTTGTAGTTGTAAAGTGCCGTCTCGAAATCGTTGTGAGCACGCGCCAGATCTGCACTCTGCTCCGCGGCTGTAGCGGCTGCGAGCTTATCGCTGTTGGGGATATCTGCCGTTGAACCCGATGCCGTGCACATCCCTGAAGAAATCGCGAAAGTAATTGCGGCGAAAATTGTTCCAAGTCTCTGCATGGAGTCGCTCCTTTCCAGGGGCATTGCACTGGGAGATGGCAACTCCAGCTGTTCCAGCGTCCTGCTCCTGTCATCGACTCCAGCTAACGACAATCAGAGCCAGCTTTCAACGCTAACCGGGTTATCTTGCTGTTTACGCCATGGGATAAATGCCGCCGATGCAAATGCGAGTCGGCCTGCCATGCAAAGTCCTTGGCAAGAGCATTTTCTGTCAGGGTCGGCAAGCGTTACAGCCTGTTACATCGCAGGTTTGGCGGTTATCTATCCCGTTAAATGCTGCCGTGAGCCCTCAAGTAGCGTTAACATTAGAGAGGCGGATGACGTATACCGGACTAGGAATTGGTGTAAGGCGAGTTGATCCTCTCATGTGTCGTTTTCCTCAAGGAAAACGTGCCTCGCTCGTCGCCGAATGACCTGCATGAATTCCTAATCCGGTCTAACTGCGGCAGAGGGCTAGGTGAAATGCCCGCGGCGCATCCAGATCCGGTCGCGAGTGAAGAGCAGCGCGCTGAACTGCAGGCGGTGCTTCAGTCGGAAGAGTTTACCCACGCCCCCACATTGGCCCGCCTGCTGTCTTACTTGTGTGAAAAGGTTTTTTCCGGCGACGCCGACAGCATCAAGGAGTACTCCGTCGGGGTCGAGGTCTTTCGTCGCGACAGTTCATTCGATCAGGATTCGGACTCGATCGTCCGGGTAGAGGCCAATCGGCTGCGCAAGCGGCTGGCCAGATACTATGCGGGCAGCGGTGCGCATCATCGGCTTCAGATCACTATTCCTCTTGGGCAATACGTTCCCAGGTTTGAGCCTTCGCCTCCTCAGTCGGAGACTCCGCGCTCTCGCCAGACCGAGCCCTGGAACTCGCGGTTGCGGGCGCGATGGGAGGCAGGTTTGCGCCATCCCGCCTGGTGGTTCGGTGTGGCCCTTGGCATACTGCTGCTGGCAGTCGGCGTCACATGGCTGGTAGTGAGGCATCGATGGTCTGCACCACCGCCAACTCAGTCGAACGTAGTCTCTTCCACTGCATCCTCTGCACAAATCGGGCCGCCGCCCGGAGAGGAAATTCGAATCCTCGCCGGAAGTGACCGCAGCCTGGTGGACCACGCAGGAAAACTGTGGAATAGCGATACCTGGTTTCGCGGCGGGATATCCGTTCACAGTGGAATGGAGCACATTTGGCGCACACAGGACCCCGGTTTCTATCGCAATAGCCGTCAGGGGCAGTTCCACTACGACATACCTCTCAGGAAGGGCACGTATGAACTGAGGCTCCACTTCGCAGAAACGGCATTTGGTCCAGAGGCGTCGGCGCTGGGCGGCGAAGGCAGCCGGATTATGACCGTTCGTGCCAACGGGGAAGTTCTGTTAACAGAATTCGATGTCGTGGCCGATGCTGGGGCCGGCCATACCGCGGACGTCAAAGTATTTCCGGGCATCGAGCCGGCGGCTGACGGCATGCTGCACCTGGATTTCGCAGGCGACCACGGCAAGCAGGCAATGATCTCGGCTATTCAAATCCTTCCCGGCATTGGGCATCAGCTTCGCCCGGTGCGGATTGTTGCCCGGCAATCGCCTTACTATTCCAACGACAGTCACTGGTGGAGTCCGGATGACTACTTCGAAGGAGGGCAACTAGCCACCTATCCTGACCCGGTCGCCGGAACAGATGATCCGGAGCTTTATGAGACCGAACGCTGGGGAAACTTCTCCTATGCGATTCCTGTGGCGCCGGGGAAATACTCGGTGATCCTCCACTTTGCAGCGCGCCGGCTCAACGCCGGGGAAGCCACGGCTTCCGCCCTCGAGGGCACATCGCGTGCTGCTCATGTCTTTAACGTGTTTTGTAATGGTCGAGTGCTTCTCGATCACTTCGATTTGTTGAAGGAAGCGCGCAAGGGCGACGTCGTAATTCGCAGGTTTTCCGGTCTTGAGCCGAATGCCCAGGGGAAACTGCTCATAAACTTCGTTCCCGTCTCGGGCTATGCTGCAGTGGCCGCGCTGGAAGTGATTCCGCAATAGCCGCCCGTGCTGTTCACTCATTGAGAGCTTCCGCGCTTTTGGCCGCAATCTGCAGACTGGAGAGTGAGCAAATGCCAGTCAGGATCGTGTCGTGGATTCTGCTTGCCGCAATAGCTCTCGTTGCGCTTCTGCTCTTCAACTATTGGGCCTCATACCAGTTGCTGAGCACACTCGCCTACACGGGAATTGTCACAGCACTTTTCGGCCTTGCAAACCTGATCTTTCCTTTTCGGTTTCTGGGAATCCGCAAACGAGCGGCAGGAGCCCTTATTTTTGTGATCGGAGTGGGCCTCGCAGTTGCGGCTTTGCTCTGGCCGGCCTCGATGATTCGTGTCGCGCAGCATAGAACTCTTCTCGACGATGTCATGCCGCAGTACCAGTTTTTCGAAATGCACTCGGCGCGCATTCAGGCCCCGCCCGGGCAGGTCATACGGGCTGTCCGCAATTCAACCTTCGGCGACATGACATCCCTTGCTCTGCTCCTGAAGATTCGCGGAGCGGCTTTGCGTATACACAACCCGGACACCGGCGCTTTTTCGCCCGGCAAGCGGATTCTCGATGCATTTTCAGCATCTGGCTATATCTCTGGCGGCAGCGAGCACGAAATCGTCATGGCTGGGGGAGCAAACGTACGGGCGCGGCGTCCCCTTGATGTGCACACTTTGCAGGAATTCGCCGATTACCGGGAGCAGGGGGCAATCAAAATGGCTTTTGACTTTTATGTGGAAGACGCGGGCGGCGGATGGTCAACAATCAGCACCGAAACCCGTGTCCTGGCCATCGACGATTCTACGCGTCGCGGCATGGCCCGTTATTGGAGATTGATTGTGCCCGGAAGTGGTCTGCTCCGCCGCCAATGGCTCGACGGCATCAGGAGAAGAGCGGAGGGCGAACAGCAGAGCAACGAGGCAGGCAAGTAAAAACAGGTGCGCGCCGCGATTGCCTTTTCCACTTGCGCTTACGACTACTCGCAATCGGTCGCGGAAGCAGGTTTAAAGACAGGGAAGGGGATAGATCGATAGAAGTTCGAAGTGCAAACCAAAGCAGGTAGACATCTACTTTCAATTCCGTGACTTCACGGTGAACACTGTGCGGCGGGGCGCATTTTTACACGTGTGCGGATGCATTTTCGCCATGTCAGCGGCTAAAATTCAGAGTCCGGAAAAAAGATTTTCTTGACAACCTGGATTTACAAAGCGTAAACGTTAAAGGCGGCAATATCCGGTGATGTTAAGAGCAGTTCTTCCCCCGCCACAGGCGCCATGGTATCCAGCAGGATAGTCAGCCACGGTGCCTCGTATTTGCGGACAGATACCAGCTGAGCATGATGAGAGAGGGTTATAGCGTCCATTTGTTTGCCAATTTTGTATACGTATCCGTTGTATACGTATTCAGCTTCGACTCAACTTTCGAGTCGCCGCGGCCAAAGCAAGCCGGTATTCGCCGGAGCCGAATTCCATATCCATCGAGGTCTTTCCACATGAAAGTAATTCTGAGGCTGGCAGTGATCGTCATCCTGCTGAGCGCATTCGCCTGGCGTGCCACGGCACAGACATCCAGCGGAACCATCAGCGGACGCGTCACTGACGCAAGCGGGGCCGTCGTGCCCGGCGCATCTATCGAACTCACTGAGCAGGGAACCAACACATCCCTGACAGCCAGGGCTTTGTCAGACGGAAATTTTGTCTTTCCCGTTGTGCAGCCGGGCACATATTCAATCACGGTCCGAGCCAACGGATTCAAGGTGCTCGTGAAGCACAACATGGTGCTCACATCGAACGAGCGCCTCTCCGCAGGAAATCTCACTCTCGAAGTTGGCGCGGTCACGCAGTCCGTCGTTGTGAGCTCGGATATCACCCCGGTGCAGACAACCAGCGCCGAAAACTCCGGTGATATCGACGTCCACCAGCTCGACAACGAGCTCGCAATTGGCCGCGATTTCATGGCTCTGGTGAGGCTTGTCCCTGGCGTAGTCGGGAGCAACGGCTCAGGTTCGCTTGGTGGTTCCACGACTCCTTATGTCAACGGCCTTCGGAATGTTTACAACTCCGCCAATCTGGACGGAGTGAGCGGAACGCCGCGTCCCGGACAATCGATGGACACCTCGCCCAATCTCGATTCCATCTCGGAAGTCAAGATTTTGACCGCAGGGTATCAGGCAGAGTACGGGCAGGGCGCCGGTGGAGCAGTCATCAACGTAGTCACCAAGAGCGGTACCCAGCAGTTCCACGGAACCGCGTATTACTATGGGCGCAATGAAGCGCTCAACGCCAACGACTGGTTCAATAAATACAACGGCGCGGCGCGTTCGCGGTATCGCTTCAATACTGTAGGCGGAAATATTGGCGGCCCCATCTTCTGGCCGAACCACTTCAACACTGCAAAAAACAAGTTGTTCTTCTTCTATTCTCAGGAGTACTGGCCCGACAAAACCCCCGGCGGTCTGCAGAAGTACATGGTTCCCACCGATCTGGAGCGCACCGGTGACTTTTCCCAGACGCCTTTGCAGGGTGTTGTCTCTCCCACTGCAGCCCAGTACATCAACATCAAGATGCCCGGAGCCGCATCCAGTACCTGCCCGGCATCGGGGACCACGGGAGACCATAGCGGCTGCTACACGGGAAATGTGGTGCCACTGTCTGCTATCAATCCATCCTTCCAGGCGCTGCTTAAGGTCTTTCCGCTTCCCAATTTCACAAACCGCGCCGTCAGCTCCGGCAACTACAACTACGTCACGAACTATCCGAAAAGCACGCCCATCACTCAGGAGATCGCGCGCGTCGACTTTAATCCGACTGAAAAACTCCGTATGTACGGCCGTGTATTGTTCACCGTGGTCAACAATGATGGCTACAACTCCACCGCCAACAAGCTGCCCTGGCTGATGACGGTGAACTACCAGACGCCGCGTCAGAACATCGGCTACGATGTTACCTACACAATCAGCCCAACGCTGCTGAATGAGTTCATCTTCGGCACCTCCACATTTGCTGAAAATCAGATCTACAAGCCATCTCAGCTGGCGCTGGCCACGAAGAATGCGAACGGCTACAACCTCGGCCAGATCTATTCATCGAACAATCCTCTCAATCTCTATCCCGCCGTGAGTTTCGGTGGCGTAACCAACACCGCCACATACGGCTGGGACTCGCGCTTCCCCATGTACGATCGCACACGCTGGTGGAGCGCAACGGACAATCTGACAAAGGTTCTTGGCAGTCACAACCTCAAGTTCGGATTCGATTGGGCCACTGATCACTATCTCCAGGCCCATTCCTCATCCGGAATTCCGGAAGGCTCATTCAGCTTCAACAAGGATTCCAACAATCCAAACGACAGCAACTATGCCTATGCCAACGCCATTCAAGGCTTGTTCGACACCTACAGCGAGCCGACTGGCCGCAACGACTACAACCCGCGTATCTATGTGTATGAGTGGTTCGGGCAGGATCAATGGCGCGTGACTCCAAAGTTGACCCTCGACTACGGTGCGCGCTTCGCATGGGTGCGTCCGCCATCGTTGCAGGTGGGTGCTAATTTTGTCCCCAATACGTTTAATGCGTCGCAGGCTCCTGCTCTCTACCAGTACGCGCCCGGTGGCAAAAATGCAGTTGATCCAACCACTGGCATGTTGTGGCCTCGCGCCTACGCAGGCCTGTTCGTTCCCAACACCGGCAGCCTCTCCAATGGACTGATCAGCACAAAGAGTCATGCCGGCTACCCTGAAGGCCTGGTCCACGGCATGGGTCTGCAGATTGGGCCGCGTGTCGGCTTCGCATACGATCCTTTCGGCAGTGGCAAGACGGCCATTCGCGCACACTTCGGAATCTTCATCAATCCCGCTACGCAAATGGGTCAGGAAGGCGACATGACCCACAATCCGCCCATTGAGTACGTGCCCACGCAGTACTATGGCAACGCCAACAGCTTTACAACCATCGGGGGACTCATCGGCCCGCCCAGCTTTGGCAGCGCCTTTGAGCAACATCCCAAGGAAACCAAGGTGTACGGATACGGTCTGCAGGTCCAGCAGCAGGTGGGCTTCGGAGCCGTCCTCTCTGTTGGTTATGTCGGCAACGTTACTAGGCATCTCACCGGCGAGAGAAACATCAACGAAGTTCCGTATGGAGCAGAGTTCCTGCCGCAGAACAACTACTGCTCCTCTCTCTCCGGCGGCGCATGCAAGACCTACTCGCCGCTGCCAGACAACTTCTTCCGCGCCTATCCCGGCTACAGCACCATTACCTACCGGACCACAGGCTTCACCTCCAACTACAACGCAATGCAGGTGCAGGTCACCAGGCGCTATGCCAACGGCCTTGACTTCGGCCTCGCCTACACCTGGTCCAAGTACATGGATGTTGCTGATGAATACGACACCAGCGTAGCGACGTTCCAGCCCATCCGCGTCTGGAATTATGGGCCGGCGCTCGAAGATCATCGCCAGAACCTGGCCATGAACTATCTCTATGACATTCCGAATGTCAGCCGCGTCTGGAACAACTTCGCTGCGAAGGCAATTCTCAATCACTGGCAGCTTTCGGGCATCGTCACTTACCTCAGTGGCGCGCCTGTACCCCTCAGCTACTCCACTGCAGACAGCGTGAACACCACCGGTGGTGGCGACGGCGCGCGCGTGGTGCTGACCTGCAATCCTCTGCAGGGAGCTCCGCACAAGTGGGGAGAGTATTTCAATACCAGTTGCGTGCAGCGGCCATCGACCGGCGCGTATGACATCACCGCAGGGCAGCAGGTCTACTCCAATGGAATCTCGCCGATGGACGCTGTCCAGGACCCGGGCCACTGGGACTTCCAGACTGCGCTATTCAAGAACTTTGTGATCAAGGAGAGATATTCGGTCCAGTTGAGGCTTGAAACCTATAACACCTTCAACAGTCCCGAATTCGATGGGATCAATGCCGCCGCGAAGTATAGCGCGTTCACCGGAGGATCGACTGTCAACACGATCAATGGCCCCGTTATGGTGAATGGAACAACCACGCAAATCAACAATCAGTTCGGCCAGATCAACTCGAGCGCCGGCCCGCGCATCGTACAGCTGGCTGGGCGAATCAACTTCTAACACGTAGTCATCAACGCCGCCGGGTGAGCAGTCCATGCCGCCCGGCGCCGCCAATCATGAATCCGAAGCTTCCTGCATATTGCCTGCACCTCTGATTTCCGCAGGATTTGGCTCCTGATCGAAACCATTTGAAATTTGAATATGCAGATGTGCCATTGAAAAAGGCGTCGGTATGAACCTTGCGGCTGGAATTTAACAGTCTATTCAATCCGTGGGCGCGGGTTGCAATCCACTACGGTACCTGCTACAAGTAGTCGAAGCGTTCGCTTGGTACGGCTGACCGATTGATTGCAGTTGTCCTACATCATCCCCCACGGGAGGTCGCATTGAAGCAGGATTCATTTCGCATCATGAATATCATTGGCGCACGGCCAAACATGATGAAGGTTGCACCGCTTTTGGCCGAAATGAAGCGCCATACGGAAATCGAGCCGGTCCTCGTGCATACAGGCCAGCACTACGACTACGCTATGTCGCAGGTGTTTCTGGATCAGTTGCACATGCCGGAGCCGGACTACAATCTCGAAGTTGGGTCAGGCACGCATCACAAGCAAACCGCAGAGATCATCAGGAGTTTTGGAGAACTTGTAGCCAAAGACCGGCCTGATATGGTGTTGGTCGTCGGCGATGTAAATTCGACAATTGCGTGTGCGCTGGTAGCGGCCAAAGAGAACATTCCGGTTGTTCACGTTGAGGCAGGCTTGCGCAGCTTTGATCGCAGCATGCCTGAAGAGATTAATCGAATACTCACTGATTCAATCTCTGACTTGCTCTTTACCACAGAAGAGAGTGGCAACGTTAACCTGGCGCAAGAAGGTGTGCCTTCGGAAAAAGTGCATTTCGTCGGTAATCTGATGATCGATTCTCTGATGGGTGCACTTCATCTTGCGCGCGAGTCAGCTCTCCGCAAGGAACTTGCCTTAACGCGCGGTGAATATGCGGTGCTGACGCTGCACCGGCCGTCAAACGTCGATGACAAGACGCAGTTGACACGTACACTGGCCGCAATTCTGAAGATTGCGGAGCGGATCCCTATTTTGTTTCCTTCTCATCCTCGTACGGCTGCCCGCATTGAGCAAGCTGGAATACGCAGCGTCAAAACCTGGGCAGGCGGGCCAATCAGCGATAATGGACTCTGGATGATGCCCCCGGCGTCTTATCTTGATTTTATCGGTCTGGTTGACCAGGCGGCCTTTGTGCTCACTGATTCTGGCGGCATTCAGGAAGAGGCAACCTTCCTTGCTATTCCGTGCCTCACATATCGTAATAACACGGAGCGTCCCGTCACGGTCACCATGGGGACAAACAAGCTGATTGGTTCGGACCCGGACCGGCTGTTGCAGGAGGCAAGTGTGCTTCTTGATAGCACTGGAGCGTATAAGAACGGTCATGCTCCGGTTTGCCCCCCGCTGTGGGACGGCAGGACTGCAGCGCGTATCGTCGATGTCCTTAAAGGCTACCTGTGGGGCCGGCGCAAAACAGAGGAGCGGGCAATCGCTGTTTCCTGATCTGGCATAGATAATAGAGAAGAGGGATGGCTGACCGGATCGGCCGGTGAAAGCGAGGAAACGTGTGCGGCATTGCCGGAATGGCCGGAGTCAAGGATTCAGAACTGCTGGGCGAGATGCTCAGAATCACAGCGCATCGCGGACCCGATGATTCGGGCACTTATCTGACCGGCACCTCTTCTCGAAATTCGGCAGCCATTGGCAACAACCGCCTCAAGATCCTGGATTTGAGCTCTGCCGGGCATCAGCCGATGTCCAGCCCGGACGGGAATGTCTGGGTGGTGTATAACGGCGAGCTCTTCAACTATCTCGAGCTGCGCGATGAGCTCGTCGCGGACGGCTGCACATTTCATTCCCACACCGACACTGAGGTTCTCCCCTATCTCTGGCTGAAGTATGGCGAGAAGATGGTGGAGCGCCTCAATGGGATGTTCGCCTTTGCCATCTGGGATAAAAGAGACGACAAGCTCTTTCTGGCTAGGGATCGCATGGGCATCAAGCCGCTTTACTACGCGATGGTGAGCGGGAAGCTTTATTTTGCGTCAGAGATCAAGTCGATTCTGCTTGCTCCGGAAATCAGCGCGGAGATTGATCTTTCGGTAATGCGCGAGTTTCTCGCCCTTCTTTACGTCCCCAACCCGGGAACGATGTTCCGCAACATTAAGAAACTGCAACCGGCTTCTACGTTGACCTGGCAGGATAGTCAGATTCGCACCTACCGGTACTGGGATGGATCAGGCCCGGTTTCCCCAATTGAGGGCAGCGAGCGCGATCTGGTACACCAGTGTCGTGACGTGCTCCAGAATGCCGTGCGGCGGCAGTTGATGAGCGATGTGCCGGTGGGCTTTTTTCTCTCAGGTGGGCTCGACTCGAGCACTCTCCTTGCGTGCGCCGCTGCCACGCACACAGGTCCGCTTCGTTGCTATACGATCTCTTTTCGAGACGAACACGCGCAACTCGAGCAATCAGGTGAGGATTCTTACTACGCGAAACGAGTGGCTGCGCATTTCGGCGCAGAGTGCCAGGAGATCCTCGTCGATCCCGATGTGACTAGCTGGCTGCCTAAAGTGATCTGGCACCTCGACGATGCTGTTGCCGATCACGCGGCGATTGCGACGTGGCTCATTTGCCGCGAAGCGAAACCAAGCTCGACGGTGCTGCTCAGTGGGCAGGGTGGAGATGAGCTGTTTGCGGGGTATCGCGTACATCTGGTGAATAATTACCCCAAATGGCCAGGGCTGCTATCGCCTGCGCTGCGTCAAAAGCTGTTGATCTCGCCGATTGAGGCTATTGGTCGCAACGCAGGACGCATTCCCGGCTTTTCGCCGGGGCTCATTCTCGCCTATTGTAGGTACTCCACTCGGGCTCTGCGTCTCGCTGGGCTGACATTGCCTGAGCAGTTTGCCGGCATGCGCTCCTATATAGACACAGCGGGATTCGAGAGCCTGCTTACACCCGATGTCTTTGCCGCTTCGCGGCCGCACGCAACCGCTCTGCTTGAGCACTTCAAAGAGGCGTCGGCACTGGACTTCGTTGATCAGATGCTCTACGTCGACCAGCAAACATTTCTCCCAGATCTGAATCTCGCCTACTCTGACAAACTCAGCATGGCAGCTTCGATTGAAGCCCGTGTGCCGCTGCTGGACAACGAGGTCGTTGACTTCATGCGCCGCATTCCGCCTTCACTCAAGCTTCGCGGTTATAACCAGAAGTATCTGCTGAAGAAGGCAATGGAGGGAATTTTGCCCCAGGAAGTGATTAGTCGCCGCAAAGCTGCATTTGGGTTGCCGGTGCGGAGCTGGTTGCGCAACGAACTACGTGAGATGCTGGGCGATCTACTCTCGCCCAAACGTGTGCGAGAACGTGGTCTCTTTCGCCCTGAGGTGGTGAGCCGGATTATTACTGAGAACGAAACCGGCGTTCGCGATCACACGCTTTCACTATGGTCGTTGTTAACGCTTGAATTATGGCAGCAGACGTTTATCGATGCTCCCAAACGATGTCTGACCGCCTAGGGATGCATGCAAACTGGAAACCAGCAAGCGTAGGGCCGCTTTTTTACCGTCCGTTCATCTTGTGCGTTGGGGCTTTTCCGGTTGTTGTTGGACACAACTCTTGAGCGGGTCTGCCGCATCGGATTTAGAAGACATGCGAACATCGACCAGACAGTGTGATGGTGCAATTCACCTCCTGAGTGAAAGCCCGCTTGCGAATCAGCTATTCTTTTCCCTTACTGCATCTCAAAGCGAAGCAGGTGGGAAAAAGCATCCATGAGGCCACTTCGTGCATTGCTGCCCGTACTGCGCCGGCAGTCCCCGGTGGCCTTGGCGCGCGAAGCCGCTTGGCGCGGCTGGAAACCTTATCGCACTGCGCGCTTGCTTTCCATGATTCGGCGCGGTGAGACGCGCCTGCGATTTCGCGACCTGCCTTACTATCGGCCGGATCTGCAGGCCTTGAAGAATGAGACTCCAGTGATCGCAGCTTATGCCGATCAGATTTGCCAAGGAAATTTTCCTTTCCTCGGCTACGACACCGTACATCTCGGCACCTCTCCGCGCTGGAACATCGACTTTGTCTCAGGTTTCGAATGGGAGAATCTCCCGGCTGGGCGCCTGCACCCTCTCGTTCGGCATAACGGTTCTGACGTGAAGGTTCCATGGGAACTGTCGCGCCTTCAATATCTGCCTGTGCTTGCCAAGGCCCATCTGCTCACATCTGAGCCGCGCTATCGTGAGGCTGTCAAGGCCATCTTCTCGGATTGGTATGCAAAAAACCCTGTGGGGGTCGGTGTGAACTGGACGCTGGCAATGGAGTCTGCATTGCGTGGGATGAGCCTGTGCTTCTTGCTCAATTTGCTGCAGCCCCTGCGTCCAGACGAACAAGAATGGGCTGAGCAAGTTACCCTGTCGATCTGGCAGCACATGCTCTACACAGAGTCCTGTATCGAGTTTTCACACCTCATCCGCAGCAACCATTACCTTTCGAACATCGTCGGGCTGCACTGCATGGCCACGTTTCTCGATGGTCCAGGGATCGAACGGCGCAGGAAAGAATATCGCCGGCGTGTGCAACAGGAGATGCTTCGCCAGGTCTATGAGGATGGTGGGGACTACGAGGCGTCGTTTAGCTACCACCTGCTGGTGCTGCAGATGTTTACCAATGCTTTTCTGCTCATGCAAGCGGATCGGCATTTGCCGACAGAGGCGTTTACCAGCCGTTTGCGGGCTATGTTTCAGTACCTCGCGGCGCTGGCAGACGCTCACGGACGTGTACCGCACGTCGGCGATTCTGACGATGGCAGGGTGGAACTGCTGACCAGTGATCTTCGGCAAATGGTGAACCTGCCTCGCGAAGAGCGAGATTCCCTTATCGTGCCGGGATACGTCGGCCTGGGAGATGCGCTCTTCGGGCTGGGTTGTGGCGGCGATGCGGCGGAATGCGCTTGGTACGGATTGACGCAGGAAGGCAAGACACGTGCTCGCGAGCGAGTGGCTGTTTTTCCCAGGTCAGGCGTTGCTGTGCTCCGGAGTGAAGATGCTCAGGCCATATTCTGTGCAATTCCAAACGGAATCTGCGGCGGTGGAAGCCACACGCACAATGACAAATTGAGCATTGTGTTGCGAGTCCGAGGATACGAGCTTCTCTGCGACTCAGGGACATACTGGTATACGCGCGATACGCGCCTGCGAAACCTGTTTCGGTCAACAGCGGCACACAACACCGTTGCGATTGATAACTCGGAACAGAACGAAATCAACCCGTCCCCGGGATTCGCATTTTGCGTTTCGGATCAGGCGAAGATGAAACCCATTGAGGTTATTCAGGCTGCAGATGAAATCCGGGCCTCGTCATCCCATTCCGGCTATAATCGCTTGGGTGTAGAGCACCGCCGTGTCTTGCGCATGCTATCGAGCGGAGTTGTGATCGAAGATGCGCTGATCGGCGCCGGAGAACATGCTTTCGAGGTGTTTTGGCATCTGGCCGCTGGCTGGCGGGTTAAGCAGGAGGCTGGTTGTGAATTTCATATCTGCGGCCCGTTGTCTTTGAAGCTGAAGGTCGAGTCCGGAATCCCGCTGAGCTGCTCGCATGAATTGGTTGACATCTCACGCAGCTATGGTGGCGCGACACAGAAAGGAGTGCGGTTGAAGGCGGCAGGTAATGGAGATTTCCCTTGTACGGTCACTACGTCCATTAGCTGGTAACGCTGTGGAGGAGACCGCGCGAATTTTGACGAGTATGGGCCCTTCTCAAGCTGGCGCTTGAGAGCCAGAGCAAAAGGGATTCAAGAACATGTCCTCGAGTGTTTCTTTACCAACGCGTAGCGGGACCAGATTCGACAGCATCCGTCTCTTCGGTGTTCCTGTCGCAAATGTCACCCCTGCAGAAGCAGTTGAATGTGTTCGAGACTTCCTGGATGAAGATACGCTGCACCATATCGCGGTCGTGAACACAAACAAATTCTGGCTTGCAAATCACGTTGACGGCGTAAATAAAATCCTTATGAATGCGGAGATGGTTATTCCCGAGTTCGGAGCGGTGTGGGCTTCACGCATTCTGGGCTCGCCCCTTAAGGCAAACGTCAGGGGCGTAGGACTCTTTCTGTCCCTGATTCCAAGGCTTGAGGAATGGGGCGCCTCTGTTTACTTTCTTGGTGCAAGGGGAGAAGTTCTGCAAGGCCTTCTGAGCCGGGTTCGCTGCGAGTATCCAGGCTTGCGTATCGCAGGTTCGCGAAATGGGTATTTCTCGCCGTCGGAAGAAGGAAAGATTGTCGCCGACATCAATTCAAGTGGCGCCGACGTGCTCTTTGTTGCCATGGGTTCACCCAATCAGGAGTTCTTCATTGAACGGCACAAAACGGCCCTGCACGCAAAAGTCGCTATGGGGGTCGGCGGTAGTTTTGACGTGCTGGCAGGGCTCAAGAAAGATGCGCCTGCCTGGTCGCATTGCGGAATAGAGTGGCTCTATCGTTTGTGGCTTGACCCCAAAAATCTCATGAAACGTTATATGCGGGTACACCCCTGGTTCGTTTGGTATACTCTGCGTGTGCGCGTGGCCGCCGCCTTCAGGGAAACTGGACTTTGGGCGCGCGTCCGGCGAGATCTGTGAGCAAGGAATGGTCCGGCAGAATCGACTTGGCTGTGGATAGCGACGAAAGCTGAAGCATCAATAAGGTGCAATCCACAGGCCAACCACGAAACGGGCCGGTTTTTGACGGCACCTTCAGCGGATCTACCGCAGGCATCCTCTGGACTGTTAGCGTTGTGAGGATCGTCAAAAGGCGGAGAGTCGGCCTTCTCATTAGAGGAGGAAAATGCGAGGTTCTTCGCTTGCAATGCTAAGCTGCAAGCCTGCAGCTCGCCGAAACCCACCTGCTGAGAGCTTAGGAGAGACAGTCAGAGTGTTGCTTCCCCCTCAAAGAAATCCTGACTTCAAGTTGCGGCAGATTTCAGTCAGTTCACTCATCGTTTCGCTCGCATGGTTGATGCTCTTCAGTGGAGTGATTGGCGCTCAAAATGGCGGTGCGCAGGAACCTGCCGCGGGTTCCAATGCAAACAGTTCCAATCAGTCTTCCATCTCAAACTGCGCACCGGGGACATCCGTCGAAAACTGCGTCGATTCACAATTGTCCACTGAAGACAGACCTACAGGCGCGACGCCGTCCACTTCGACGCCGGAATCTAATGGCGGACCACATACCGCACCAGCGTCATCCCAATCGGCAGCGGGCCGCGGCGTCGAATCGCAAACTCCGAATCAGAGCGGTCAGGCTAACAGGACTGGCCAGAACGCACCATCGGCAAGAAGACCGGCTGAGGTCCAACCGGAGCGGCCGCAACAGATACAGTTGCCCATTCCTTACTCTGATATGCCTTCGTTGCGTGATCTGTACACGCAGATTCCGTCTGCAGGCGCCAAGTTGATGCGCTTTGGTAGCGAAGCATTCATTGCCGGGACAGGCAATGTAAATGAATTGCCTTCCGATCTTCCCGTGGGTCCTGACTATGTGCTCGGCTCGGGAGACAGCATCGTAATCAATATGTGGGGTGGGCTGTCGAACCGCTTGACCCAAACCATCGACAGGCAGGGGCAGATCGCGCTGCCTGAGGCAGGAAGCGTCACGATCAACGGAATGACCATTGCCGAGGCGCAGGACGCGATCCAGAAAGCTCTCAGCAAGCAGTTTCAGGACGAGCACGTTGAAATATCGCTCGGCCGCGTCCGCACCGTCCGTGTCTATGTTGTGGGAGACGTGCAGAGGCCCGGCGCCTATGATGTGAGTTCGCTGTCTTCACCTCTCAATGCGCTCTATGCGGCCGGCGGTCCCACCAGTCGCGGATCGTTACGCGTCCTGGACCAGTATCGCGGCAAGGAACTGGTGCGGCAAGTCGATCTGTACGATTTCCTTTTGAAAGGCGTGCGCACGGATACCGAACGCCTGCTTCCCGGTGACACGCTTCTGGTCCCGCCGGTTGGGGCACAGGTTACTGTGGAAGGAATGGTGCATCGGCCGGCTATTTATGAGCTCAATGGAGAGCAAAACCTGGAGCGGGTTCTCAACCTTGCTGGAGGTGTGCTGGTTTCAGCGAGCTTGAAGCAGGTCAGCGTTCAGCGCGTCGTGGCGAATGAACGCCGGACAATGATAAGCCTGCAGCTTTCCGGCGACAAGGCTGAGATCGCCCGGGAGTTGGAGGCATTCCATGTGCAGGCGGACGACCACGTGGTTGTCGCGCAGATTCTGCCCTATAACCAGCAGGCTGTTTTCCTCGAAGGTCACGTCTACCGTCCGGGCATGTATGCCTACAAAGATGGTATGACGATAAGCGATCTGCTGCGTTCATATCAGGACGTAATGCCGGAGCCTTCCGATCATGCAGAGTTGGTTCGTCTGCTTCCGCCTGACTTCCGGCCGCGGGTGACCAGCTTCAATTTGCGGGACGTGCTGGTCGGCAACGATTCGTTCCAACTTGAACCGTTCGATCTGATCCGCGTGTATGGCCGATATGACGTGGATGCTCCCCGGGTTTCGATTCAGGGAGAAGTTTTGCATCCCGGCGACTTTCCGATGTCGCAGGGAATGACTGTGACAGACCTGGTAAGGATGGCGGGAGGTTTCAAACGCAGCGCGTACCGGGACGAGGCTGATCTTTCCAGCTATGAAATTCAAAACGGGCAAAAGGTGCTCGTCAACCACAGCAATGTGGCCGTAGGGAAGGCTCTGGACGGGGATAAAAGCGCTGACGTGGTGCTGCAACCTGGAGACGTCGTGAGCATCCGGCGCTTGGCGGGCTGGCAGGATATCGGGGCCTCAGTGAACGTGAGCGGTGAAGTGGAATACGCGGGAAGCTATGCGATTCAACCGGGGGAGCACTTGAGTTCGGTTCTCAAGCGCGCCGGCGGTTTCACGGGTATGGCCTATCCGCCCGCTGCCATTCTTGAACGAGTGCAGGTTCGCGAAATTGCCGAGAAAGCTCGGCAGGATATGATTCGTCGCATAGAAAACACACCGGTCAACTTCCAACCCGGAACCATGAGCCAGCAGTCGGCAGAAGCGATGCTGGAAAATCTGCAGCGCCAGCGAGAGCAGGCTCTAATGGCTCTTCGCAATGAGCCGGTGACGGGCCGTCTGGTGATCGATATCTCAGCCGACATAAAGAAATGGGAAAATACACCCGCCGATATCGAACTTCGCACCGGCGATACGCTCATTATCCCCAAGCGCCCCAACTTCGTCATGGTCGCCGGCCAGGTTTATAACCCCACCGCAATCAGCTACGTTCCCGGCAAAGATATTGCATGGTATTTGCGAAAGGCAGGAGGGGCAACACGGCTCGCTGACAAGAAGACGATCTATGTGCTCCACGCAGATGGGTCTGTTGTGCCACGCGGAAACGGCTGGATTGACACGAATTTCATGAGCCTCAGAATGCGGCCAGGCGACACCATATTCGTTCCGGAGAAGGTGGTTGGCGGTTCACAGGTTTGGCAAAATGTGATTGGTGTTGCTCAGGTGGCGGCGGCGGCGGCCCTGCCTCTCGCAATCGCCGGAACGCTTTGATATCCTGCTTTCGCTTCATACAGGCACGGTTTGACAGTGAAGTGAAGAAAGATGGATTCAGCCTTGGTTGGAATGATCGTTTGGCAATGCCCCGATGGTCTGCAGGAGTTTCAAGATCGAGGAGTTTTACCACAACGGGCTTCTGACAAAAAGCAATGAGTTTGTTTCTATCTTCTTTCGTTGTCTTCGGGCGCGCATAACGGACGACATGACGGTACAAGTCAAGACACTGTCAGCGGAAGGACGGAGCTCTTTGATCGGTGTCGCAATGCTTGGCCTGATACGTTGTTTCGCTAATCGGGTGCACCTTCGCGAACGAGCAGCAAACGGGTTTGACTTTGCAAAATCTCGAGAGAAGCGTGCATACCATGAATGACGCAACGGCAGGAAAGTCATCGCCTTCACTCGACGGTGCGGATTCCAACGAGTTCGTGAGCTATGCCACGAGGATATGGCGGGCCCGCGGATTCATCTTGAAAGCTGTCGTTGCTGGTGCGGTCGCGTCGGTAATTCTGGCCTATGCGCTTCCCAAGAGATACGAATCTACTACCCGGCTTATGCCCCCGGCGAATCGCAGCTCGCAGGCATCGTCCTTGTTGGCAAATTTGGGCCAGGGGCCGTTGGCCGCCGCAGGCAGCAATGCACTGGGACTGCAATCCCCCAGCGCGCTCTATGAGCAGGTCCTCGAGAGCCGAACGGTATTGGATTACCTGATTGACAAATACGACTTGCGCAAGGTCTATCGCGTCAGCACCTACAAGGATGCCCGCTCGAGACTCGGTGACAATACGCAGATTGCTGATGATCGCAAGAGCGGGGTTATTACGGTCATTGTGGAAGCTCGGTCTCCACAGTTGGCGCAGCAGTTGGCTAGGGGCTATGTAGACGAGCTGAACACATTGATGGTGGAACTGGATACCTCCGCTGCGCATCGCGAGCGTGTATTTCTTGAAGACCGGCTAAAGGGTGTCGATGAGGACCTGAAGAATTATTCGGCACAACTCGGCCAGTTTACGAGCAAGAACACGGTTGTTGCTGGAGAAGAGCAGAGCAAGGCAATCTTCACAGCTGCGGAAACGTTGCGTGGTCAGGCGATAGTGGCTAAGGCAGACCTGGTTGCGTTGCAGAAGGTTTATGGCCCAGACAACGAACGGGTCCGTGCGGCGCAGGCCAAAGTTGATGAGTTGCAGCATCAGCTGGCGCAGATGCGCGGTACTGACCAGCCGGGCGGAGACTCAATGGATGGATTTCCGTCGATTCGTGCATTGCCCATGCTGGGGGCGCAGTATTCAGATCTCTACCGTCAGATGACGGTAGAAGAAGCAGTATTTGAGAATCTGACGAAGCAATATGAGATGGCCAAGGTCGAGGAGGCAAGAGATCTCCCAACTGTGCGTGTGCTTGACGATGCGGATTTACCTGAGGTCAAATCGTGGCCGCGCAGGACGCTGATTGTGCTGGCAGGTACCTTTTTGGCCTTTCTTATCTCATGCACTTATGTTCTCCTGCGCGCTTGGTGGCTGGGCGCTGATTCTCCCTGGCGACGATTCGCGGGTGAAGTTGCCAGCAATGCAGCTGCGGATGTTGCTCGCGTACCGGGTTTCGGCAAAATTGCAGAGCCAAACCAGCAGCACAACAGCTGAGTTTGCTTTATGCAGGGAGCGGCAGAATATTTTGCGTGTGAAATGTATGAGCATCCGTGTTTGTCGGGTGACTTGAAAGAGCTTGAAGCTCTTCTAAGCATTTAGAGAAAACCTTTGATTTGGTGCTGCGTGGCAATTGAGACCGGAGGCTGCAATTAAGTGACTTATCCAGCTGAGGGTTCTTCCAATCTGCTTGAGAAGCCGCATCTGTCTCGCGCGTCTCAGCTTGTTGTAGCTGCATTGACGGGTGTGTCAGTTGTTGCGGCACTGGCTGGGGGATGGAAGCTTGCTCTCGCTCTGATAGCCTTGGTCGCCGCGCTTGCACTGATAGCTCTGATCGCCTATTCCATCTCCAAAGGAGATTGTGATCGGATCCTCGTCGGATGGGTCTTGCTGTACCCGCTTGGATACTACTTGCTCTCCTATCCTCGGGATCGCCCCGTTATTCAATTTGATCGTTTATTGATAGCGGTTCTTGTTGGGTGCATGATGGTGACGCCCAATAGCCGAGTGTGGTTGATTCCCAAAGATCTGAAGCGTTCCGCGATTGCATGGGGTATATTTCTCGCAGCCACCTTCATATCGTTTTTAAGGACTGACAGTATTCTTACGGTGGGCAGGTTGATAGTCGATGGCCTGCTGCTGCCGGCTTTGCTCGGCTGGTACATCGTGCGGCAATTTCGGTTGGATCGTTACACCAAGCCACTCCACTTTGCCATTTGCATCATCAGCATCTATTCAGCGTGCATAGGAGTCATGGAAGTCGCCTCGCAAACAGACCTGCTTGCTTTTCCAGCGTCGGGTGACTATCTCGCATACGAGCCGACTGACCCTACCGGATTCGTCTTTCTGCGCGCGAATGGCCCTTTCGTGTCCAACACTACTTTTGCGATTGCGGGGTTGATCAGTTTTTTTTTGCTGGCCTTCTTATGGACATTGATCCGCGATAACGCTGGCCCGGTATGGCGCGGTCTGCATATTGTGGGCAGTTCAGCAGCCATATTGCAGGCTCTGTTGCCGCTGTTTCGCTCAGTGCTCTTGACCTTGATTGCAGTCATCATCATTGATCTATTCTGGACGACCGGTTTTCGACGAGTGATCAGGCTGGTCGTTCTCGCCACGATTCCGGTAATAGTGATTGCGCTGGCAGCTTTAGCCCCCGGGGTCTTTCAGGATCGCTCCAGCTCCTCAAATGTCTACGGCCGTCTGGCTCAAGATAAGCAGACATTGAAGATATTTATTGACCACCCGGTAATTGGCGTGGGTCTGTTCAATTTTTTACCCGTAGCTGAGAGATCGGCGCGCTATCAGGCAGATAGCTTCGGGAATGATCCGCCAGTGAATTTTCCACACAATAATCTTGGCTGGCTTGCAGTAGAGACCGGACTGGTAGGAATTATCCCGTATCTACTGTCGCAGGCGTTGCTTCTGGCGGCCTTTTGGCATCTCGCCAAACGTAGTGAGCGTGGAGCAAAGGCGGCGAGATACTTTCTCTTCATCTTTCTTTCCTACTGGATCACCGGATTTACAGAGACAGCTGGGAGTTATGGCGAATTGAATATGTGGTTTGTCTTTGCAGTGGCAGTTCTCTATCGCTATGGCTATGGAGAATCACCTCTATTTCCGGCCACAGCACTTTCCAGAGTAGTTTGAGTGTCGCGATGATTCAGAAATCACCTAAAGTTTATCTTCACGCATGGACAGGGAACGCCGAAAAAGGCCTTCAGTTCATTCAGGCGCGCTACCCCTCTGCGGAGATTACGACTCTCGCGCACCGGGAACTGAGGGAGTCTGGCTGGGCAGGGCAGATTCGAGCATTGGCGCGATTGCGAGGGACGGCGATTGTATTCTACTTTCGCTCGCTAGCTGACGTTAAGGAGCCTGAGCTGCTGGTTTGTCTTCACCTGATTCACGGATGCAGCGAATCTGTATTGGCGGACGAGGCAGGCAACGTGACGGTGATCTCGCTTAAGGACTGTCTTCGTCGATTGCCGAAGATCGCTCTCTCGCTGACGGTGGATGTAGCCGTCTTTGCAGTGACCTGGCTTTTGCTAAGCAGACTGCAGAAAAGTGCCGGCAAAGGAGTGCCGGTTGTTCCAACGGAGGGGGCGCCTGACATCGCTTACATATATCCCTATCCGTTGAATCGAGATTTTTCGGGCGGCGCGACCACGCACTTCTGCGGATTCCTTCAGGGGTTGGCGGAAAACCAAGGCACCTGCCTCGTGATATCGGGATGCAAGTTTCCCTTTACGCTTCCATTTCCAGTGGCGGATATCAGCCTCCGCAGAAAGCTGTTTGTATTCTCGGAGTCGCTGATTCTTTGGTACAACTGGCAATTTGTGCGCGATGCACGGGTCCTGCTCGCAGGACGCAGGCCCAGGGCCATCTATCAGCGCCACGGACGTTTCGTGATTGCTGGCGTACTGCTTGCGCGTAGGTTACGCGTTCCAATGGTACTGGAGTACAACGGATCGGAGGTGTGGATGGCCAACCATTGGGACCCAGCGCGATTCTCTCCGTGGCTGCGCATGGCGGAGGAAGTTGCAATACAGGGTGCCAGTACGATCGTGACGGTTTCAGAGGCGCTGAGGTCGGAGTTGATTGCACACGGAGTGCCTCACGAGCGAATTCTTGTCAATCCCAATGGGGTTAATCCATCGAGATTCTGCCCTGGTAGTGGCCATAGAGAGGAGTTGCGACAACGCCTTGGGTTCGAATCGAATCACATTGTGGTGGCGTTTGCCGGCACATTCAGTTACTGGCATGGGATCGAGGTGCTTCAGGCAGCGATAAAGAAATTGCTGGTGCAATCTCAGACTGGATCAACATCGGATGCAGTAGGGGAGCACCTGCGTTTTCTCCTTATTGGGCAAGGACCGCTTCACGCTGAGATGCGCGCGGCGCTGGACGAGTACGAAAGGCAGGGCTTTGTGGTTTTTGTGGGGAGTGTTCCGCACGATGAGATGCCGGGTTATCTGGATGCAGCAGATGTTCTGGCTTCTCCGCATGTGCCCATGCCCGATGGTCGGCCATTCATTGGTTCTCCGACAAAACTGTTCGAGTACATGGCGATGGGCAAGGCGATCGTCGCAAGCCGCCTCGACCAGTTGGAGGCTGTGCTGGAACACAACAAGACAGCGCTCATGGTTCACCCTGGAGATGCTGACGATCTCGCCGCGGCGATCCTCGTGGCTGCTGCCAACCCGGATTTGCGAAGCCGGCTGGGCAGGAATGCGCGCGAGGTGGTGCTGAAACGTTACACATGGAAGAGGAACGCCGCTGATACGATGATGGCCGCCGGCCTGCGTTCTGCGGCGGGTGAAAGCCTTTCGCAAAGACAGAAACAGGGATGAATATCGCGCAGGCGCTCTAGGTTTTGAGCCATTTCTATGGATTGTCTGTCTGGAAAGTCAGGCAGGATTTCGAACGGGATAGGATGATGTACGCGGACAAACAACTCGAGTCTTCTGCTGCGACCGAGCGGGTATCAAGTCGCTCGATCTCGCGTTGGAGGCAGAGTCTCGGCGGCCTCATGGCTGGCGACTTTGTCCGTAAGGTGCTGGCCACATTTACGACACGTATTGTCTTGATCGTGATTGGGCTTGTAACCACTGTCCTGGTGGCGCGAATACTGGGACCTGCAGGGCGCGGACTCTATGCCGTTGCCACAGCCATAGGCAATATCGGTCTGCAGTTCGGAACGTTGGGAATGCATGCCTCGAACGTCTATTTTGTTTCGAAAGATCGGGCCACGTTACCAAAGCTCCTGGGCAACTCTCTGTTCGTAAGCTGTATCATCGGCATTCTCGCTCTTGTTGGCTCTTATTCGGTTTTCGCAGTTCTGCCACAGCTTGCACCATTACACGGTTTGCTGCTCTTGCTGGGGCTTCTGTGGATTCCTGTGGGGACGGCCTATCTGCTGGCTCAGAATCTGCTGTTGGGAGTAAACGAGGTTGCCACTTACAATCGAACCGAGCTTGGGAATCGCAGTCTTGCTCTCGTTATCATTGTTTTCCTGGCATTTGCGCACTGGCTCAGCTCTGAGTCGGCGTTTGGCGCAGGACTGATCACGATGACCTTGATGCTGGGCGTCATCGTTGCTCATCTGGCGAAAGTGGCGCATGCTGCGCCGCGGCCATCGTTGGAACTCTTCAAAGACAACTTGTCCTATGGGATGCGTGCTTATTTCGGCACATTCTTCTGCTTTCTGGTCCTTAGATCTGATCTGCTTGTTGTGAAGTATCTTTGCGGTGCAGAAGCCGCCGGCTATTACTCGATTGCAGTCAACATGGCCGACTATATTGTGATTCTTCCTACGGTCATTGCATCGTTGCTGATGCCGAAGCTCTCGGCAACACAAGATATCATCGAGAAATACCGGCTGATGAAAAAAGTGTTGATCGGTACAGTTGGGATTGTTGGTCCGCTACTGCTGCTATCAGTTGTATTGGCGCCATTCGTTGTGCGGATATTGTTTGGCAGCGCATTTGCGCCTTCTGTTCCGGCCTACCTGTGGCTCGTGCCGGGAATGCTGTTCCTGAGCATTCACATGATCTCAGTGCAATTCCTTAACAGCATCGGCTACCCCATGAGTGTTGTATGGATCTGGCTTGGATGCGCAATCCTGAACATAGGGCTGAATCTGGCTTGGGCGGTCCCATTGTGGGGCGCGACTGGCGCTGCTATCACGTCTTCGATTTGTTACATTCTGGCCACTGTATCTGTATTGGGAGTGATCCGATTGGAAATGCGTCGGGAACTGGCGTTAGCATGAAGGTAAAATTCGATCAGAGGGAGCATCTCCCGCAACGGCTAGAGTGGAGGATTTTCTTGAAGAATCGCACGCGGTCGCAGACTGCAGACGATGCCGACGGTGCGTTGGCTTGTCGGCCTGGCCTGGAAAGTGATGAACCGTGTTCTATCTGGCGCTTAACCACTTCTGACAGGTCAGGAGTTTCACTGGGGCGAGGTAGCGCACTTGGATTCTGATATGGACTACGGTATTTCAGGTGAAAGCATTATCTGCTTTGCCGGCGAGGATTGGTGGTATCACCATCCCCATTCGAAAAACCACATCCTCAAGCGCCTGGCGCAGCAAAACCGCGTGATCTTTGTCAATTCGCTGGGCATGGGATTGCCCTCGATATCCAACCCTGACTTCTTTCTGAAGATTCGCCGCAAGCTGAAAAGCTATACACGATGGCTCAAGAGAGCGCCGGAGGGATTGTGGGTGATGACTCCGATCGCAATTCCGGTTTATGGATCGGCATGGATACGAATGCTCAATCGCATCCTGTTGAATGTGCAACTGCGGATCGCCATGTGGCGTTGCGGCATGCGGCATCCGATCGTGTGGGTGGCTATTCCGTCCGCGGCGGATGCGGCTGAGAGCTTGAAACCCAAGCTTTTGGTTTACCAGGTTTCAGATAAGTACGACGCGAATGAAGACAGCGCGCTTTCGAAAGACGTAATTCGCCAGCTCCATTCGAAATTGATCAACATGGCGAGCGTAGTTTTTTACAGCGGTCGCAAGTTGTTCGATGAGGCTGCAGACGTGCCACATCGTGTTTACCTTCAGCAGGCCGTCGACTATGATCACTTTGCAAATGAGGCAGCTGAAACCGCGCCCGACATTGCGGCGATACCGCGGCCTGTGCTCGGCTACTTTGGCGCAATGGATTTTGTAATGGATACCGAGTTGATGAACGAGGTGGCCAGGCGGCGACCCGATTGGCACTGGGCTTTAATCGGAATGAGATCGAATTTAATGCAGGCCGTGAATGCGCCAAACATCCACTTCCTCGGAACCAGGCCATACGCCGAATTGCCGCGTTATTTGCGGCATTTCGATATTTGCATCCTGCCATGGAATTTGGGCAGCTCATTTACGGCATACGGAAGTGCGATCAAAGTGCGCGAATACATGGCGTCAGGCAAGCCAATCGTGATGGCTCCACTCTTCGAATATATCGAGACGCCTGGCCTTCGCTTCTACAAGGGCGCAGATGACTTTATTGCAAAAGTGGAAGACGCTTTGGCGAACGATACTGAGGCCGACAGGAAACTGAGGCAGTCGGCAGTTCGTGACTGCACATGGGATGTGCGAGCACGTGAGGTGGGTGTTCTGATGAAAGAATTGATTGCGGGCAAGAGGGTAGCTGGAAGTCCGGAACTCGCCAAAGAAGCGAAGGCATCTGCAAAAACTATCCCACAGAACTAGCGATACAGGAAGAGAGATTTCGATGTTGGCAATACTTACTAGCCGGCGTACCGGTGAAGTTCAGTTATTCGATGTGCCAGAGCCCGAGTTAAACCCGCATGGCATCCTTGTACGCACACATTTCTCTGCCATAAGTGCCGGGACCGAGCGGGCAACTATGGACCTAAGCTCGAAATCGCTTTTGTCAAAGGCGATGGCTCGGCCCGATCTGGTGAGGCAGGTTGTCGACTATGCGCGTCAGAATGGGATCCAGGCGGCCTATCAAAAGGTGACCTCCAAGCTGGATACGCTCTCCACTATGGGATATAGCTGTGCGGGCGAAGTCATTGCAGTGGGCGCAGAGGCCGGAGAGTTCAAGGTTGGCGACCGCGTGGCTTGCGCCGGTGTAGGTTTTGCAAACCATTGCGAGGTAAATTATGTGCCGCGCAATCTCGCAGTTCATATTCCTGATGGTGTAGAGACGGATGCGGCAGCCCTGACGACAATTGGGGCCATTGCGATGCAGGGTTTGCGGCAGGCCAACATTGCCTTTGGAGAAACGGTAGCGATAGTTGGCGCGGGTCTTCTGGGGGCGCTCGCAATCCAAATAACACGCGCAGCAGGGTGTCGCGTTGTTGCCATTGATCTGTCGCCGGAGAGAGTCAAGCAGGCTGCGCGTTTCGGAGCGCATCTGTCGCTTTTGGCAAACGATCCGGACCTTGTCGAGAAAGTGCACGCGTTTTCGCGTTATGGAGTTGATGCTGCGGTGCTCACTGCTTCGAGCAGCTCGGCAGAGCCCGTTGAGATGGCAGCCAAACTCATGCGCGACCGCGGGCGGATTGTGATGGTTGGTGCAATCGGATTGGGAGTATCGCGAGAGAAGATGTACATGAAAGAGCTATCGCTCACCCTCTCCCGCTCCTACGGGCCTGGTCGGTATGACCCGAAGTATGAAGAAGAGGGGAACGACTATCCAATCGGATATGTGCGCTGGACGGAACGGCGGAACATGGAAGCGTTTCTGGATCTTGTTGCGAACAAGCAGATTGATGTCGCCCCTCTTTTGCAGGCGCGTTATTCTGTTGAGCACGCGGCAAACGCTTATGCGAACCTGACCTCGGGCATTTATACCGCGATTATCGAGTATCCCACGATGCCTCTGGCAAAGAGCGTCGAGCGGGTTGCGGTACAACGCACCCTCCCCAAAGACGAAGTGCGAATTGGCTGCATCGGGGCGGGATCTTTTTCCACTGGCGTCATGTTTCCGGCGATGCAGGCAGTGAAAGGAGCCCGCTTCGAAGCTGTGGCGACTGCTTCAGGAGTTGGGGCTGCATCTGCCCAGAAGGCTTTTCACTTTAACCGTGCTGAGACTCCGGCGGAGCTGCTCACTGATCCCAATGTCGATGCCGTGTTTGTCTTCAGCAGGCATGACAGCCATGCCGATTATGTAATTCGCGCAATTCAGAATGGCAAGGCAGTGTTTGTTGAAAAGCCGCTTGCCACCACTCCTGAGGAGTTGCAGGAAATTGAGGCAGCAGTGGCCATGCGCCAGGCGAATGCTGAAAACGCATTTGTGATGGTCGGGTTCAATCGTCGATTTGCGCCGTACACAGAGAAGATTAGAGAGTTCTTCGCTGGAAGGGCAGAAGCGATGATGTTGAACATACGCATTAACGCGGGCTTCATCCCTCCTGATCACTGGGCGCACCAGCACGGAGGACGAATTGTAGGCGAGTTCTGCCACTTTGTGGATTGGGCGCGCGCTGTTGTCGGCAGCCCGATTATGCGAGTCAGTGCGGACTGGCTGCCAAACGGGCAGCGATACTGCAATGACAACGTGACCGCCACACTGAGTTTTGCCGATGGCTCAGTGGCAACAGTGCAGTATCTGGCGAACGGGGATAAGAGCGTAGCAAAGGAGTTTTACGAGGTTTTCTGTGCCGGCGGTGTTGCACGGCTCAACAATTTTACGTCGTTGGAACTCGTTCGAGGCGGCAGGAAACAGATGCTGAAAGGGAACTCCGACAAAGGTCATCGCCGCGAAATGGAGCTTACACTCAATTCGATTCGCATGGGTCAGCAGGCGCCGATACCGTTGAGTGAGTTGATCGAGGTTACTCGAACCACATTCCTGGTTCAGGAATCGGCGCGTTTGCTGCGCCCCATCATGATGCAGGAAGAGGTCGGAGTGGTGCCAGCCTAGAGGATATTCCCGTCCAGGCGGTCCAGAGCCAGACTGATCGAACAGGAATCAGGATGGATATATGACAATAGTAATCAGTCGATGATTATTGGGGCTTCCCTCGGTACAGTTATGCGTGTATCCTTCGTAGTACGACGACTTTGTGCCTGTTCGATAACAGATACGCATCGATACGCAAAATCTGAGTTCGAGCCTGTAATCCTATTCGCAGTTTTGCCGTCAGCACGGTCAAACTCGGTTGCAGGGTGTTCAATTCCAGCTATCAAGATTGAGTGCGGGGTAGGGGAGAGCCGTCCATATTGAAAGTTAATCGTCGGTTCTGCCTGGTAAAGCTCTCCGCCTTTCATCTGAAATGAGAGGACGTTCATTGAAGCTTCAGGCGTGGGGATTCGTCTGGAAATCGCTTTTGGGGGTGCTGATTGTCGTCTCGCTGCCCCTGCAGGCGTTAGCGGGCACAGGGGCGAGCTCAGTGCTTGTGACGCCAGCGAATGGTGCAGCCGTAGGCCCCCAATCCATATCATTTAGCTGGACGGCTGTTCCAGACGTCATCAACTACACGGTGTGGATTGGAACGACGCCGGGCGCCAAGAATGCGCTTTACTACTCGACAGCTTCAACCACGAGCCCAGCTGACACCACCAGCATGACGGCGTCGCTGCAGCCCGGCACGACATATTATGTAACCGTATGGACGCTGACCGCAGCAGGGTACACAACCACAGCTTCGAGCTTTCAAACCCAGTCAACGTCCTACCTCACGGCACCGAAAAATGGGGCCACTGTCTCCCCACTCACGCAGTTTGCATGGGTATCTGTCCCGGGAGCAATCAATTACACGCTATCGGTTGGCACTACTCCCGGCGCCAAAGATGCGTTCTACTACACCACGGCAAATTCTGAGGACTCGGGCGAGATCACCAGCACATCTGCTAACTTGCAACCAGGTGCCACCTACTATGCAACGCTCAGCACTCTAACCTCTTCCGGGTACGCTGAGTCAACTTCGACATTCCAGACATCGGCGATGGCATATCTCACCTTTCCTGCGAACGGTGCCACGAACGTCAATCCATTTAAGCCGTTTACTTGGACGGCAGTCCCCAGTGTACAGGTTTACCTTCTGCTGGTGAGCCCAACTGGTTATAGCAAGTGGGACAATTTTGCCTCGGATTTCGCATCAACAGTTACCAGTGGGTACGTCTGGGCGCTGCAGCCCAACACCTCCTATTACGCAACCTTGTGTACGCAATCAAACTCTGGTCTGGTGTGTTCAAAGAGCAATTTCACTACAGCAGAGGCGCAGGAACCTCCTTCTGAAAATACTTTTTACTCAAACATCGAAAGCCTTACTGGTCAGGTCCGGCTCATGGCTCCGTCGCCAGGCAACGTTCCACAAGCCGGGTCGTATTTATATCAGAGCATGCTGGACCACAACCACCCGCATACGAACTATGGCGCTTCTTGCGGTGATTTTGCAATCGCTTTAGCCGCGTTGCTTACTGAAAACGGAGTGTTGGCTCGTGTGCGCCAGTCAACCCTGGATGGTGCAGATGTTCATGTCATCACGGAATTCTGGGACATGTTCAATCAGAAGTGGCAGATTGCCGATGCAACATTCGGCGTAGTCTACTTTGATCCAAATGCGGGAATTGGCCAGGGGGTAGAAGATGTTAGTTCTCTGCTAACTTCAGGAAATACTTCGGGGATAACCCCAATTTGGGTGACGAGTCACGGATCTTCTTATATGACTGGCTATTATATGGATCCAATTTCTTACTACAATAACCCTTATCCATATGGAAACTCTGAGGAGGAGCAGCTGGTTTACGACAATGTACCGAACTCGCCGCTCCCCCTGTTGAATCCATTTATCCTTGGACAATCTAACTCTGTATCCAGCGCGTACATGTTCTACTTCGCCAATCCCGGTGACCAGGTTACGATCAATAATGCTGGGACAAGCCTGACAATCAAGCCCACAAGCGCTGCAGGATGGGCCCAGACTTATTTCCTCTATTCGGGATGGAGCATTGTATCTCCGATTCCGAGCGGTATGCAGATATTTACGCCCAAGGGATTTCAATCCCTGGTTGCCAATGCCTCCGTCCTTACTACTCCGAGTTCGGGTGCCACAGTTTCGTCGCAGAATATTCAGTTCAGTTGGACCAGTGTTCCCGGCGTCATCAACTATACGCTCTGGATTGGTACCACGCCGGGAGCCAAGGATGCCCTCTATTACACTACGGCGCACGCTCCGGATCCGACGGCGATTACAAGCACTTCGGCCAGTCTTCAGCCTGGTGTCACGTATTACACGACCCTTTGGACCTTGACTTCAACCGGATACACCACAACTACGTCGACTTTTCAAACTGCATATTCTTCGGTTCTGACGGCCCCGGCTAATGGAGCCACTGTTTCGCCAAGGAACATTCAGTTCAGTTGGACCGCGGTTCCCGGGGTCATCGACTATACACTTTGGATCGGTACGACACCTGGTGCGCAGGACGCTCTCTATTACTCGACGAGTTCAACGTCGAATCCGTCTGGCGTGACCAGTATGACCGCGTCTTTACAGCCAAGCACCACATATTATGTGACTCTCTGGACACTCACTTCGGCCGGGTACATCACGACCACGTCCACCTTCTCCACTGGAAACACATCATATCTGACCACACCAACCAATGGAGCTACAGTTGCGGCCCAGAACATTCAATTCAATTGGACATTAGTTCCGGGTGACATCAATTACACTCTCTGGGTTGGTACCACCCCTGGTGCGCAAGACGCGCTCTATTACACTACCGCGCATACTTCCAATCCAGGAGGAATTACCAGTACGTCTGCCAGCCTACAACCGGGAGTCACTTACTATGTAACTTTGTGGACCTTAACCGCTGCTGGGTACACAACTGCGAACTCCACATTCCAGACTGCGTCGACAACCTATCTCTCGGCTCCAGCAAATGGGGCCACGGTCTCGACGATGACACAATTTACATGGCTTTCTGCGCCAGGAGTAATCAACTACACGCTATGGGTTGGCA